>CAZOJZ010000298.1:0-21783 GCA_964580205.1 uncultured Roseivirgaceae bacterium
AATTCCGTCATGTAGAAGCATGGCATGTAAAGTAAAGAGTTTTTCATCTGACAGCTTAGTTAGAAATGAAAAATCTATAGCTTTTAATGATCTGAGGTACATCGCATCATCATCGATCTCTTTTATCGCACGAAGCCAATATATTAAAGCCAGGGTGATATTGCTTTGAGCAATCCTGTTAAGATTTGCAAAAAAATCTTTCTTTAAATATTCTTGCTGTTGGTCCTCGTTCATATTTTGGAACCTGCTGTTTTTTCTATCCAATTTATGCGGCCTAAAACTGATATTAAACCCGCTCACCCGGTGCCTTTTTAGGATCAGTGACGTCATTTGTTTGGGTCTAAGAGGCTTAAGAATTATATTGTAAGAGAAATAGTCATCAATGTTGGCAGTTTTGACTAAATATTGATAACTGTACTCATTTATGGTGGTAAGCCAAAAAATATTTTGATTGGTTCGGGTTGTCAACTCGATTATGATTTTGATGCAGTCAAATCCATTAACTTTCCTCAAAAAGAAATGTTCCAGGTCTTCTAATATGATTATTCGCTTTCCATCAAGTGTATTTAGGTAGTTTACCAGGGCATCAGTATCTGTCAAACTATCGGTTTCAAACAATTGTTGAAAGAATTCAAAAAAATCATCCCTGGAATAAATTTGCTGAGCAGTGTTGATTCGAATGGTTGGGATAGTACTTTTTAATTCCCGTAAAAAGAAATGTATCAAGGTGGTGGCTCCGCTCCCTGCTTCAGCAATCAGGGCAGTTGCGCCATAATGACCCTCTTCCCAGTTTTCGAAGGCTTTTCGGAGACCCAGAGTAGCTAATTGTCTAGGTTCGTAAAAATAGATATTGTCCAAAGGACTGATTTCAAATAAGCGTTGATAGACAAAGGGCATATTGCTCACGGTATGATCGGTGTCTGATAAAAATCCTGATACCTCGGCATTTAGTATCTGTAAGCGGTCACCTATACCATATTTTAGGGAAGTTTCCCTATACTTCTTATACAGCATTAACCCTCGCCTCTTTAAATTTGTTATCAATCGTGGGATTGTCCTTTTGAGTTGATCCATCAAATGAGCCCGAAAGGCCTTGGTTTTCTCGACTGCCATGGCTTTGGCAATCCGAACCTGAGTGTCAAATGCTTGGTCGATTTGGCTCAAAGCCATTATTCTTTTATTAAACTCATCCACACCGGTGTGGATGGTCTCATCTCCGGTAGTTGCTAATTCCGATAAAGTTGCTACTATATCTTGCAAGCGGCTGTGGGCTCGTTCAATACCTTCTATTGACATGGTTTTGGCCCGATCCTGCTGAGATTCATCATCTAGTGCAGCCAGTGCGGTCTCAAGATTAAAGTCACATATATTGGAAATCTCCATCAATTGCTGTTGGGTGGACTCGATCACTTCTGTAAACTCGGTATTTAACGATTGTATTTTTTCTAAATAATCTGGCAATGCTTCGAAAGTAATCAGGTCTTTGGGCGCAATTTTTTGAATGTCGGATTCTTTTATAGCATGCTCGTAGCTAATATTTTTCACCATGGATCGCCTTTCTGAAAGCTGCGACACTTGATTTTTGGTTTTGATTTCAAGGTTTTCTATCAATGCAGGAATATTTTGTTCCCTAATCAATTGGATACAAGCAGGAATTGATTGCTTTAAAAACCTTGAGGTTTCATATCGAATTTCTTTTAATGCTTTTTTAAAATCTAACTCCTGAGTTGACGAGATCTCCAATTGTCGTTGCTTGGCTAAGAGGAATTCGGATATCTGATTAATTTCCCCGAGAATCTTCCCGGAAATTCTAGTCTCGAGTTTCTGACTCACAAACAAGTACTGCTCGAGATTGGTAAACCTTGTTTTGAACAATTCGTGATCGAAGTTGTACCGATCAGATAATACAGCCAGGGTATTTCGCCACCCATGCATCATTTTCATATAAACTTTTCTTACGAGTTTATGGGCTGCCACCAGACCGGTAGGTTCGAAATTCTTGGCTGATAACTCGATGGTGCCAACCATATCGTAGTTGATCTGGAACATACTATAAATCCTTTCCAGACGGTTAGCAGTCATACTTGGAATGGATTCGGCAAGTTCATTTACTTTACATAGGATTTGATCAATAGTGTGGTCGTGATTTGTGGAATTAACCAAAATATCTTGCGGATTTTCTTCCCCAATCATACTTGCGAATTTCTGATCCAGACCGGCTTCTACTTCATAAAGTTCATGGGTTGAGGCAGCAATTGCCCGATTAATTGCCTGTACTATATCTATCAATTGTTCCACAAACAGGTCCCTGAAATGGTAGGTCACCAATCCTTGCAGCGGGATACTGTGTTTCCAGGGCTTTATCTCCTTGACCGGCTTACCGGTTTTATTTTTAACCCAATTAACGACCCTTTGCGGGATCCACCCCAGCAAAAGCGCAAACTTTTTGATTCTTTTACCAGCCTTGATGCGAAACGTGTCATTTGTGAAAGGCTGGAACCTGTCCAAACTCTGATACTCTAGCAAGGCTGCAGGAAGAGTATCAGTATAATTTTTCAGTTCTGTAAAATATTCATCGAAATCTTCATCCGGATCGGCGTCTTCGTTAGCTACTTCAATACTATTTACAGATTGGGCCAGGGACTCTTTTAGCGTTTTCATTTTTCGGAGCATCTCCAACACCTCCACTTTGTCATCTTCTTGACCGATGTTGGTGTAATAGTCCGCTAAACTATTTTTGGCTTCCTTAATCAATTGTACCTGGCCTTCAAGTTTATTAACCAAAACAGGTGTCAAATGAACTAAGACCAGCTCATTGATTCGGTGGTAATATTGTTGATGTTGATGATTCATAGTGCTGATAGACAGCTGATTAAGAAATGAAGTCAACCCTTAAGAATAACCTATTTTACTAAATATAATACACTCGAACGGTATTTCTATGGGAGGCTGGGATTATTGAACCATAGAAAAATGATTAGTTATTCTGTTCTGTTTCCTTGGTATCGGCTTCATATAAAAGTTCTCCAGTGGTTTTTTCAGGATCTCGGCTATTTTTAATCAAGCCGTACATCATGATTAAATTGCTGATAATGATAACCAGGAACAGGATTGCGGGACTAAAATCAGGGATTAGGTGCTGAGCAGGAATACTATAGAATAGTAGAATGGTAATTAGTCCTCGAGGAGCTACATACAATGCAGGGAATACATGTTTTGGGGTAATAAGCCGTAGCGCTGCCCAGCGTAAAAGATACATAATAGCCAGGGCCAGAATAGCCACAATAAATACTGTGAGTTGATTAAATCCGTCCAAAGTAATGGACATCCCAAAGACTATGAAAAAAAATGTCCGGATTAAAAAAGAGCTTTCAAGTGTGATCAGTTTAATTTCAGATAACAGCTCCTGATAGGCTTCAGGGATAATATATCGTTTTAAAAACCCCTTGAAGAACAAATCAATGTTGTTTAACATCAAGCCAAATGCCAGCACGAACATCAACGATGATAAGTGGAATAACTTGCCGGTGGCGAAGAGTAGTACCAGTACTGCTATGGGCAAAAATAGCTTTACTTCCCCGGTTACTTTTTGAACTAGTATAATAATTAGATAACCGATAGCAACTGCAATTATAATTGTTAGTCCGATGTTTTGCACAATATGAAGACTAATGGCGGGAAAGCCCGTCAATTCCACAGTGTCAATGATAAAATAAAACACCATGATGCCCAGGATATCGGAAAAAGCAGATTCAATTACCAAAAACTCCTTGTCCTCTCCAATAAGATTGGCCACACTTGGAATAATAATGGCACTACTCATAATTGACAAGGGAATCGCATATACCAGGGCATCGCGCTGGTTGACTTCAAAGAAGAACTTAATTATCAGGCCGATGCTGAAAGTTGTAAAGATCAACAGGATCAGGGCGATAATAAGCGACTTCCCGATAAGTCCTGCTTTTTTCTTGTCCAGGTGCAGGTCAAGAGCTGCTTCCAATACGATCATAACCAATCCGATGGTCCCCAGTGTTTCCAGAGTCGGGCGAAGAGTTTCACCATCAAATTCAACAAAGAAACTTATACCAAACCCTGTGACGATTAACATCAAAACCGAGGGCACATTGGTTTTACGAGCCAATGCATTGAAAAAATAAGATAGTATAACAATGACAGAGGCAGCTATTAGTACCCAATAAACGTTAAACTCCATAATTAGTTTCTCTTCCAAAAATAGGGAGTGATCAGGATAAGCACTGTAAAAAGTTCAAGTCTCCCCAGCAGCATTAAAAATGACAGGAACCATTTGCCGGCAGCAGGTATATGGGAAAAGTTATGCGCCGGGCCTACGCTGCCAAATCCGGGCCCAATGTTCCCTAGTGAGGTAGCCACACTACCTAGAGCGGTTACGAAGTCCAACCCAATCAATCCCATTACAACAGCGCTGATCACATAAATTGTAAGATATATCATAATGAAAGCCAGCACATTTGAGGTAATTTCCTGACTTACGGCTTTATTATTCAATCTAACCGGGATGATAGCGGCCGGATGGATCTGTCTTTTCAACTCAAGAATGCCATTTTTTAAAAGTAGTAAGTGGCGAACGATCTTGACCCCGCCCGCGGTTGACCCGGCAGAGGCTCCTAAAAACATAAACATAAAAAATAGGATGGTCAATGCGGGAATCCAGGTGGTATAATCTGCTGAGATAAACCCAGTGGTGGTAATAATAGAAACTACCTGAAACAAGGCATCCCGAAACGATTGCTCAAAGTCAGCTTCCGAACTAGCAAACAAACCAAGGGAAACAATTATTCCCATAGACATTAGTCCAATCAAATAAACCCTGAACTCCTCATTGGCCCATACTTTCCGGAAATTGCCTTTGAACCCAAAATAAGTCAAAGTGAAATTAGTGCCAGCGATAAACATAAAGATGATAATTACATATTGTATATAAGGAGTATTAAAATGAGCAATACTATCCTGCTTTGTAGAAAAGCCTCCGGTGGCCATGGTTGTGAGACTATGATTCAGAGCATCAAAAACCGATATACCTCCCAATAACAACAGAACAAATTCAGCCCCTGTCAGTCCGACATATATAATCCAAAGCCGCTTAGCCGTTTCGGTGATTCTGGGCTGTAACTTATCCGGTTTCAAACCAGGTGCCTCAGCTACAAACAGCTGCATCCCTCCAATGCCCAAAAGTGGGAGAATGGCC
Organism: uncultured Roseivirgaceae bacterium; assembly: GCA_964580205.1. Lineage (GTDB taxonomy): Bacteria > Bacteroidota > Bacteroidia > Cytophagales > Cyclobacteriaceae > SZUA-3. The sequence continues at coordinate 5,228 of CAZOJZ010000298.1, forward strand.
ACTGCTAGCACTATAATACCCATTCCACCCATCCATTGGGTGAGACTTCTCCAGAATAAAATTCCCTTAGGAATGGATTCTATGTCGTTAAGGATACTGGCCCCGGTAGTGGTAAACCCTGAGATAGTTTCGAAAAAGGCATTAGTGAAATTCGGTATGGCTCCTGAAAAAATATAGGGTAGCGTTCCAACCAATGACATGGCCAACCATCCCATGGTAACGATAAGATACCCGTCACGCTTACTCAAGGAATCACTGGTCCTTTTACGGGTGTACCACCAAAGACAGACACCAATGCCAGCTGAGGTTAATCCAGACATGATCAGTGGAAACACACCTCCTTCCTGATAAAAAAGAGAAACCGGCAGGCACAACCACATGAACACTCCGTTAATGATAAGTAAAATGCCCAGCAGGCTGCCGATGATTTTAAAGTTGAATTTCATCTATTTGGAGCTCTATTTAAAGAGACTTTCCACCTTGCCTATACATTCTGGTTTGCTAAGTACCACCACCCGGTCCTTTGGCTTAAACCGAAATCCTCCTGTGGTGGTAAATCCCTGACCTTTTCTAATTACTCCACCTACAATAGCTGACTTAGGAAAATCCACATCTTTAAGCTCCATTTCAACAATTTTAGAAGATTCGGTAACTTCGTATTCCAGAATTTCAGCGTCAACCCCGTGTAAGCTGGTCAAATCCAACACCTCGCCTTGCCGGATGTATCTAAAAATAAAATTTGCCGCAATCAGTTTTTTGTTGATCATGGTGTCAACTCCCACATTTTGAGATAAGTGTATGTAGTCGATGTTTTCTACCAGGGCAATAGTCTTTGGGACACCCTGGTTCTTGGCAAGCAGACAAGATATAATGTTGCTTTCGGAGTTCCCGGTCACGGCAATAAAAGCATCCATTTCGGCTATCCCTTCGGACTTCAATAGTTCCACATCACTTCCATCGGCATTGATAACCAACGTGCCCGGCAGCTTGTCTGCTAAATCGAAACATTTTTCCTTGTCCCTTTCGATCATTTTGACGTTGAATTTGATGCTCAACTTGCGGGCAGTGTGAAAACCAATCCTGCTTCCCCCCAGGACCATAACGTTCTTAATATTACGACGTTCTTTAGAGGTAAAGCTCAACACTCTTTCAATGCCATTAGGTTCAGTAATAAAATAGGCATGATCATTTAAATGGAACTCAGTATTTCCCCTGGGTATAATAGTCTCATTATTACGGAGAATTGCTACTGTGATAAAGTTATGATCAGGGTTGAGGTAGGACAGTTCAGCGATAGACTTCTTGTGCAAAGCGCTGCCCTCATCGACGTTAATTCCGATCAGGGATAATAATCCATGGTCAAAATCAAAAGTATCGGTGATGGCGGTTTCTTTCAGCAGCCTTTTAATCTCACGAGCAGCAAGGGATTCCGGGGATATCAATTCGTCGATCCCCAATTGTTTCAATGCGGTCTTTTCCTTCTTTAACAAAAATTCAATATTGCTGATGCGAGCCACGGTTTTTTTGGCCCCAAGTTTCTTGGCAATGATGGCAGTGGCCAGGTTGGTTTCCTCTGAAGAGGTAATTGCCAACAATAAACTAGCCTTGGCAACCTGTGCTTCTTCCAAAACACTGAAATAGGCGGAATTGCCTCTAATAACCGCCACATCCATGGAGTTGGTAACCTGTGATAGCTTGTCTTTGTCTGTGTCAATCAGAACGATATCTTGTTTTTCGTAGGCAAGCAGTTTTGCCAAATGAAAACCTACCTCACCAGCACCGGCAATGATTATTCTCATATGATGTTATGAATAGCTCAGGAAATATACGGAAAAAGATTACAAACTATCCCGAAAAATACTGCTCTTCCACATATTGGAGTTGGTCTTTCATTTCCTGAATATGTTCATTCAGAGAGTCAATTTTTTCCCGGAGGTCGGGAATTTCTGTTTCCAGTCGATCAATATCTGTAGTATTTTGCCGGTTTTTCTTTTCCATGCTGCTGCGGCGACCAGCGGAGATCTCGTTGTTCAATTTCTCTTCGTTTCTGGAGATCTGAGTGCGCATGGTCTTGATGGATTTTTCAGACTTTTCGATGGACTTTTTATGACTACTGATCAATTTGAGGTCTTTTTCAATAATATCATTATAATAGTCTGTATAATGATAGCGCAGGTAATCTCTGGAAAAATGTCTTAACCTTTCCATTTCCTCACCATAATCTTCTGGATTGATCCATACATCATAACCCAACATAAGCGATATTCCCATTTTGGTTTGTGAGCCCTCCGTGAAAAAAGTGAGCCGCAGATCCCCCCGCTTGTCCGTCACCTGTGGAATACTGACCTTTTCCAATAATTCCTCGCTTTTGCCATTATCTCTGCTTTTTGTACCGAACTCCTTCTTGGTAAAGTCTTCAAAGGTCTTTTCATAGAAACTCATGTTGTCATTTAGGGTTGCTGACCATGAATCTACGGTTAAGTCTGTAACAGAGATTTTACGATGAATAACATTTAGGTCTTGACTGTACACGGAGCAGGAAAATAATAAACACCAAATTATTAATATCGTTTTCATGTTGAACTGGTTATATAACTAGCTAGAAGGAATTATTTGACGAGATAAAAATAGGCAATTTTATTAAAAACACACCCCGGAATTGCCTGATGGAGAAAAATCACCGGTAATTAATGGGGACGCTACACTCGACGATACACTTTCAATGGCAGCAATAAAAAATGCCCGCGCATTGATAACTACTTTACCTCACGATGCAGACAATGTATATATCACATTAACTGCCAAAGAACTCAATCCAAACCTCTTGGTGGTCAAAAAGATGTATTAATTCTTCTGGGCTCAGAGGACAGCTTGCATCGGTTCAAGGACTATCTAAATTAAATCAGCTGTTAAAGCCAATACCCTTTCCGCGATATCCGTGGTCCTCAAGATCTTTAGCAGCACGTAACACCTTTGTCTTAAGGTTTTCCTTGAATTTATTAAGACTCTTTGCTATTTTTTTATCATGAGACCCAAGAATTTGAGCTGCTAAAATCCCAGCATTACGTGCCCCATCAAGTGCTACGGTGGCTACAGGTACACCTCCTGGCATTTGCAAAATAGATAGTATAGAATCCCATCCATCTATAGAGTTGCGTGACTTGATCGGTACTCCGATTACTGGCAAGGTGGTAAGGGAGGCTACCATACCCGGTAAATGTGCCGCACCTCCTGCCCCTGCTATTATTACTTTTATGCCTTTTTCACGGGCTGTGGATCCATAATCAAACATTCTTTCCGGAGTACGATGCGCGGATACCACTGTAAGATCAAATGGGATACCCAGTTCTTCCAGCACTTGCGCTGCCTCCTGCATTACTTTTAGATCAGACTGACTGCCCATTATGATACCAATTTCTGCCTTAGTCATGATATTATCTTTAAATGATTTTTTATTATACGGGCCTTTTCTTCCAAGCTTTGTCCTTCAGTTTCAATAAGAGTGACATGTCCCATCTTTCTAAATGGCTTGGTTATTTTTTTTCCATACAAATGTATATGTACTCCATCCATAGCCAAAATTTCTGAAAGTCCATCATAAACCGCTGGTCCCTCAAATCCCGGTTCCCCTAGCAGATTTACCATAGCTGCAGGTCCATAGCTGGCCGTACTTCCTAAAGGCCAGTTCAAAACGGCCCTCCATAGCTGTTGGTACTGCGAAGTTTGGTTTCCTTCGATTGTATGATGGCCGCTATTATGAGGTCGCGGAGCAATTTCATTTACTACAATAGAACCAGATTTCTCTACAAACATCTCAACCGCTAAAAGACCCACCATATTAAGCTCCCGGATGATTTTTCTGGCCAATTCCTGGGCTTGCTGCTCCTGTTGTGTGGTAATGCGGGCAGGAGTGAACAAATACTCTACCAGGTGATATTGAGGATTGAAAACCAGTTCCACGGTTGGGAAGGTGCTTATTGCTCCATCCTGGTTTCGGGCCACGATAACGGATATCTCTTTTTCAAAATCTACCAGCTTTTCCAACAATCCAGGTCCTTTCAAAAGATCATCAAAATCATCTCTTTCTAGAAGTTTTTGTACCCCCCGGCCATCATAACCCGATTTTCCCAGTTTAAAAAATGCCGGAAGCATATGCTCATAGCCCAGCGCTTCCTTTGAATCTTCTACTAGCACAAACTCAGCGGTGGGAATATTATGATCCTGAAAGAACTTCTTTTGTAGACATTTGTCCTGTATCAATTCAATGATTTCCGGCTGTGGCCATACCCTTGTTCCTTCAAGAACCAATTGTTTTAAAGCCTCGGTATTGACGTTCTCAATTTCTATGGTTACCAGTTGACAATTTCTACCAAAGTCAAGTACTGTTTGATAATCAGTAAATTCACCATGGACAAAGCTATGGGCGATCAAACTACAAGGCGCACAGGGATCCGGATCTAAAATCGAGATCTCCAGATTAAAGTCTATGGCAGACTGGATAAGCATCCGGCCCAATTGACCTCCCCCTAATATTCCAATGTTTGTCAGTTGATCAGTCACTCTGTGCAAATTAATAACATTTGTAATAAGATCTTTTTAATTCACCAAAGGTTAATGTTCTGAGTGGTCCTTTTCAATATCAATTCCCATCCGGGCCATAAGTTCAGTGGCATTAAAACTTCTACATAGTCCATGGCGCAATTTATAATCAAAGCTCAGCTTGCCTGCTTTTAACTCACTGTTAAAGCTGAAATTATCTATACCCTGGTGATTTTGAGACAATTCTCCCAATGAAAGATCATGGGTTGATATAATCCCGAATGCAGGCCCTTGATGCAGTTGCCTGATTAGGGTGGAGGACCCCAGATGCCGGTCCTGTGAATTGGTTCCTTTCAGCAGCTCGTCCAATAAAAAAAGTGTGGGCGTACCTTGTTTTAATTGCTCGATCAATTGGCTGATGCGCTCAAGTTCTGCATAAAAGGAAGAGACATGCTGTTCCAGGGAGTCTGTAGTGCGCATGGAAGTAAAAAGAGCAAAATCACCTAGTTGCATACTATCAGCACATACCGATGCCCCCATTCCCGCCAATACCGTATTCACCCCAACAGTTCTCAAAAAAGTACTTTTACCTGACATATTAGATCCGGTAAGCACTACAACTGCACCCTTTTTTTGAATTTCAAAGTGGTTAGTGACCCGTTCATTCTGATCAATTAATGGATGCCCCAAGGCTTTTGCCTGAAACAAATAATTTTCCTCAACCACCGAGGGAAATACAAACTTGCTTTGGCTATGAGCGCTTAGCCCCAACGACACCAACAATTCATAGTAGCTAAGTGAGAGGAACCACTGTGAGACATGCCTGCCGTGCTTCAACTTCCAACTTTCAGCCTGCAGCAGCCAGATTAAATCTAATAAGAAGTAAACATTAAAGGTCCAGTAAAGAAGATTATGTCGGACCTCGATACGGGACAGAATGTTTTTTAACTGCTTGATGGTTTGGGAAGCCTGTTCCTGTTTATCCATAAAAGGACGGCGGAGGCCCAGCAGCAAGGGGCAGCAGAAATCTGATTTTTCAATACATCCGATCATGGCCTCATAGACCTTCAGCGTGCTAATGCTCCGATGGGTTTCATCATAAATATTTTGGGCCTCCGGTTGGACGCGCTTTAAAAGCAGAGCATTAATGGCCAATACCGCCAATACCAGATATCCGGACAAGATGTCACCAAAATATAACGCGGTCAGCACTACGGCTAAAAAAGGCAGCACAAACAACGCGGGTTTAAACCATTTTGGATTATTAGGTTCGGTTTTTACCCAATCGAGAAACTGTTCAATGTCTGTGTCATGAGCGTCGAAGGCCATTCCACCGGCAAGGAATTGTTGTCCCCATTTAGGAGCTGACACCAGCTCCTTAACCGCTTCTTGGCGGGAATGGATGTCATCTATGGTGGATTTTTGCATCAGGCTGTTTGCCAGCAGCTGTTCACCGCCCTTGGTTACCGTTCGATTCAACCACTGAAAAAGTGAGTGAGACCCAAAAAGATCCAGATCCTGACAATATGGATGCTTTTGATCAATGTATTGGGCACCGTCAGGGAAGGAGTGAAGCTCAAGTGACAGCCGCTTGAGTTCGCTTTGATTAATTTCTACTAAAAGGTCAAAATGTAGTTTTTTTGCTTTGACCCTGTTGTGAATATTGATCAGTCTGCCAAATACAATTCCAAAAATCAAGGTACCACCTGCCAGCAACTGTCCGGATTGGTAGTAAATTCCCGTACCGATCAGGGCCATAAAAAGAAGAAATACCACCATCCTCCAAAAGGATAATTGATTGTATTTTCTTTGCAGTTCATCGCTGCGAGATTGGAACTCAGTTATGTTGTTTTCGTACCAAATTTGCGTTGTATCTGCAGTCATAACTTCTGACGTGCAAGATAGTCGACATTATGCGGATGATCCAGAATCACTTATTAAATATGCCCCAAGCGCCATGCCCCAAACGCCATGCCCCAAGCGCCATGCTCTAAGCCCCAAGCGCCATGCCTATTGTCTTTGCAAGTCCAGAATGTTCACTGAATTCCTATTCAAAACATAATACAGTCCCGTAGTTACCCTGTAAGTTGGCGTTAACTGGGTTCCTGTAATGTTGGCATATAGAGGAAGCTCAAATCCAAAGTTGATGGACAGTTGGTCACCAATGTTAAAGGCCACCGCCGGGTTGATGAAAACCCATTCACCACCGGTATTGGGGATTTCAGACCCGCCTGCCTTATCTTGTTGTACCTTACGGTATCTAAATAACAATGAAGGGTCAACTAGTACCTTGCCTATCAATACCTGATCGGCAATTCCTCCAATTGCCTGGAAATCCCGACCGAATTGGTAGGACTGGTTCAGACGGAAGTTTTCATTGGTACCTGTAATGCGATAATTGGCGGTTAAGGATAAGTTCATGCTTTTCCTGGAGTGTATTTGATGGACAAGACTTGACCAAAGTACTCCGTCCCAGGCGCCACTGCCAGGCTGCAGGTCAGCGCCCAGCAGAATCCCATTATTGGTAATGTCACTTGCTCCTGTGGGAAATTTTGGCCCAGCGCCTATGGTCCATAAAAGAGGTCCTTTATTCAGTAGATTATACTTAAGTAGAAAGACCATATCTCCCAATCCAGTGGTACTTTTAAAATCATTTTCAAGGCCGCCTGAGTTCAGGATTTTTCTTTCCTGACGAATAAACGGTACAAATAGATCCGAGGAAAACCGATCAGAGAGGGTATAACCAGCTTGAAGCATGACTGAATGGGTGATCCTCTGCCGGTTTCTTTCATCTAATTTTTCAGTGCCCACTTTTAACGTTTTCATCACGTTAACATCATAGGAGAGAGCAAACTGCCAGGTATGCTTGTCAGCAACAGGCATCCCCAAGTTTCCGGAGAGAGGTACACCACCGGAACAGCAGGTTTGTGCCCAAGTGGACACTGAGTTGAATGGTAAAACGAACAGCCCAATAAAAATGAAAGTTTTTTGGATCAATTTAGGTTTGTGTTGCTGTGTCATCTTATATTAACAATATCTTACTAAGAATAATTTGTCCAGATTACGACAATGATTGAATGACCCTGTAGTAAGACTTCAGATGGCCTGTGAGATAGTTACAATTCCTAATTCCTAATTTGTAATTTCTAATTCATTCCAAATAATAGACTCTTTTTACCCTTTCACTAATGTTAGTCAAAAGCTCATAAGGAATGGTCCCAATAGAATTTGCCAACTGTTGAATGGTTTGCTCATCATTAAAGATGACTACCCGGTCTCCCACAGCAGCGTTACAGTCTGTGACGTCAATCATGGTCATATCCATACAAACATTGCCAACTACCGGGGCCAGTTTGCTGCCAACCAGTACTTTTCCCAAGCCATTTCCGAAACGTCGATCATAACCATCGGCATAGCCTATGGCAATGGTAGCAATTTTACTTTCTCTTTCCACCAGCCCAAGTCGATCATACCCAATGGTTTCCCCTTTATTAACCGTCTTAATTTGACTAATAGTGGTTTTTAAAGAACTAATGTTTCGTAGGGTACTGTTATGACCTACTCCATAAAGACCTATGCCCAACCTGACCATATCCAAATGATACTCCGGGAACAGTAAAATTCCAGAAGAATTTAGTATATGCTTAAGAAAAGAGGAACCGGTCAGTGCCTCTAGTTTCTTGGCCCCTTGCAAGAAAGACTCGAATTGACTTTTGGAGAAATCATCTTCTTCAGGAATACCGGCAGCAGCCAGGTGGGAGAAAACACTGGCGATAGGTAGCGGATACTTGGTCAACTGTTGAGTCAGTGCGTCCAGTTCAGACAAATCGAACCCCAAGCGGTGCATGCCGGTGTCTAATTTGATGTGCACCTTTTGAACAACCTGTTTTTTTTTGCAGAACTCCTGAAACAGACTGAGTAACTGCAAGCTATAGATCTCCGGCTCCAATTGATAATCAATAAGTTGACTAAAGTTGTCAGAAGAAGGATTCATCACCATAATGGGTATCTGGATTCCATGCTTCCGAAGGTCCATCCCCTCATCAGCATAGGCTACACCAAGATAATCCACCCCTTGGTACTGTAAAAGGTTTGCTACTTCATGGCTTCCGGTGCCATAGGCAAATGCTTTTACCATTACCATGATTTTAGTCTCCTTGGGGAGCTGGTTTTTAAAGTAATTAAGATTAAAGGCTAGCGCATCCAGGTTAATTTCAAGTACGGTACCGTGATGATTTCTTAATAAAAACCGGACAATTCGCTCAAAAGCAAACTCCCTGGCTCCCTTTATTAGCAGCAGCTGATCACTAAAGGTATTGACAGTTAACCATTCCAGAAACTCTGAAGTGTCTTTGTAGAACATCGATCCGGCAGGAAATAAATTTTGGAACTTATACAGATCTTCTCCTATACCGAAAAATTTGCTTATTCCGTATGACTCTAAATGTTCTGCGATGGATCGATAAAGGGTTTCGGGAGGTCCTGAGGCTTGACGGATATCGGATAAGATCACTACTTTTTCCTTCCCATGTGGTTGTTGATTAAGAAAGTCCAATGCCACAACTAAACCCGCAAGGTCATTGTTATAGGTATCATCCACCAGGTAACAGTTATTCATGCCTTTTTCTAAAGCAAGCCGGTGAGGAATGTTCTGCAATGCTCGAACCCGCTTTTCAATAGTTTTTGATGAGTAACCCTGATATAAAAGAAAAGTAACGCAGTGAAGTACATTTTCCACTGAGGCTGAATCGGCAAACGGTATGGTAATTTTACCAGGCTTCAGGAACTCCCAGGAACAGATAGTTTCCTGCCCATTGGACACTAGCCGATAATGATTATTACCGATACCTTCAGTGGACCATCCAAGAAGACGGTCACCGGGAAAAAGACTGATCATCGTTTGATCCACCAACTGATGGTCTCGTCGATATATGATGACTTGAGATTCTCTAAATAAAATGCATTTTTCTTTAATTTTTTCTTCAGGGCTGCTGAAACCTGCATCATGCGCCGTGCCAATATTGGTGAAAATCCCCATGGTAGGCCGAATGACCGCAGCTATGTGTTCCATTTCACCTTTCCTGGATATTCCGGCTTCAAAAATAGCCATCTCAGCAGCGGTATTGAGCTGCCATACCGATAATGGTACACCAATTTGAGAATTGTAGCTTTTGGGGCTTTTTATTACCACTCGATCTTCGAGGAGTTGAAACAGCCATTCTTTTAAAATAGTTTTTGCATTACTACCGGTGATACCTAATATCGGCAGTTGAAATTTGGACCTGTGGTATCCAACCAATGCCTGAAGGGCTCTGATGCTATCAGAGACAGCAATCACATTGACTTTGGAAAGTTTGGAAGGCAGATTAACAATCGGATGCTGAACTACAAAATTGACGATTCCCTGCTCAAAGGCGTCTTCAAGATATAGGTGTCCATCATTGTTCGTCCCCTTGATAGCAAAAAATATAGCTTCAGGATGGACCACTAGATGTCGGCTGTCGGAAAGGATACGGCTAATGAAGTGATCATGTGACAAATGGAGTATCTGCCCGTCCATGATCTCGGCCAACTGGGAAAATCTTAACATGAACTTAACCTCACGATCGATTGGATTAACGGTCCAAGGTGAAACTTTTCAATCCGAAACCCGTTATTCATTACTTAGAAGTAAAGATATTCAACTTACTAAATGAGGCTTTTAAATACCCTAAAATCTTTTAAAATTCTTTTGGTTGTTTTCTTGATGGTTGCCATCACTATTGCAAACGCCAAGGTTGAACCCACCGATGACGATAAAGCCAACAACAAGGGACGGCTTCACAAAGAACAAGTAGAACAAGATGAGTCGGGATCGGACACTAATGCCAGGAACAACATAGCTGGAGAAAAGCAGGGGGTTTCTGATGAAGACAGGGCCAGAATATCCAGTAGTTCATTCAATTATTTTTTCTATTTGATCTATCAGATCAAATTTGCGGACATCTTCAAATTGCAAAATCGAAATACTGAACAAAGCAGCTCAACTATCCCCACCTTAGACATCAATTTACTACTTGAGAAATTAATTAATCCAAAGATCTAGTCTAGCACTTATGCTCCACTAACATAAGGGCTAGTGCAATATCACTAAGCGCTTACCAGGAATCTTTCCAGGTCTTTTAATGAGAGTACTCCTTCGTAGAAGGCCTTCCCAAAAACCACTCCCCATACACCAAGATCCTGAAGTTTTTCTATGTCTTCTATTGATCGTACTCCACCGCTTGCCAGCAGGCAGATCCCTGGAAATCTCCTTAGAATTTCTTCATAGAGTTTTAGTGAGGGGCCGGTCATGGCGCCATGTTTCGGGATATCAGTAGTTTTCACATATTTGAGTCCTCTGCTGAAAAAATATTCAATATGATTGAACAGGTCAATGGCGGTGTCTTTTTGCCATCCTCGTATGGCAATCTTGCCTTTTAAAGAGTCAGCCCCAAGGGTAATCCGTTCCCTGCCATATGAGACGATCCAGGAGGCAAAGAATTCCGGTCTGTAAGCGGCAATAGTAGCGGCAATTATGTTGAAAGCACCATACTCATAGGCCTTAATAATGTCTCCATCAGTATACAGGCCACCACTGAAGCTGACATCCAGGTTGGTGTGGTCCGTGATAGATTCCAGTACCTCAAAGTTAATAGAAGCGCCTCGTTTTGCTCCTTCCAGATCAACCAGGTGGATTTGGGAGACACCTGCGTCTTCGAATTGTTTGGCAACTTCTAAGGGGCTTTGGTCATAAACCGTTTCACGCTTGAAATCACCTTGGGCCAGACGTGTAGTCCTGCCTCTCATTACCATAATGGAAGGAATGATTCGAATCATAGTTTAACAAGCTTATAGAATTTCCTAGCTGCGAGGCTTGAGAAATATGGGTTGTAGGCCCTGTCTTTATTTGGTTTCCTGTAAATGAGGATATTAAAGCTACAGAATCTATGTTAAAGATACAAGCTTGAAACCCTCCCCATGAATGGTTAAAATCTGGATGTTTTCATCTTTTTTTAGATGCTTTCTTAGCTTAGCGATATAAACGTCCATACTACGGGCATTGAAGTAGCTGTCGTCCTTCCATATGAGCTTAAGCGCCGCCGAACGATCCAGCGTCTGATTTACATTCTCGCATAAAAGCCTGAGGAGTTCGGACTCTTTGGAGGTTAGTTTTTGTTCTTTACTGCCTATCTGAAGGATTTGCTGGTGGTAGTGAAACTTAAATTTCCCAAATTCATAGGTGTTTTGTGCTTTGGCTTTAATGCTCCCGGTGCGCCTTAACACAGCGCTGATCCTGAGTAACAACTCTTCCATACTAAATGGTTTAGTGACATAGTCATCGGCGCCGATTCTAAACCCTTGAATAGTGTCTTCCTTCATAGATTTCGCTGAAAGAAATATAATTGGGACTTGTTTGTTTAACAATCTGATATCCTTTGCCAAGGTAAACCCGTCCTTCTTTGGCATCATGATGTCCAAAATGCATAGATCAAAAGAATGTTCCTGGAATTTTTGTAATCCCTCTTCACCGTCCCTGGCCAAATGGGTAGAAAATCCCTTTATCTCCAGATATTCCTTAAGAATCTGACCCAGGTTTTGATCGTCCTCTACCAGTAGAAGTCTTTCTTTTTTCATATGCTATTGGGTAAGAATATTTCGAAAATACTTCCTTTCCCAGTAGCACTTTTCACATCAATGTTTCCACCATGTGCTTCCACCAGTGTCTTGACGTATGAAAGTCCCAGGCCGAATCCCTTTACGTCATGTAAATTTCCAGCGGGCTTTCTGTAAAACTTGTCAAAGATCCTGTCAATTACTTCTTTGGTCATCCCGATCCCATTATCAATGATACGTATCCAAATCCCCTTTCCCGGGTCATCAGCAGTAGTAATACTGATTTTTGGTGGTTCGGTAGTGTACTTATTGGCATTGTCTAATAAGTTGTAAATAATGTTTGTCAAATGATGCTCATCCGCTGGAATTAACTTTCCGGTAGCTTTAAAGTCAGTAGTGATGCTGCCGCCTTTTTTTTCCACCTGAAGGGCAATGTTTTGTAGTGCTTTTTCGATGGTTTTATGAACGTCAATTTTTTCAATCTTGAGTTCAAAGTCTTCTTTTTCCAGGCTTGCTATCTGAAGTACCTTTTCCACTTGTCTGCTCAACCGTTGGTTTTCGGTATCAATAATCTTCAAATATCGATCCCGAACTTGGGAGGTTTGTACCACACTTCGGTCCTGTAATGCTTCTGTAGCTAATGAGATGGTAGAGATTGGTGTTTTGAATTCATGGGTCATATTGTTGATAAAATCATTCTTCACAGAGGACAGTTTCTTTTGTTTGATAATAGTAAAGATGGCATACGCAAAACAAGCCACCACAATAACTATCAAAATCAGCGCCATGGCCAGAGGTAACCAGGATTTACTTATTAGATATTGTTGCTGTTGCGGAAATTGTACGATCAAATAGTTTATGTTGCCAATTATGTCATTTGGGAAGAGGATAACCCGAAGATCAGATAGCAACAGTTCTGTTGAAGCGTTCTTTTCTCCAATATAGATCAGCGAATCCCGGTCCCGGTCGAGTATTCCATAGTTGTATTCAATATTAATTCCCTTGTTAACAAATTCTATGTCTAATAAAGAATCCAATTGATCAGGTTGAAGCCGATTAGATAATTTTCGTTTTCCTGTCAGCAGTTCATCCAAAATAATGGTGACCATCTCTGACTTTTTTTTCAATTTTGACTTTTCCTCAATGGAATCCGCTCTTTGTGGTATTTTCCTGATTTCCAGTTCAATATCAGGGTCACCGAAGGCGCGGAGGGAGCGGGCCTTCAATTGGTTTTCTTGTTCGAATTCCAGTTTGAAACCTTTTTGTTCGACGCTTACCTTTATTTTGGACCGGCCTTTGGTGGCCATGCTGTCCTCTTCCCTATAAAGGTCCAAGTAGGAATTCCTGTCTATAAGCATTAAGGTGTCAAATGACAAGGAGTCTAGTTCATTGAGATCAAATGAAGTCTCAAAACTGTTGCTGATGGTAAACAATGCCTCCTGTTGTTCCAGCTTGGCAACTACGTTATTTAGTACCTGATGGACATCTTGTTTGAACCGCTCTTCGCTGACCTTTAACGCACCATTGATCCAATACAATTGAAAGCTCACCAATCCGATCAATGAAACTCCCATCAATATGGTAATCCAGAGAATAGTTCCCTTGGTCATAGTTACAAAAGTATAGGATAATTGACTGTGACGTGATTATTTAACATTATTTAACATAGTGAAATGGTCAGGTGGCTTGATAATGTAATTACATTGTAATAACTTTATTGCTATATAAAAATTAGGGGTCCATGAAGATTAAGATTATTCGCATTGGAAACTCGAAAGGGGTTCGATTAAGCAAAATGATTTTAGAAAAATATAAAATTGGAGAACAGGTTAACCTCAGACTTGAGCCAGACCATATCATCATAGAACCTTTGAAGGCTCCCCGGGAGGATTGGGATGAAATATTTCTCAGACTTAGGCAGGGCCCATCGGATGTTTCTCTTCTTCCGGATGTATTTGAAGATGAGGCAATACCAGAATGGAAATAACACAATATGATGTGGTACTGGTCAATCTTGATCCAACGCAGGGTAGTGAGATAAAAAAAACAAGGCCGTGTGTAGTCGTTTCTCCAGATGAACTAAATCGTCATATGAAAACCATAGTTGTAACTCCAATGACAACGAGTTTAATTAATTATCCCACCAGAATAGCCATTAAATTCAAGAAAAAAACAGGACGCATTGCTATTGATCAAATTCGGACGATTGACCGTAGAAGATTGATAAAAAAACTAGGAAGAATATCCTCACATGAGATACAGAACCTCAAGACCACTATGTCCAGGACATTTGTAGAATAATAAATGGGAACAGGAGAATAATTGAACAATAGATTAATAGAACAATTGATCAATTAAGCATGAGAAAAAAACTCAAAATTAAAATTACCGAAGGTCTGCTATCTTTAATTTTTTCCGCTCCCAATACTCATCATCATGTGATGCGTAGGCGGAAGGCTTATATGTGCCTACCAGGTCAACGTTTGATTTACCTGGCACCGGCCGATTAAGTAAGTGATAGGCAGCATTTACCAAGAGCCGCCGTACACCTTCATTAGCCATATCCGTGGAGGACCCAATTGTGGATGTGAAGGCTGTACCAGGTTGTCCACCGGGTATTTCATAGGTTTTGATCCAGGCTATGGGCATCATAGGGTCATTCGGATTATATGGATCATCACTGGCCGGATTGATAGTAGCCACCTGGTTGTCACTAGGTTTCAACCCATAGAGCGGATCGGTCTCATCATATGCTCCGGCCCTATTGACTACTTGACCCAAAAGCAAGTGTTGGGTATCACCAGGCAAGGGGAGTCTTACACCGTAAACATCGGTAGGGCCCCAGATTTCGCCATCTGCAATGCCATTGACCACAGGGTGGCCAACAGATTCATCAGGAATTAAACCCCTGGTACTTTGATGTCTGTGATGACCGTGATGTGCGTACCATCGTTCTCCCAAAACCAGACGGCCGAAACCGCCGTTCCATGGTGACCCTTCGTCGACATAATAATTACCCCAACGGGCCCACACATTGGTGGAGTCTTTAAAATTAAAGGCATGTGTTGCAGTGCGAATGCCGATAAGGGGCTTGCCGGACAATAGATATTTTTCAAAATGTTTCATTTGTTCATCTGGCAACGCCCGGAATCTAGTAAAGAGGATCATCAAATCAGCTTCGTCAAGTGCACTCAAACCAGCAATATTGTTGGTGTAATTAGGGTCAACAATTCCGGGGGCTGCGAGATCCTGGGCGAATAGCACAGTACATCGGAACCCGTGATGGGTTGCCAGGATCTTGGCCAGTTGAGGCAGCGCTTCCTCAGAGCGGTATTCTTCATCGCCGCTTACTAACACTATGTGTTTGCCCTTATTATCACTTCCAAAGCTCAACCACTCAATGGGGGCTTCAATTTCCAAATTCGATTCTGCTGAGGGCTTTTTTGTCTGACAGGATATAACAAGAAGAGAAAATAATAGACCGTATAGAGTTTTCATAATGGTAATTTTAATTCACCAGATTATCTGGATGCTGCTCAAGTAGTTCTTCAGGCGTATAGAATCCTTTCCTGTTCTCAGTTTCATCCCGGATCTTTTTAACTTTCTCCGGGGTGATGACCGTAGCTTTGTTGCCAAATGCATTTCGGACATAGGTAAGCACGCCTGCCAACTCTTCATCGTTTAGCATGCCCCGTTGGGGAGTCATAGGCACTTGCCCTGGATATTGTTTGCCCAGCACTGTGATCGGGCCATAAAGTCCGTCGAGCACAATTTTTATCAGACGGTCTTCACTAGCCAACACCCATTTGGTTCCTGCCAAAGGCGGAAATCCGGAGGCATCAAGTCCCTTACCATCCACCTGGTGACATGTCATGCAAGACCCATCGCGTTCATATATTTCCTTGCCCTGATTGAAGAGTACCAGGTCGGCCCCCTTAAGATCGCTTTTAGTTGCTTCCTCTTTTTCTTCTTCCAAAGACCTTCCATTCAGATGAGCAACCACCGTTTCATGGGCATGGACCATCCATTTGTCCAATTCCATTTCCGCTGCTGCCTCAGCCACCCGAAGACCCGTTTCCTTGTCAATCCAGGAAGCAGCAACAATAGCTTCCAGGCGTACCCTGCCATGTTCATCCCGGGCGGCATTAACCAGCAGATTGCCGGGGTTGTTTATTTGATGTCCCATGTAACGTATAACGCGCACAGCAGCGGCCCGGGCCCGGTAGTCTTTTGCATTAACAAGTTGATTCAGTAATTCCTGATCCAACTGATTCAGTCCCCAGTTAACCCATAAGGCCTCCAACAGATGGTGTTCATAGCGAAGGTCCTCCCTGTCAAGTTCTGCTACCCAAGATTTGAGTCTAGTAAGTACTTTGTCAGCA
>CAZOJZ010000299.1:0-2497 GCA_964580205.1 uncultured Roseivirgaceae bacterium
CCGAGGAGTTTTTCATTTGCACACAACTAAATAGTGTTTTATAGAAAGTTTACTCAGTCAAGTAAAAACACATACGAATATAAGTGTTACCTAAAGGCAGGTTACTTCATGTCCAAATTTGCGAAGATTGAAACTAAAATACCCCCACATATGTTCAGATAATTCATCGACCTGAATGTTTTGATATTTTGCCTATATTGGATTTTATTGAGATATACCAGGGATTGCTTTCAACGGATAACTAACTTTTTGCCTTTGCATGAACTTGATAGACGCCACTCTGAGTAAGCTTTCCAATATCCAGTTTTACTTGAGAAAATTAGACCAATCCCTTTACAGGGAGCCACTGGAAATATTATCATTCGCCAGTATTGGTGAACATACCAGACATATTTTGGAATTCTATCAATGCTTATTGTGGCATAGTGTTGCCGGTGTGGTTAATTATGATCAAAGAGACAGGGACAAGTTAATCCAGGAAATACCTTCAGAAGCTAATAGTGTCCTTTCCGGTATTATAAAGTCTCTACAGGAAATTAAAGTAAATCGACCCCTTCACTTAGAAATTTGTTATGATGCTGATCAGGAGGTTACCAGTATTGTAGAAACCTCCTTAGAAAGAGAACTGGTTTATAACCTGGAACATGTGATCCATCATCTTGCCATAATCAAAATCGGACTATCAGTCATTGCTCCACGGATGACGCTTCCCGAAGGCTTTGGAGTTGCACCAAGTACTATGAGGTTTAGGCGACAATCATGTGCACTGTAACCTACATACCCAAGGGAAATAATCAATTTATACTGACTTCTAACCGGGATGAAAACCAGAGTAGAACTACATCATTACTAGAGACCCGGTTGGTGGGTGCCGAGCAAGTATTATTTCCCGTGGACCCCATTTCCGGGGGCAGCTGGATCGCCATATCACAATCCAATCGTCTGGCTGGTATTTTGAATGGCGCTTTCGAAAAGCACCACCATGATCCACCGTACAAACGGAGTCGCGGTCTGATACTACTTGATTACTTCAAAACGCCAGGTATCTCACATTTTATAAAACGACATGATCTTGAAGGAATCGAGCCATTTACCATGGTAATGTATGAACAGGACTTGTTGGTTGAACTCCGTTGGGATGGAGTACTTAAGCATACCAAGAATATATCTTTAAATACACCTCATATCTGGAGTTCATGTACTTTATATGACCAGCCCGCCAGAACCAAAAGAGCTGATTGGTTTGAAAAATGGTGGCAGGAAACCAAAGACCCGGATGCTAATGACCTGCTTCAATTTCATCGGTACGGGGGAGAGCAAGACCCTTACGATGGATTTGTAATGAACCGTGGCAATAAAGTAAAGACCCTGAGTATTACCGGGATAGAAAAGAGTAGGTCATCGGCAATACTTCATCATCATGACCTGATCAAAAAAACGACAATTCAACGCCATATTGACTTTTCCAAGGATGAAATTATGGAATCATATTAGGTCCAGTAATTTTCTAATTAAGCTGTCGAACTGGGAATACTGGCCATTTGAGATAATTTATGCCCCGGTATTTATTTATTGGTTGTATTTATCCATCAAGGCCCGTTCGCTATTCTTTTTTAGCGCTGCCAACCCAGGTATTGAGACTGGCGGACTTATTGGCGAATCGAAGATAAAAATACTGCAGAAAGTTCCTAAACAATACCTCCCTAAAACAATCTACGTGCCTCATGGGGAAGCAATTGACACAGTGGTGAACGGATTAAACTCGGTTAATATTGATTTTCCCTTGATTGCCAAACCCAATATAGGTTCAAGAGGATTTCTGGTGAAAAAAATCATTAATATATCGGAGTTGAAAAACTATTTAGGTCAGCAAAATGTGGATTTTCTTTTACAGGAATTTATAGACTATCCCATGGAATTAAGTATTCTTTACTATCGCTTTCCTAATGAACCTACCGGATCGATTTCATCGGTAACCATTAAAAGATATTTGACGGTAAAAGGAGATGGCCAATCAACTGTGATGCAGCTAATCAAAAGATATGACCGGGCAAAATTGCAATTAGACACGCTCAGAATCAGCCATAAAGGTATTATGGATCAAGTACCGGGAAAAGATGAAATAATTGAACTAGTGCCCTTTGGCAACCATTGCAGGGGTGCGGCATTTTTTAATGGCAGCCACCTTATTGATGAAAGCCTGACAGCTACGTTTGACCGGATCAGTCATCAATTAGACGGGATTTATTATGGAAGATATGATATTAAATGTAGCGATATCGATAGCCTTCGACGAGGGAAAGATTTTAAGATCCTGGAAATAAATGGCGTAGGAGCCGAACCAGCGCATATTTACGACCCAGATTATCATTTGTTTCAGGCTTTCAAAGATATCCTAAGACAATGGAAGATAATCTACCAAATCAGCATGTTCAATCGTCGTCAGGGTACAAAATGCATGTCGCTACCGGAAGCCTACCAGACATTGACTAGTCTG
>CAZOJZ010000300.1:0-5572 GCA_964580205.1 uncultured Roseivirgaceae bacterium
GACCATATAGGGGTACCAGCCCTAGCGCAACTAGTAAAAACAATGTTGTAATAATACGTCCCATACCTCAGAATAATGGT
Source organism: uncultured Roseivirgaceae bacterium (assembly GCA_964580205.1). Classification (GTDB taxonomy): domain Bacteria; phylum Bacteroidota; class Bacteroidia; order Cytophagales; family Cyclobacteriaceae; genus SZUA-3. The sequence continues at coordinate 81 of CAZOJZ010000300.1, forward strand.
AAGGTACAATTTACTCATAGACAGGATGACTACCTGGACAATTAATGATGGTTCATTACATCGGTAATGATCAATTCAAAAATTTGTACACGGAAAGTGCTTAATTAAGGGCTGGAATAAACTAATACTTTAAAATCTCGAACTCTGTGCGGCGATTGAATTGGTGCTGGGCCTCAGTACAAAGTACGTCGTTTCCACAATCATTTACCAATTGTCGCTCTCCGAAGTGATATCGGGTCAGGTGATCAATTGATATCCCATTTTCAACCAAGTAATTGGTAGTAGACTTCACTCTTCGTAAGGAGAGTGCATCGTTGTATTTATTAGAGGCCCTGCTATCGGCATGGGAGTCCATAGCCAAGGTCATATAAGGATATCTTTCTAGTAATTTTACTATGCGGTCCAACTGTGTTACTGCATCCTCACGTATAAATGACTTGTCCAGATCAAAATAAATATTGCTTATCCTAATGACCTGTCCTACTGGTATGTCCTTTGCCGCTAACGATGTTTGCAACTGTTCCTCGGTACCGTCATATAGTTTGACAGAATCACTTAATACAAAGTTCTGACGTTTTCCGCTTATATTTTCTATGATTAGAAGATCGACTGGAGATATTTTCTCCAATTCTACCCTGACGGTTATCCTTTCTTCCCCGCTAAGTCTGCCAATGGGTAAAACCACTGTTTTGTCAAAATATCCTTGCTTACTTCCTTTGATCCCATACACTCTATTGGGCATGGCGTCAAATTGAATTCTATTAGCATTCTTTAATACGGGAACCGGTCTTTGGGTAGTTTTATCAAGTGCAAAAAGTGAGCCTCCCAAGATAGGTTCTCCGGTGGCCTTATCAACCAAATAAGCATCAACGATAATACTATTTAAAATCATCGAATATATATCATCATCGCCGGCTCCCCCCTTTCGGTTGGAGCTAAAGTATCCTTTCTTTCCTGCTTCATCTAATGCCAAAGCAAAATCATCATTAGTCGTGTTGACAGGATATCCCAGGTTGATTACCCCAGATGGCTGCTCATCCGTGACTATCCATGTTTTATAAATATCCAAGCCTCCCAAACCCCCATATCCGTTACTGGCAAAATATAGCAGATTTTCATGGTGAATAAATGGAAACATCTCATCACCTTCACTGTTTATGTCACCTCCCAGGTTCAAAGGCTCGGACCAAATGGTGTCATAAGTTGAAACCCATATATCTGTACCTCCAAAACCCCCAGGCATGTCTGATACGAAATATAAGGTCTTTCCGTCCCTGCTAATGGTTGGGTGTCCAACTGAATACTCATCACTATTAAACGGTAATTCCTGTATGTTGGACCACTCCTGTTCTTCAGAGATCTCAGCGCTGTAAAGCTTGAGTTTTACTACCCCATCTTCACTTTTACCAGTTCTGCTTTGTAGAAAATTATTTCTGGTGAAAATCATTTTTCTTCCATTCTCGTAGGAGGTAATAGGTCCTTCATGGAATTTACTATTTATTCGGTTACTCAGGCCAACCGGATCAGCATATGATCCATTAATAACTTCGGTATAATATAAATCAAGATATGGCTTTTGATTCCATTTGAATCTCTTCTGTATCAGTGCCGGGCGTTCCCTTGCCGAAGAAAAAATAAAGCCATCCATAAAGTAGCTGGGAGCAAAGTCTGCTTCTGGTGAATTAATTGGGACGGCTTGTATGGTGTATAGTGCAGAGTCCAGGTAATAATCGTCGCGATTGTCGATTGCTGCTATATTTAGAGAGGCCCGGGTATCACCTGATGCCAGATCATGATATGTTTGATACTGAATTTTTGCCTCTTCATAATTCCCGTTGTATTGCAGAGCCTGTGCATAATACAAATAGTGCAAAGGCTCCATCACGGATAGATCTTCAATTTGGGAATACCATGAAGCAGCACTGTCCTGCCAATTTAGTTTACGATAGCATTCCGCTACCTTCAGGCGCAATTCATCGCTGGCACCTTTCTTTTTAATTACCTGATGATATAGGTCGACAGAACTTTTGTATGAGAAAAACTGAAAGTGTAACTCAGCCCTTCGAAGCTTGGTAGCAAGATCAACACCTACACGGGCTACATTGGGGTTGTCACCCAGAATCTGTGCCTGTAATATACCTGAAAGACAGGTTGCCAAAAAAAATATTATTACCCTTTTCATTCAGTGACCTTTTAGAAATACCGAGGGGTAATTACCTTGTTTTTGGAATACCTGAATCGGTAGTTGAGCATGAGCTCATGTGATCCGGAGTTTACTCTTCTAAGGTCAGTTGTACTGGCAAAATCATAGGAGTATCCTAATAGCAGCTGGTCAGTTAACTGAAGTTCTATCAAAGCGTCAATATCGGACAATGATCTCCATGACACACCTAACCAAAGAACATCTGAGAACAATACATTGGCGTTAAGGTCCATTTGAATGGGGGCGCCTTCTACTGCTTTAATCAAGATGTTTGGTTTTAACTTTACGTTATGACTAAGCTCAAACATATACCCAGTAGTCAAAAAATAGTGCCGATCCTGCCTGGCGTCTCCATCAATTTCAACAATGTCCTCGGTGAGGCTGTTGGTTACCAGCTGCGGCGCTGATAAGCCTAAATAGAACCTGTCGGTGTAGTAATATACTCCGGCACCAAAACTTGGCATTACTTTATTAACATCTCCCTGAAAAACGGGATCGGTTGGGTCCTGAGGACTCAAAGCTGACAAATCAGCATTGTAGCTGGTAAATCCGAACTGGAGACCGAATGAAAGGGTTCCTTTCTCGGTAAAAATACGATATGCATAGGATCCATTAACACCGTACTGATTAAATATGGCAATTTTGTCATGAATAACCTGCAACCCCAGGGCTATTTTAGCATTCCTTATGGGCGAATGAACCGAAAAAGTTTGGGTACTGGGAGCTCCTGGTAATCCAGTCCATTGATCTCTGAACAGTAAGGTAGCGCTTAGAGACTCGTGACTACCGGCATATGCAGGATTTATCGCCAGTCCATTAAACATGTACTGGGTAAACATGGCCTCCTGCTGCGCGCTCAACTGAGGCGTAAGCCCGGCTAAAAAAAAGCCTAATAAAAGAAACTTAATAAATTTCATCTTAATCATTTTCGAACCCAAGTTTACCTTCGAACAACTACGAACCCACTTATTCTTTTACTGCCGTCACCTAGTTCAATGACATAGAAATAGCCACCATCAGGAACTTCGTTTTTCCCAAACACTATTCCCTCCGTGGATTGTCCCTGCCATACGTTTGCTTTGTTATCGTATCCCCTAACCTGGTAAACCAGATTGCCCCACCGATTGAAAATTTGTACATGGTTATTGGGGAATTGTGTAATTCCCTGTATCACCCAGGAGTCATTTATTCCGTCACCGTTGGGTGAAAAAGCATCAAATACTTCAATAGGCAGCTCTTTTACTTCTATTGATATTATGGCGCTATCACAAAGCTGCGGCTCACCGTCATCACAGATGGTATACTCGTAAGTATCAACTCCTACAAATCCCAGACGCGGGCGAAAGGAAAATGTACCATCGGCGTTAATTGAAATTGAACCTCCTTGATCTGTAATGGCATTGGTTACTTCCATTGCTGCAATATTGTCTCCATCCGGATCACTATCATTGACCAGAATACCTTTCAGTGGGTCACTGACCACCAATTCAACATCCAAATCGGTCATAACCGTATCGGCTACGGCAATTGGAGGGCTATTTCCGTCAGCTGCTCCTGGAACGGTAATATTGATGGATACCATTGCCGTGTCCGTGTTGCCATTTCCATCGCTTACTACATAGGTAAATGTATCTGTGTTGATGGAGTCCATGGCTGGAGTGAAAGTAAAACTTCCATCAGGATTTAATTCAACAGTACCGCCCTTCGAGCCAGTGCTTTCATATCCTATCACGGAAAGTGCATCACCATTGGGATCGGTATCATTCTCCAGTACCCCAGGGGCTTCAATGATTAGCTCGGTGTTTTTATTGGTAGAATATGCATCGTCCGATGCAATTGGGCTGGAGTTTGGTTCCACTGGCCTGGTTCGACAGTCACAAGATTCATAGTCCCTGGACTTAGTTAATATGGATATCTCAGATGCCGTACCTGTGCTTGGATCAATTTTATAGAATCTTTGCGGTGGAGACGTTTGAGAACCAGGTGTAGCATACAAATCACCAATGTTATCAAAACCCAGTCCTTCTATGATATCTTCACCTAATGGCCCTACCACAACCGAGGCTCCAGTGCGCTTATCTATTGTAATCAACAAATCATTTCCACTAGTTTTCCTGGATAATCCAAACATTTTCCCATTTAGCGGATTGATGGCAATGTCCTCTACGATACTCAAGACACCAGGACCTGTTATGGTTACATAGTCTACACCTGCACCAAAGGCATCTGGAATATATGCCCCGGTTTTTGGATCAATTTTGATTAACACATCATCCGCAGGCTCATCGACCTTCACACTTCCAAATAAAGTATTGGTCGCTACGTCAAATGTTAAGCCTTCAACCTCAATGAAATCAATTGCCCCCAGAGATCCATTTCCGGTGCCAAAAACTTTAGAATGGGCAGTAAAAGCGCCAGTATTAAGGTTAATTATTCCCATTCTACCGGCATTGGCGGCGTAAAGTGTGTCCGCGGTTACACTGAACGCAATTGCTTGTACTTGATTTACCCCCAAGGCTCCAACCACAGTTTCTTGTCCATCAGTTTTGTTCAAACGTATTAATAAGCCGTCCCCTTTGGGCACCGTATAGCAACTGTCTACTATCGATTGAGCGATTACTGGAGTGGTCATGATAAACCAAATAAATAGGTTTAGCACACGTTTTCTGATCTTGTAATTATCCTTATTTTTATTGAAATAGTTCATTTTTGTTTACGTAATGCTTTTTGACCCAGGTGTTTTTCTTCCAATAAAATCGGTGCTTAGGTGCTGGTTGGTATAAGATGCTGTCATGAATAAATACTACATATGTAAGATTAGTAACCCTTTAGTAGTAAATATGACTTACAAAGGTAAGCAAAAATATTGTATTAATATACCAAAACCACGGTAAGACCCTGGTTGCTATAAACTTAACGCCCCAACTGAAAATCAAGTTCTGCTTCCCACCGATGACCGTTATGCCTTAACAAGGTCAGGTGGTTTATGTTGCAAGTCGTTTGATACTCCTGGTTTTGGTAGTAGTCCCAGGCTCTTAGGAATTGGTCCTGTTTTAAGTCCCTGAAAGCAATAGTGAGATGTGGTCGAAATGGTTTGCTCTGATAGTTGGCGTTGTGGATGGACATCTTTTGAGCCATCAACTGACAAAGATTATTTTGAAGAATTACTAGTTGTTGGTTGGTTTCTACCTGTACGTATATCACTTTTGGTGGGAAGGCCCCAAATCCGTTAAACGCGATGGAGCATGGCTCATAACGTGCACAAAAATGAGTTAATCTCTTTACTAAT
>CAZOJZ010000301.1:0-1612 GCA_964580205.1 uncultured Roseivirgaceae bacterium
CCTATATGATAAGAGCACGGTCTTTGCGGATCATTTAAGCTTTCCTCAAGGCGGTGTTTTCGTTGATGGGAGCCTTATTGCGTCTTCAGCCCCGGATTTGCTTAGACTCACCGATACTGATGGTGACGGTATGGCAGATGAAAGAGAGGTATTGCTTTCGGGGTGGATACTGAATGTAAACGCAAATAGTTTAATAGGTCCGTTTCAGGGACCTGATGGTTGGTTATACCTAACTAATGCAATCATGGGGTTTGATGTGGTTTCACAGGAAGGTGAACAAATGAAGGGAGAAACAGCCCGAATTTGGAAAGTCAGACCCGATGGTTCAGGTTTGGAATGGGTTGCGGCAGGAGGTATGAACAATCCCGTGGAATTGACATTTACCCCGGCAGGAGAGGTTATTGGAACTCAAACCTTTTTTGTGGATCCGCAGCGAGGACTACGAGATGCAATTACTTATTGGACTGAGGGTGGGGTGTATGGAAAAAAGAACTCGAATATTACCCGGGATGGTCTGCCTCTCACCGGTGACCTAATGCCTGTAGTAACCCAGTATTCCCGTACAGCCCCATCAGGAATTGGCATTTATCGGAGTTCATTATTTGGTGAAGATTTTAAAGACAATTATTTTAGTGCCCAATTCAATACCCACCAGGTGATTCGACACCAGCTTTCCAGAGCAGGGGCCTCATTTAAGACGGAAGATGAGGTATTTCTATGGTCTGAAAGTGAAGATTTTCATCCAACTGATGTTTTGGAAGACGCTGATGGCGGTTTGCTGGTAGTTGAAACCGGTGGCTGGTTTATAAAGGGTTGCCCCCTTTCGCAAGTTTCAAAACCTCAATTGAAAGGTGGTATTTATCGCATAAGACGGGTCAATGCACCACGGGTAGAGGACCCCTATGGGAATGATATTGATTGGGCAGGTATTGGTTTAACGGCGCTGGCAAATTACCTGGAAGACCCCCGGCCGTTTGTATCGGACAGGGCACAATCTGGATTGATCGCCCAGGGTGACCCGGCCATCGAAGTTTTTAATAATGTTATTAGTAATTCCTCCTCAGCAGACGCCCGCATCAAAGCTGTGTTTGGGTTATACCGGATCAATACCACTGAGTCCTGGGAAGCAATCAAGGAAGGATTCGACGACCATCACTTGGAGGTTCGAGTGGCAACGGCAAAAGTTGCGGGATTGACCGGGGAAGCCAGGTTTGTAGACCTGCTGACCGGTATGCTGGCCGATGATGATAGTCCGGTAAGGCGACAGGCAGCCACCGCCTTAGGTCAAATTGGCAAAGAAAGTGCTGTGCCCTGGCTACTAAAAGCAGCAGAAAGCGCTGGCGACAGATTTGAAAATCACGCGATAATTTATGCTCTAATTTCAATTGATGAGCCAGAAGGGGTTCTGGCTGCCTTAAAAAATAATTCCAATCCAGTGCTTGAGACTGCTTTAATTGCCTTGGATCAAATGCCATCCGGCGAATTAAATGCCGCGCAGGTAACCGCTTATTTTGATCACACTTCTTTGAGAAGAACCGCACTTTGGGTGGCTTCCCACCATCCTGAATGGTCGGCAGAGATGATCAGTTATCTAAGGAAGAAAATGAATAAA
>CAZOJZ010000302.1:0-2903 GCA_964580205.1 uncultured Roseivirgaceae bacterium
GTTGAAGCTTTGGGCATTACCGCCTGAAAGGCCAATCCTGCACGGTAGATGGTAGGGTTGGCGGTGGTCCAGCCTGCTATTACCACTGCAAGTATCCCAAATATACCTATGGCATTATAAGCCAGAGGGCCCGGGGCCACCGGTGGGGCCTCGTTGTTGGCAAGGAACCCCTGTGCTTCAGGAGATTGTAAATAAACCACATAGAGTAGGGCTGCGGCGATCCAGGCCATATAGTGACCTATATACATCCCTGCGGCGGTAGTCCACCCGGCTTGGGGGTTTTTCGCATACCGTAGTACTGAAAGGTCTGACATTCCAATATGCATGGCAGCATTGCAAAACCAGGACCAAAGCACTACATGCCGGAATGTATATTTTATCTGACCTGGAAATGGATCAGTACCCTCGCCCCAGATGCTCCAAAATTCATCAATGCTGGTAACCTCAAGTTGTCCCAGGGCCACAATTCCACAAGCTAAAAACGCTAAAACAATCAATGGAGACATCCAATTGGCCGCTTTTGACACGGAATCGTACCCTCTGGCAGCAATGATGGAAATAAGTGCACCAATAATCAATACTATAATCACCCAGGTGGGCCCGTTGGGCAAGGTATCGGTAAGCCTGGGCATTTCCATATCAAATGGCACCCCTATGGCGGTAGCAGATACAGTGATCATGGCACCGGCTAAAAAACAGAATAGCACTCCGTTGGCGATATTATAAAAGGTGACTAGTTTCTTACCGCAGACCTTTTCCAATTGATAATACAGGGTCAATCGGTGCTTTACAGCGATTTCAGCGGTAAGAAACCGCCAACTAAGTACTGCCAGCAGGTTACCCAGTAATAATCCAACAATCAGGTCGAATGCGCTTACCCCAGCGGTTAAAAAGAGCGGCCCGATCATGAATTCGGTACCGGCGGCATGTTCCCCTGCATACATACCAAGAAAGCTTTTCCAGTTCTTTAAGTGGGAAGCGGGTACCGGTTGGCGTTCAAACTCTTGTGATTGGGTGGCGGATTGCTCAGCGGTCATATAGGGTTTGTTTTATTTGCTAATCTGAAGTTTCGGGTTTATCTATTTCCACAGGCCGATGCTTTCTCATGGCATACTTCTTTTTAAGGAATTTCTTGCCCAAAGGTGTTTTACCCATGGCCATTACTGCGCCCAAAGCAGAACCCAAAGGGAACCGGGTAGTACGAAGTTTGTATTGTGGAAATTCAATGGAAAGCAGTTTGACATATATCTGATTATCTGCAAATCCACCATCTACATAGATTTTGGCAATCTTACTATTGCCAATGGCACATTTAATGGACCGGACCTGTAGCTCCATTAGTTCCAACATTAATTGATGGTATGCTTCTTCAAAAGTGGTGAAATTATCGATACTAGAACTATCTGGTTGTTCCAAAACCGACCGGATATGCTCAAATTTAAAAAACCGCAGGTAATGCTCACTTAATCTGGAATGTATTTCAGGATCAAAGGCAACTTTCCTGTGGTATCCGGGTTCCTTGTTGTAATGGAGATGAAGTTGTTCTACTTGAAAGCTGTATTCGGCACCTAAGAAAAGGCGACTGGCCCTAACGGGTTTTCCGTCAATACTGAGGAATTTCAAACAATCATGGTGCAGGTCCTCCCTGGTAAGGGGCTCTTGGTTAAAAGGATTCAATGAAATACTCCATGTTCCAGTGGATATTAGTAAAAACGGTGTTTTATCTGCTTTGATATAAGGTAATAATGCTGATGAACTATCATGAATACCAAGCCCGACATTTATGCTGCTTCCATCAAAGGTCCTGTCAAAAGTAGTGTCGGTATTTCTAATAGGGGGGAGTTTATCATCAATTCCTTCCGCATAAACCCAACGGTGGTAGTCCTGTTTTTTGAAATCCCACATTCCGGTATGGCATCCAATTCCGGTATAATCGTTAAATGGAGCATTTGTGAATTGCAAGCTCAGGTATTGAGGCAAAAACAACGACCAGCGGATACTTTGATAAACACCTGGTTTTGCATGTTTTAACCAGTACAACTGCAGGCCTGCATTTAGCATGCCTAGTGGTGGGGAAGAAGTATCACTGGCTATGGTCATCTCATCTCCATATTTCTCATGGAATGATTTTAGTACTTCATCCGGAAGCGGTTTTAAATAGTTGTAAAGCGGCGTCACTGGCTGAAAATGCTCATCTATGTGCACCAAACTAGCTCCATAGGTGGAAAAATTGAGGGATTTGATCTCGAACCTCTGATCTCGGAGGGCCTTATTGAATATAACCTTCATCCAGTCTTCAATCTTGGCTAGATCATCACAGGGATAGCCATCATCATCTTCAATTTCCTCAAATCGACAATACTCTTGGTAAACCTGATGGTAGTTTTTGTCAAAAAGAAAAAACTTCTTATTGGTTTTCCCAATATCAAAGATGGCTGATACCTTCATTACAATCCGGTAGCCACAGTTTCCATTCCTCGGATTTTTATTAACTGCTGGCGAATTGAAGCTTCCCGATAATAGGATAGGGGTTCAATAGCTCCTTTTGATCTTAGCCTGGCTTCACGGATCAGCGGACGAACATCTGTGCGGTAGCTTTCCTGGATAATCTCCTGCGCTTTTGCTACGTCGTTTTCTTCCCTGGCCTGTTCTAGCGCTTGATGATCTATTATTAGGGCTTGGGCATAGGCCAATCGTATGGCTTCCAAACTTTGCATCAGATCTTCCAAGGGGTCCTTAAGGTTATGACTGGCATCAATCATCCATGCTGGCGAAGGATTGCCTGAGGGGTTTCTGAACATTCCGTACACCAACTCATTAAAAATCAGAAAAAGTTGGTAGGGCTGTATGGCTCCTACGGTAAGGTCGTCATCTCCGTATTTACTGTCATTGAAATGAAAGCC
>CAZOJZ010000303.1:0-1723 GCA_964580205.1 uncultured Roseivirgaceae bacterium
TTGTTCAGCGTGCTTTCTTTCCTCCTCTTCCTGCTCACGAGACATATCTTCCAAACTTCTGCCTTTGGTTTCTTTAACAAGCGACTTGACAAAGAAATATGCCACTAAGCCAAAGAGTGCATAAACTCCATAGGAAACACCGAGTCCAAAATATCTCAGCATAAATGGGAAAGACATGGTTATAGTAAAGTTGGATCCCCACTGGGCTATTCCGCAAACAGCCAGCGCAGCTCCTCTATATTGATTTGGAAACATTTCTCCTAGCATAACCCACATTACCGGACCCCATGAGGCTGCAAAAAAGGCAATGTAACCATTAGCCGCTAATAATGCATAGGTGCCATTATTTCCTTCTAAAACAAGATTATTTGCACTATCCACGGTTGCCGTTCCGAAAAGATAGGCAAGTACTCCTAGCATTACCGCCTGCCCGATCGAACCCACTAACAACAAAGGTTTTCTGCCTACCTTATCTACCAGAAAAATAGCCACAATAGTGAAAAATATATTAACACTTCCGCTAATGACATTGGTAAGTAACGCATCGGCCTCTGTAAATCCTGCGGCTTGCCAGAGTGTAGCACCATAATAAAAAATCACATTAATACCCGTAAACTGTTGAAGTACGGCAATTCCGATACCAACCCAGACTAATGGATGAATTTTGCCGGTATATTTACTGATGATGTCACCGAGTTTGGGGCGGCTATCCTCTCTTACCGTTGATTTTATATCTGCCACCTTGGCAGTGGCTTCTGTGGCATTGCTAATTGTAGAAAGTACTTTGAGCGCTTTTTCAGATTGGTTTGAAGCCACTAAATACCTTGGTGATTCAGGGATGAAAACCAGCACAATTACGAATATAGATGCCGGCAGTATTTCCACCCAAAACATCCATGACCAGGTTTGAAATCCCATCCAAAGCACCTCTTCAGCACCACCGGAAAGCCCCACAAGTGAATAATTACTCATAAATGCCACAAACAGGCCAATTACAATCATGAGTTGTTGTAATGTGGCCAGCCGGCCTCTGATTTTCGAAGGGGCAATTTCACTGATATAAAGTGGTGCCAATATACTGGCTGCACCTACAGCCAGCCCACCAACTAATCGATACATAACAAACTCCAATGAACCTTCAGAGATACCGGAACCCCAGGCACTGATGATAAAAACCACAGCTGCGGTCAACATCATTGGTTTTCTTCCGAACCTGTCAGCCAATGTACCGGCGAAAAAGGCACCCACAACGCAACCCAGGAGTACCGAGGCAACATTAAATCCTGTGCCCGCGGCATCGGAGTTAAATGCAGCCTGTAAGGCATCGACAGTACCATTTATCACTCCGCTGTCAAACCCAAACAAAAATCCACCTATCGCGGCAACGAAAGCCAAAAAGATGACCTTAGGTAAATTGTAACTCTCAATGTGTGTGGATTCCTGGTGTTGATCACTCATTTTGTTAAGGGGTTAAGTAGGGATTCTGGTGCCCGCATTGGGTTTCGTTTTTATTAGTCAATTTCCGCTACTTTGTTACGACTGTTTGAATGGCATGAGCAGGAATACTAACGGAAATTGCTTCAGCATCGCCAACATAAAGTTTATAATCAATCGCTTCATCACTCTGGTTCATTATTACATTGACCATACTATTATCTTCATTTACAAACGAAGTACTCAACAGGTGATTTCGTTCAACTTGTTTATATGCGGACATTTATTT
>CAZOJZ010000304.1:0-3461 GCA_964580205.1 uncultured Roseivirgaceae bacterium
TTCTTGATAGAATATGGCATCTTATAATTCCTGTATTTGTTCTCGGAGTTGCTTCCGCTGCCAGTACAGCTCGATATATGCGAAGCAGATTACTTGAGGTTTTGAGTGAAGAATATATTTTGGCTGCCAGAGCAAGAGGTATAAGAGAGAAAATTGTTATTCTGAAGCATGCCCTCAGAAATGCCCTGATTCCAATAATTACTATTTACGGAATGTCATTGCCTTTCTTGTTCGGAGGTGCAGTTCTCATCGAACGGGTCTTTTCCTGGCCCGGTATGGGGTTATTGGCGGTGGAGGCAGTTGGTAATAGAGATTATCCCATAATAATGGCCACCACTATGATTGGGGCTGTTCTGGTAATTTTTGGAAACTTAGTAGCAGACATAACCTATGCATTAGTAGATCCCCGTGTATCGTATGGTCAAACCGGAAAAAAATAATAGTATGCCAATTTGGCTCTACTCTCTGATGCCCGGATTAGGACATCTGATACTGGGATTCAAACGCACTGGGGTACATCTTATTATCTTGACCCTTTCAATGGCAGCGATATTAATTTGGAGATGGGAGTTATTTTTGGAACTATTATTTTCGAATGATATTGAGAGATGGATTGGTTCAGCCTTCATAATAATAATGCTGTTTGGATGCTATGCATTTTCCTTCTGGGATGTAGTGAGATTGACAAACAGAAATCAGGCTGAATTAATTGTTAAAAGTCCCTTTAAACTGGCAATGAGAAGGTTCATTACTAACAAGCTGGCATTATTTGCTCTGTATGTAATTATTTTCTTTTTCCTGATGGCATTTCTGTCACCTATAATTGCACCTCACAGTCCAGTATCAATAGATGATGTAATTAATACCAGGTACATTGAGCCATCTCTTTCACATCCATTTGGTACCGATGAAATGGGAAGAGATCTTTTTAGCAGGGCACTTTATGGTGCGAGAGTATCACTTTCCATTGGTTTACTGGCTGTGATAATTGCAATTACAATTGGTACGATCTACGGAGCCATTTCAGCTTTTTTTGGAGGGTTAATTGACAATATTCTAATGCGAGTTATAGACGTGATCATGGCTTTTCCAATTTTATTTCTTATGCTGATGCTCGTCGCAATTTTTGAAGTAAATATTCTTGTGATGGTATTGATCTTGGGGTTTACCTCCTGGATGGGTACGGCTCGCTACATACGTGGTGAAATTCTTTCACTGAAAGAACGTGAGTTTATAGAAGCTGCTCGTGCAATCGGCCTGTCCAACCGTTTGATTATTTTACGGCACCTTATTCCAAATGCGCTTTCTCCGGTGCTTGTTAGTTCTGCACTTATGGTAGGTAGTATGATTGGAGCAGAAGCTGGCCTGTCATTCCTGGGAATTGGTATTCGACCGCCAACACCTACATGGGGAAATATGATTGATTCGGGTGCAGATACCCTGCTTTTTGCATGGTGGATTGCTTTCTTTCCCGGGACCTTACTTGCAATTACAATACTGTGTTTTAATCTAATAGCTGATGGTCTTAGGGATGCATTGGATCCAAAAACTTTAATGCGTAAATACATTTAATACTATGTTATTAAACGTGCAAAATCTGGCAACTCATTTTTTTCTTGACGAGGGAAGATTAAAAGCGGTGGATAATATATCATTCAACATACACGAGAAAGAAACACTGGCTTTGGTGGGGGAGTCTGGTTGCGGAAAGACAATTGTGGCCCTTTCTTTATTAAATCTAGTTCCATTACCAGGAAAGATAGTAAATGGCAAAGTACTTTTTCAAGGGCAAGATCTTTTAAAGCTGGACACTCAGCACATAAGCCAAATTCGAGGAAATGACATTGGAATGATTTTTCAAGAACCTGGCACAGCTTTGAATCCGGTATTTACTATAGGAAATCAAATTATGGAGGTCCTGAAGCGACATCTTCACTTTACTAATCACGAATCCAGAAAACGTGCAATTGAGCTGTTGGGCAGCATGGGAATTCCTGACCCGGAAAGTCGTTATAAAGCATACTCGTTTGAACTCTCAGGAGGCATGAAGCAACGAGTAATGATTGCTATGGCAATGGCTACTCATCCAAAGTTACTTATTGCCGATGAACCTACAACCGCATTGGATATGACAGTGCAGTCTGAGATATTGGAATTGCTTCAATACCAGCAGGATAAGCACGGTATTTCCATCTTGCTGATAACACATGATCTTGGTGTGGTTAAGAATATGGCACATCGAGTTATGGTTATGTACACCGGGAAAATCTTTGAGATAGCATCCACGGATAATCTATTTGATCGGCCCAAACATCCATATACTCAAGGACTTCTTAATTCTATTCCCAGGCTGGGATCAGGAAGAGGGCAATTACCACAAGGTATTCCCGGTTCTGTTCCTGATCTGATGAATTTACCCTCTGGTTGTACATTTCATCCTCGCTGTAGTATTGGAGATGATAGTTGTATTTCTGAATTTCCTTTAATTGTCGAAACGTCTCCAGGTCACACTTGTGCTTGTTTTAAGGTAACGCCCAGAACAGAAATTGAAAACCAAAGATGATGCTCTCAGTTTCTAACCTGAAAACATTCTTTCCTTACGGCAATAAATGGTTTGCCAAAAAGAGAGTGATACGCGCTGTAAATGGTGTCAACATTAACCTAGCAAAGGGTGAAGTTTTGGGATTGGTCGGTGAATCAGGTTGCGGGAAAACAACACTGGGAAGATCTATTTTAAGGCTTGTTGAACCATCCTCCGGAAACGTCTTTCTGAATGGTGTGGATATTCTAAAACTGAAAAAGTTTGAGATGAGGAAATTGAGACCTTCTATGCAAATAATTTTTCAAGATCCTTATGCTTCGTTAAACCCGCGCATGCAAATTCGGCAAATTATTGCCGAACCATTACTTCTTCACAATTTTATTAATAAGAGTCAGGTGGATAAAAAGGTAGTTGAGCTTTTAAATCAAGTGGGGCTGGAACCATACTTTATGCACCGGTATCCCCATGAAATGAGTGGTGGACAACGACAACGTATTGCAATAGCTAAAGTAATTGGATTAGCTCCTGATTTAATCATTGCAGATGAACCTGTATCGGCTCTTGATATGTCGGTTCAGGCACAGATCTTAAATATTCTTAATCAGCTTCAAAATAAAATGGGCATTGCAATGCTCTTTATATCCCACGATCTCAGCGTTGTAGAGCAGATAGCGGATCGGATCGCAGTCATGTATAGGGGGCATATTGTTGAAGAAGCAAATACGGATGAACTAATAGGAAATCCAATGCATCCATATACTCAAGCCCTTATTTCATCAATTCCCGGGATAGATCAATTTAAAGGGTTGAAGGAAAGACAGTCGGGAGAATTTTATCCATCAGAAGAGGATTCTAATGGATGCCCTTTTAGTTCAAAGTGTCCTGAATATAAAGATTTGTGCAATACAATTCCGAAACT
>CAZOJZ010000305.1:0-3747 GCA_964580205.1 uncultured Roseivirgaceae bacterium
GGAAACTCTTTTTCAGTAGCAAACAGCTCAATTCTGTACCCGGGAGCCATGCTAAAAGTAGCCAGGGCCTCTTCACCATACAGATATCCGGGCGCCCGGCCTTTAATTTTGAGTTTAAAGTTGGTTTCTACCGCTGGTAGCTGGCTGGTTTGAATATCTGCCAAATCCAGGTCCATTTTTTGACCTTGGGCAGCCTGCAAGATGGCCTGGTCCCGTAACGCCGTCATCTCCCGAATTTTTACTAATTCCGCCGGATAGTTATCAGGCCCGAAGGGATTGTATCTACGCCCGAAAACGTGTACCCCGTTTGGGATTTTTAAGTCATTATGCCACATCCAGTTTTTTTCCATCACCGACTCATGGACCATGTTGCGATATTCGGTGCTTGCCGGTGATTGTCCGAAGAGTTGGTCTACCAGGAATACTGAGAATTTCTGATACCCGGCCTGGTTTAACTGCGAGCCATCTATGGTAAGCGCAATATCTGATTCCTGGTACCAACTTTTGGAGGGCGTAAAAGCGTCTACAAAAAGAATATTGTACATGGCGGCCACCTCTTTCATGGCTTGGGCGTACAAGGCCAGGTTAGTATTCTCCTGCAGTCCGTCAGGAACATCGAGGGAGTTTGAAAGGTCCTGGAAAGCTATAGGTGAAACCAGGGCAAGCTGAGGAGGTGAATGCCCATTATACTGCTGACTGGTGGTGTGTAAAATAAAAGCCTCCAACTCTTTTTTATACCGGTCTATTCCTTCTTCGCCCTGAAAAGACTCATTATATCCAAAGAAAGCGATAATCAGGTCAGCACCTAAATTGCTCAACCACTGGTCAGGGGACTCAAAATGGCCCTGACTGCCAGAATTCTTGGCCAATTCAGAATAGTACTGATCGGCGCCTGGAAATGCCCATGGAGATTCACGGCCGGAATGCGGTCTGAAGCCGGGAGTATTTCCACCATCACACATATTTCGGATGACCAACAAACTATCAGGATATCGGACCTGTAATTCAGTTTCAAAGAAGCCGTAGTTCATCATTCTGGAACCAAGATTATTACCGATCAACACTACGTGAGTGTCATTTTGAACTTTTAGATAATTTGATTCAGGCGCGGAACAGGCAAACCCTAATAGAAGAACCGATATTGCTAAAATTCGACTAGCCAATAATATTTGATCAGGGTAATAAAGGCCGCTTCTTTTGATCTTTTGAAATAGATACATATTTGAGGTAAAGAGTCAATTATTAAAAGGTTAAATTAGAAAAAAGAAGGAAAGGAACCGCAGACCGGGTGGTATATCTGACAAATTTGCAACATTTGGGAGTGAAGTCAACGGATTTTCAATTAGTATAAATTCAATTAACTTTGAAAGGGATGTAAAGCAACATCCTTTTTATTTTGACTTATGCAGATTAGGGACCAACGATATGTGATACAGGGGGTGGATCTGGTAGATCTTACTAAAGAGCACGGCACAGCACTCTATGTATATGATGCCTCAGTTATTGCCCGGCAGGTAGATGAAATGACCGCTGCATTTACAGGGCAGTCTATGAAAATAAAATATGCGGCTAAGGCGCTTACAAATATTTCCATTTTGAAACTGATGCGTACACTGGGAGTGGGTCTTGATGTAGTATCCAGACAAGAATTGGAATTGGCGTTTAAAGCTGGGTATGCTCCTACGGATATACAGTATACTCCAAATTGTGTAGACTTTGAAGAGATAAGATGGGCAGCCGAGCAAGGTGTTCAGGTCACCATTGACAATATTTCCATGCTTGAGAAATTTGGCGAGACCTATGGGGGTGGAAAACCATGCTGCATCAGGTTCAACCCGCATATCATGGCTGGCGGTCATCTTAAAATTTCAACGGGTCACATTGACAGCAAGTTTGGCATTTCCATATTACAGTTACCGGAAATATTGGAGGTAGTAAACAGATACCAATTGAAGGTGAATGGATTGCATATTCACACTGGATCGGATATTCTGGATACCGAAGTATTCCTCAAAGGCGCCAGCATCCTGTTTGGGGTAGCTGAAAAATTCCCTGATCTTAAATACATAGATTTTGGCAGCGGCTTCAAGGTGTCGTATCAGGAGGGTGATCCGGCAACAGATATTGTTGACTTGGGAAAGAAACTAAAAGTTGCCTTCAGGGAATTCTGCCAGCAATACGGCCGACCACTGGAAATCTGGTTTGAGCCAGGTAAATTTCTAGTAAGTGAGGCAGGCACTTTACTGGTAAATTCTAATGTAGTGAAGATCACTCCGGCTACGGTTTTTGTAGGGGTAGATTCTGGCATGAACCATTTGATCAGGCCCATGATGTATGACGCCCATCATGAAATGGTAAATATTTCCAATCTAGATGGTCATACGAGGGTTTATGCGGTGGTGGGATACATATGTGAAACAGATACTCTTGGTTGGAATGTTACTTTAAATGAAGTTTCAGAAGGTGATATAATTGCCATTAAAAATACCGGGGCCTACGGATTTAGCATGTCCTCGAATTACAACAGCAGATTGAGGCCTGCAGAGGTATTGATTTTAGAGGGCAAAGCACATCTTATTCGTAGAAGAGAAACCCTGGCAGATCTGATGGACACGCAGATTCCCATTGATCTGAGATCTGAGTTCCCCTCGGGCGCAGATTAGCGCGCGATATCAAAATAGTATAACTTGTTGCATAAAGAAGGCACCTTTAGACCTTTCAAGATACTGGTGCTTATAGCCCCCATCTGAGTTTAGGCATGCAAGTACTTTAATATCAAATTGGTGATTTAAATCCCTCATGATAGAATAATATTCGAAGACTTGCTAAAGGCGCCTTCCCTTAAAACAAGTTAATTATGGACAAGTTAAAAAATTCTAGTGCATGCGGCATTGATATTTCCGTAAAAGAACATGTAGTGGCTGTTCCCCAGGACAGGGACAGGCAATCCGTCAGGACCTTTGGGTCTTTTACTCAAGACCTACATCAGTTGGCCCAGTGGTTGTTACAATGTAAAGTAGATTCTGTAGTCATGGAATCCACCGGGGTTTACTGGTATCACCTTTACACCGTATTACTAGAATACGAATTTGAAGTATTTCTGGTAAATGCACAACACGTTAAACGGGTGCCTGGTCGCAAAAGCGATGTTTCTGATGCCCGATGGTTACAACAATTGCACTCATTCGGCCTGTTAAATGGGTGTTTCCAGCCCGATAACCTGACCAGGGAATTGCGCGATTACGTTAGGCTTCGCAAGTCCATTATCAGGGACATGAGCAAACAGACACAACGGGCACAAAAAGCCCTGGAGTTAATGAATATAAAACTGAACCTGGTCATCAGTGATATCACCGGGAAATCTGGCTCAAACATTATCCAAGCCATACTTAATGGAGAAAGGGATCCACATACTTTGATCAAATACGCCGATGGTAGACTTAAAGCTTCCAGAGAAGCTTTACTAAAAGCGCTAGAAGGAAACTGGAGAGAGGAACAAATATTCAACCTGAAGGTAGCATGGGAACACTATAAGTTTCTGTCAGCTCAGCTTGAGCAGTGTGATCAGCAATCTGAAAATACCTTAACCAAATTTCAAACCATCGAAGATAAACAACTGCCAGACTCTAAAACCAGAAGCAGAAATCAGCCTAAATTTAATGTGCGCAATTACCTGTTCGCAGTTTTAGGAACAGATGTAATGGAAATAAATGGCTTTAAAGAAACTTCTGCGCTTACAGTGTTTTC
>CAZOJZ010000306.1:0-6596 GCA_964580205.1 uncultured Roseivirgaceae bacterium
TTCTAAGAACCATTGCTTCCCCATCGACCGCTGATAACCAACAGACAAATTGTAAATAGCAAAGTAGTGTTGATTTTCGTTTTTTCCACTCCATGATAGTACCAGATGCTGCGGATCATCACGCCCGTATTGGTATTTATAGTCTTCCGTAAGCATTAGATAAGTGCTTAACCCGGTACTGGCAAATATTCGATTGCTCTTTGCAGGTCTAAAATAATACCTGATGTTTATGGGGATATCAATTACCTCGCAGGTGGCGTCTGTCATATCAGGGACGAACCCATAATCCCAAAACCCCTTGGGAGGGTGATAATCCTCTCCTTTGGCTGTGTAGTTTTTTCTGGAGTAGGTTATGCCCGAATTGATACTCCACCTCCGGTTCAACTGATACTCCAGTAAAATACCTAAGTTAGTTCCAGGCCTGGTTACTTCGGAAAACCCCACCAGGCTAACATCGGGCCCATAGCCAAATCCCAAAAACCAAGGGGATGAACTTGCTTTCACTACCGGTGGATCTTCAATGTTCAAATTGGCCCCCTTAATTTGATCCGGTAAAGGCTGCTGTTCTATCAGTTCAATGTCCTCGGTATTTGGAGCAACCTTGGCTGCTCTTTCAAAATTAGTTCTCTCATCCACTTTATCGGTGGAAAGGTCATTGGTAGCTAAAAGGACCAGGGTTGTGCTTGCCTGATTGAAATTGGAATTTGTTATGACTGTGCCTGGTTCCTTTGCAGCATTATTGTCATTGCCACTCCGATTTGATAGATCACCTGATTCTGAAATACCCGATAATTCTGTTCCTTCAGCTGAGTTATCAGAAATTTGATCCACTGTATTACCTAAACCAACAATTGATGAATTGGTTTGGGGAAAAGTACCCACGTTCCAAAAGAAAAATGCAGAAAGCATAAGGGCCACTATGAGCAACTCAAAAAATCCACTGTTTCCAGAGTTGTTTTTAGGGAAAACATAGTCAAGTTTTTGACTCATTTTTTCCCACGATTCCGGATCAAAGGTAACACTGGAATTTTCCAGGTGCCCCTTGATTTCAGCATCAAATGCCTTTTCCGATAAATTATCCGAATTCATCTTTGTCTACTTTTTTTAAAGCCTTTTGCAACTGCTTTCTGGCCCTGGATAAATTAGATTTTGAAGTACCAATGCTGATTTTTAGGAGTTCACTGATTTCCTGATGCTTATATCCATCGATTACATACATATTAAATACTGCCCTATATGAAGGGGACAATAGTTGAATCTGATGAATCATCTCATCATATGTCATTTTCTGAATAACTGTTGGAGCAAAGGAAGCGGCCTCATAATGTTCTAGTGTATTTAGGGCGGTATGCTTTTGTTCCTTCCTGTAGTGATCAATAGCACTGTTAATCATAATGCGTCTGACCCAACCCTTGAATGATTTATCAGGATTGTATTTGTCCAACTTGGTAAATATTTTCAGAAATCCATCATTCACAACCTCAACAGCCCGATCATAATTGTTACAGTATCTCAAACAAATGGCCATCGCTAATCCATAGTACTGCTGGTATAACAGCTGTTGGCTCCGCCTGTAACCTTTTTTACATCCCAGAATCAGGACGGAAAGATCCTGTTGATTGTTTTGTCTAGCGCTCACAAATGGGTGTTACAATACTAAGCACGCAAGTTTGACAAAGAAGGTTGCCTGTTAAACCCTGACTCCCATAATTAGAATGTCATCAGTTTGTTCATTTCTACCTTTCCATTTGGATATTGCAGCTTTTAGGTACTCTTTTTGATGGGCCATTTCATGTGATTGTACTATATTAAACTGATGCTTTAAGCGCCAATACATAAACTTCTTATTATCAGGACCTCCAAACTGGTCAGTAACTCCATCTGTGAACAAATAAAAGGCATCTCCCTCACTTAATTGGATGGATTTTTCATCAAATTTGCGTTCGCCTTTGTAAAGTGCGCCTGCAATACTCTGGGTGTTACCCTTTATAACTTTCAGTTTATTATTTTTGTAATAATAGAATGGCCTCTTTGCCCCTGAAAAGACCAAAGACTTGGTTTTTTTATGGATTTTACAAATTCCAATATCCATTCCTTCGTTAGTGATCTGATTATATTTTTCCTGATGCAAGGTATTGGTAATTTCACTATGTAAAGCCATGAGAATTTCCGCTGGAGATACCACACCCTGTTCCAGCACAATCTGATTCAACAAACTATTGCCCATAACAGTCATGAACGCACCAGGAACTCCATGTCCTGTGCAATCCATAACGGCAATAATAAGATAAGGCTCTACGGTTGCCAGCCAATAAAAGTCCCCATTTACTATATCTCTGGCCTGAGAAAGTATAAAATAGTCCCTTATACCTGTTTTTAAGGTTTCAGGATCTGGCCGGATAGCGTCCTGGATACCTTTCGCATACATTATACTGTCCAATATGTCTATATTCTTCCTGGCAATTTCCCTATTCTGACTCTCTAATAGCTTATTTGATTTGATTCGGAATTGATTTCGCTGATATAAAACGGACGCCAATATAAAAATGAATACCAATCCACCCATTAAAAAGTAGGTGACCGTTTTGTTTTTTGACAGGCTGAGTACCTGAATCTCGCCCTCTTTCTTAAGCAGTTGTATTTCTTTCTCTCTTTGTTGGATTTGATAATTTGTTTCCATTTCAGTAATCTTCCTGGCGTTTTTCTCCAGATATACCAGGTCCTTGAGATCCGATTGCTTCTTGTAGTAATCAAGCGCCCTACGATATTTACCAAGTCTTTTATAGATTTCAGCCAATCCTTTATAACTAGTGATCATCCTTGCTTTAGCATCCATTGGTTCACTAAGTGTCAGAGATTGATTATATGACTCGATTGCCGGTTGCAGATTATTTCTCCTCAGATAAATGTTGGAAATGTTGTTGTATAAATGCGCCTTATCGTAGTCGTTATTCAAATTTTTGCCCTTTTCAAGTGAGGAATTAAAGTACCTTAATGCTGAGTCGTACTGCTGTTGGTGGAAATAATACAACCCTATATTGTTAAGGGTACTAAAAATACCGAGAGTATCCTTTTGCTGTTCATCAATTATCAACGCCATGTTGAAATATTCATAGGCATTGTCAGGATTGTTAATTTTATTATAAAGGAAACCTATATTAGTAATGGTATTGGTTATGGTACTATAATCCCCAAGTTTTTGCTTTATTTCCAGCGACCGATGGTAAAAATCCAAAGCTGTTGGGTATCTTTTTAGTTCATCATAAATGATCCCAATGTTGTTGTATGCGCTGGCAATGCCCTGCTTATCTTCTCGTTGCTGCTGAATCATTAAGATCCTGGTAAAATAGTCCAGGCTGCTTTCAAGATCATTGGTGCTGTAGAAAGTGAGTCCAAGGTTTTTAAGAGATAACAACATCAACAAAGTATCACCAAGATCAGTGGCATTTTTAAGAGATTGCTGCGCAAATTCCAGGGACAGTTCAGGGGCGTAACTTCGGGTATTTTCAGAAATTTTTAGCAGCACATCAATTTTTTCCCTGCCTTTGAGGTTATTTACCTGGTTCAATAAACTATCTTGCTGATCTGCGGCATCGGTATGAATGAATGCCATAAGAAAAGCAATAAGTAAACAGGATATTTTCATATTCAACGGTTTGTCAGCCACTTTTCTCATCCAAAGGAAATAGAATATAGGGCTTTTTAGTTAAAAAAATAAAATTAAAAATCCATTTTAGCAACATGATCTAATGATAAAACGCCATGCTCAAAGCTTATCTTTTTCGTAAAGGTTTATTAATATTTTTTATGCTCTCAATGATCATTCCCGGGAGTACCAGCTGTGTTAAACATGACACAAATACAGTAACAGTGGTTAAACCTAAGGGTAGGAAAAAGCCTTACAATCCCAAAAAGCACAAGAGCAAAAAGCGTACAAAAAAAGTTAAAATGGCTAACTAGCAGGCAAGAAAATATTTGTGTTAGAAATGAAAATAATGTGCTATTTCCTATGCTGAAGCGCAAGTTAAGTACAGCAGTACTATTGCTTATAGCATTTTCTTGTACCCAAATACCTGATGAACCTTTACGTGGGGAAGTAGCCGAAAACGGTATGGTAAGTTCAGCTCATCCTGCTGCCACAGAGGTCGGTTTAACTATTTTGATGCAAGGAGGAAATGCTTACGACGCTGCAATTGCCGTTCAATTCGCTTTAGCTGTGGCCTATCCCAATGCTGGAAATATAGGAGGCGGTGGGTTTTTAGTCTACCGTAAGTCCAATGGAGAAGTTGGAAGCCTGGATTTTAGGGAGAAAGCACCGCTGGCCGCACACAAAGACATGTATCTCGACCAGAAAGGTGAAGTAATCGAGAACCTAAGCATCCGAGGTCATTTGGCTGTTGGTGTACCAGGTTCGGTGGATGGTATGATCAAAATACATGAAAAGTTGGGAAGTATGCCATTTCCAGAGCTGATCGAGCCAGCTATACAACTTGCTTTAAATGGGGTAATACTAACTGCCCGGGAAGCATCCAAGCTCAATAGTCAACAACAAAATTTCATAGAAGCGAACATACACATTCCATATTTAGTGCGTCAAAGACCTTGGAATAAAGGAGATACCCTTTTCCATATAGAGCTCGCTGCAACCCTTACCCGTATTCAGGACAACGGGCGTGCAGGCTTTTACCAGGGAACTACTGCCCAACTAATTGTGGATGAAATGAAAAAGGGTAACGGAATTATTACAAAAGAGGATCTGGACTTATACCAATCAATCTGGCGAGAACCGCTGGTGGGCTTTTATAAATCTTATCGGATTATTGGAATCCCTCCTCCTTCCAGCGGAGGTATCGCTTTGATGCAATTACTAAAGGGAATTGAACCTTATGATATCCGCAGCTGGGGGCTTAATGCTACCCGTACAATACATATTATGACTGAATTGGAGTGCCGGGTATATGCTGACAGAGCTGTCTATCTTGGTGATCCTGATTATTACCAGATTCCAACAGACGAGCTTATCAGCGACAATTATCTCCAACAGAGATTTTCAGATATTGATCCGCTTGTAAAAACATCTTCTCAGGCCATAAAGGCCGGCGCTGTTAATTTCATAGAAAGCACTGAAACAACTCACTTTAGTATTGTGGACATTAGCGGCAATGCCGCGGCCATTACTACCACCTTAAATGGCAGCTATGGAAGTAAGGTGATGGTAGAAGCTGGTGGATTTTTTCTTAACAATGAGATGGACGACTTTAGCATAAAACCAGGAGTACCCAACATGTTCGGAATGGTCGGTGACAAAGCGAATGCCATTGCTCCTCAAAAAAGAATGTTGAGCTCAATGACACCAACTATTATTGACAAGAACGACTCTTTATTTATGGTGGTGGGTACACCGGGAGGAAGTACCATCATTACCTCGGTATTCCAAACCATCTTAAATGTGATCGAACACGGCATGACCATGCAAGAGGCAGTCAATGCCAAGAAATTACATCATCAGTGGCTGCCCGATCACGTTCTGTATGAATTAAATGCTCTGGACAGTATTACTTATTCAGAGTTGGAACGAATGGGTCACGTGCTAAAACTAAGAGATGGCATTGGCCGTATGGACGCAATATTAGTACTGGAGAATGGTTTACTGGAAGGTGCGGCCGATTACACCAGAGGTGACGATACAGCAATGGGTTATTAATGCCCCACTGGTTACTTCGTCATTACTTTTATTGAGTGTTCGATATCCAATGTTTCAAAAGCTTCAGCTTTTGAGGGATGCCACCTCCAACTTTAAATCTTCGACCGCTTGCAACAACTGTTCCAGGTTACTCTTCTGTTCGGCACCTGCATTACTCAAGTGGCAATAGTAAGCCCATGCCTCGCGTACCTCTTCGATTTTAATTGCATAGGGTTCATAGACAGGATTGTCTGATAACAATACCAACTGTCCTTTTGACTTAACTTTGTTGATTACACGCTTGTAAACAACACCATCTTGCTGGGTGACTAATACATAGGTGTAGTTACTACGGATTTCACGCCAACTCTCAACATATTTCCCAACTACAATGGTACCCGACTGTAGTGGGAGCATCGAATCTCCCTTTATCTCGAACGAACGATAAGTGCCATTCCTGACACCTGGAAGCCTATAGGTAGGTAGAGTTTCTACAAAACAAGGATCCTCAAATCCATTGAGGTAACCCGCTCTAGCTTTAACAGGGACATGGACAATATTCTCCGATCCATTGTTATTTTCACTTATAATCAAAATACGGGGTGATTGTTGTAATTGGAATTTTGTTTTTATAATAGGTGATAGCACTACCTTTAAATCTCTGGTAATAAAATCATCCAGGCTTAAGTGAAAATACTCAGCCAGAGTAACCAGAAGTTCTAAATTTGGTTCACATACTCCAAGTTCATAATCCCTGATCCGGCTTGCATTAACTCCCAGTTTTCGGCCTAATTCTTTTTGTGAAATTCCTTGTTGTTTTCTTAAAAGTCTGAGATTTCTTGACCAGGTATTCATGTTAATATAGATTTATTCTATCTATTATCGAATAAATCTACATAATTTAATCTAAAAA
>CAZOJZ010000307.1:0-1980 GCA_964580205.1 uncultured Roseivirgaceae bacterium
AATGATCTCAGGGTCGTAGGTGATCTGCGTAACCTCTGCATGGCCTGTAGTTCCTGAACATACCTGATGATAAGTAGGGTTTTCCACCTGACCGCCTGTATAGCCGGATACCACTTGAGTAACCCCCTCAAGGTTTTGAAATATCGCTTCTACACACCAGAAACAACCTGCGCCGAATGTTGCCTTTTCCATGGTATTTAAAATTTGGATAGTTGAAAGTTAATTTAAACCAGAGCTTTCACCAAGTCTTCCCACTCCTGATCCAACTCCATATCCGGCATATTTTTACCAGCACGGCTATACCAATAGTTGGCATTTGACACATCACCTTGCTTCCGGTGAAGATATGCATGTATCCAACAGGCCATGGGCCCATCCGCTTCTTGTGCAATGCTATGTGCTGCTGACCAATTGCCTTTGGCATCTTGCCATAACGCTACCAGCAGTGATTGATTAGACTCCGGGGGTCTTTCATGCTCAAGGGATTGCACGAATTCTTGAAAATCCATAACTTTGAATTTATCTAACCTAAAGGAGGGGATCCTATTAAGACTTCTTAATCCTTAAACTGACGCGGCAGAAACTTTTACATCTTTTACAGTTTTAATAATAACTGCTGCAATTTTATAAGGGTCTCCGTTTGAAGCAGGACGACGATCCTCCAGCCATCCTTTCCATCCGTTATCAACGATTACACTGGGAATTCTGATAGAAGCCCCTCTGTCTGAAACAGCGTAACTAAACTGATCTATTGCCTGAGTTTCGTGTAGTCCTGTTAAACGCATGTCATTATCCGCGCCATATACCAAAATATGTGCTTCTATTTGTTTTCCGATGGCTTCACAAATAGTATTAAACACATCTTCACTTCCTGCTTCCCTTAACAGACTATTACTGAAGTTACAGTGCATTCCAGAGCCATTCCAATCACCCGACACCGGCTTAGGATGCCAGTTGATGGCCACTCCATACTTTTCTGCGTTGCGCTCAGCTAAGTAGCGGGCTACCCATACCTGGTCACCAGCTGCTTTGGCGCCTTTGGCAAAGATTTGAAACTCCCATTGTCCGGCAGCCACTTCACCGTTGATACCTTCTAAATTGATACCAGCATCAAGGCACTGATCCAGATGGTCATCCATGATCTCACGACCATAAACTTTACCAGCGCCAACTCCACAGTAGTACGGTCCCTGAGGTCCCGGGTAACCGCTCTCAGGGAACCCAAGAGGTTTGTTAGTAGCATTATCCCAGAAGAAATACTCCTGTTCAAAGCCAAACCAGAAATCATTATCATCATCGTCGATAGCTGCCCGTCCATTGCTTACATGAGGTGATCCATCACCATTCATTACTTCAGTCATTACCAGGTAACCATTCTTCCTGACCGGGTCAGTAAATATGGCTACAGGTTTCAATATACAGTCTGAAGAACTTCCTTCAGCCTGTTCGGTACTACTTCCATCAAATGACCATATCGGACAATCTTCCAAAGCACCACTAAAATCACTGACGATCTTGGTTTTACTTCTTAGGCTTTGGGTTGGCTTGTAACCGTCCAACCAAATGTATTCTAACTTACTCTTTGTCATGTCTAATAATTAATGTTTAACAATCCTATTGCGTTGATTTCTAACCCTAAATTTAGAATTTTTACAAAATAAAATCAAACCTAAGTCCAGATTTAGACCCATACTGCTGAATTAATATACTTATTGCAAAAAAGGGGGAGATTATTAACTGATTTACAGTTTAGGGGTATATTAATAAGGTGAATTTATTAAATCATCAGGGGGATTGGAAAGGAGTGAAGGACTGAGGGACTGAATGGTGGGTTAGCGAGTGAGAGGTGTGGAAGTGCAAAAAATTCTCTTGATTCTCATTTATTTTTGCAACAAAATTCTGACCTTAACAGCAGCAATTTTACCATTGGGCCGATGAACTCAACCATTTAATAAATCATTCAATCAACAATTCAATCCC
>CAZOJZ010000308.1:0-2029 GCA_964580205.1 uncultured Roseivirgaceae bacterium
GCTGCGCACTGGAAGGACGCTCGATCCAGATCGTGGTAATTCATCCTACAACACTTGGGTGTATAAAGATGCTAAACTGAGAAACCAACCCCATGCCATCGCGGGAGTAGTTTCTATCGATGAGATCTATGAGCGGATTACTTATCTGCTGGATAGAATACTACCGGTAGCCGAGGAGTATAAGGTTAAACTAGGAAACCATATCGCTGACCCTCCTACTCCAGTTGGATACGGAGGCATAACCCGATGGAATAGTCCGGATATCTTTGAAGGCATAAAACGCTTTGCACGGTTGTATGATAGTGAATATCACGGTTTCAATTTATGTCTTGGTTCGACTGCCGAAGGGCTGAAAGATCCAAGAACCGAGATCCTGTCAATTATCAAGTGGGTTGGCGAAAGAAAGCAAATCTTCAACATACATTTGAGAAATATTAAAGGTGGCTGGAACAATTTCCAGGAAGTGTACCCTGACAACGGCGACATGGACTTCGTTGAAGTGATCCGGGCGTTGCGCGATGTTGGCTATGACGGCATGATCATGCCCGACCATGTCCCAGGTCATGAGGACCCTGCAAGTAGACTACAAGGATATGCTTTTGCTTATGGGTACAACAAAGCGCTTATACAGGCAGTGGCCAGGTACTGAGGGACTGAGGGAGCGCCGAACACCAATTAACGATTGATGATTTTCGATATAACTCACTGATATACAATGATTAATAACTAATCACTAACCCAAACTCCATTTAACATTACTCTACTAATGCTATAAAAAGCGTCTAATTTTTTAATCGGATCTCCCTCTAATAACAAAAGATCCGCTTGTTTACCTTCTTCAACACTCCCCAATCTGTCTTCCACTTTAAAAAATCGGGCATTTTCCATAGTCGCTGCTACAATAATTTCCATATTGGTCAAGCCGCTTTCAGACAACAGTTCCATTTCCCGTTGATAGGCCCACCCGCGCTCAGCATAGGGCACTGAGGAATGAGATCCGACCACCGTCGGGATCCCTGCTTTATGAGCTTTTCCGATGAATATCATCATATTTTCAAAAGCCCTGACTTTTATACTATCTGTTTTATCTTCGCCGAACCGGTACTCAAATGCCCCCAAAGTGGGGCTTACCACGGTTCTGTGTTGCTTCAGGAATAACAACAAAGAATCAACCTTATCGCCTTCAATGTCTATGGCGTTCCATACCTGATACCTTCCCTCACGTCTGGCGGAGTTATCTTCCAGTACTGATTGCTCGTATTGCTGGGCTTCAAATGTTGGCAGCAAATCGGTTCCAAAAGAGGTCACATGTTCAATGCCATCAACCCCTGCTGCTATTGCTTCCATGGCGCTGGTTATTTCCAAATGGGCAGTAACCGGGATACCCCGCTGGTGGGCTGTTGCACAAACCTCTTTGATTATTGCTACTGGCAATCGAATGTAGATTTTTATGGCCGACGCCCCCTGGTCCGCAAATTTATTTACCGCATAACGAGCTTCAATCGGGTCCCTGATCAAATAGGAATTTTTTGGGTAAGCCGGAGGTGGCATATCCAAATGGGGGCCGGTAAGGAACAGTCTGGGTGGGGTAATATCGGAATCTCTAACTGCGGAATAAGATTCAATCCAGGCACCGGGGTCCCGAACGGAGGTTATTCCACGTTGCAAAACCAGGTTGGGAAGCTCATTGTTGTTGAGATGAAAATGAGCATCAATTAAACCCGGAAGAAGGGTCAAACCTTTACCGTCAACAATTTCGGCCTCTTTGGGGATTGAAAGTGAACCGGAAGGACCAACTTCCAAAATGGAGTTTCCTTTAATTACTACCGTGGCATTGGACAAGGGCGGTTTACCAGTACCATCGATTAGAGTGGCGCCCACAATCGCAATAGTTTTGGCACCAATCGGCAATTCTTTATGATTGATCTCCCTGATCATATTGCCGGAGCCAGGATTAGTTATTGCTGTTTGCTCCTGGGTAGAAGATTCATTAGTACAGGATATAAACAATAAAAAGACAAGGAGGTAC
>CAZOJZ010000309.1:0-6751 GCA_964580205.1 uncultured Roseivirgaceae bacterium
ATGTCCTATTTCCCAGGCTTAAGCGCAGAGGAGATAAAGAACATCATCCTGAAATCAGCAGTAAGCTATCGTTCACAAAAAGTAAATGTCCCCGGTAAAGAAAAGCAGGAAAAATTCGGGAATTTAAGTCAAACCGGCGGAGTGGTCAATGCCTACCGTGCTGTTAAATTGGCACAAAAGAGTAGGCCGAAGGGAAAAAAGTTAATCAGAGATTAATTTTTTTCAGTGTTGAGTGCTGAGATTTGAGTTTTAAGACCAGGTCCATGTTTTTCAGGTGTCTGCGCCGCAAAATCCACCACTCATAACCCATAATTCATCACTTATCACTAAAGAATGTACTCACTCAAATCCTTGGTCTTAACCAACTTCTCCAGACGTTCCGTAACCAGTTCTTTGGTAATCACCACCTGAGCATTGGGTTCAAGCACGTCTGGCATATCAAATAGCAGATCGTTAAGCAGGTGGCTCATAACGGTATGCAGCCTGCGAGCCCCGATATTTTCCAAGTCACTGTTGACCTTAAAAGCAATCTCCGCAATTTCGTGCAAGGCTCCTTCTTGAAAACTGAGCGAAACATTTTCGGCGTTGAATAACGCTTCGTACTGTTTGGTCAAAGCGTTCTTGGGTTCCTTGAGGATATGATAAAAATCATCCTTAGTCAGGTTTTCCAGCTCCACCCTGATAGGAAATCTTCCCTGCAATTCCGGGATTAGATCGCTGGGCTTGGATACATGAAACGCACCGGCTGCTATAAACAGTATATGATCAGTCTTTATCACTCCATGCTTGGTAGTTACCGATGTTCCTTCAACCACTGGCAGCAAATCACGTTGCACGCCTTCCCGGCTTATATCAGGCCCGGAGTGCTTTCCTGAACCTCCGGCTATCTTATCGATTTCATCAATAAAAATGATCCCGGTATTTTCAGCCTTTCGAATGGCCTCATCTTTGACCTCATCCATATCAATAAGTTTGGCCGCCTCCTCTTCCAACAATAACCTCTTGGCTTCTTCGATGGTGACCTTTCGTTTTTTATTCTTTTTGGGCATCATGTTACCGATCATTTCCTGAAGGTTAATCATGGAAGATTCATCCATCATACCACCGCTAATCATGCCCACTCCGGTGTTCACGGCTTTTCTAATATTGATCTCGATTTTGCGATGGTCTAATTCACCACTGCGGATCTTTTCCCGAAAGCGCTCTCGGGTGCGCTCATTCAATTCAACGTCGTTTTGAGGTGCCTGATGATCAGTGATCTCCTCACTCAGTCTGGGCACCGCGGAACCTGATTTGATGGGTGGAATTAGTGCATCTAATATAATATCCTCTACAGACAATGCTGCTTTCTCCTTTACCTCTTCCTGTTTACGGGTTTTAACCAAATTTACCGATTGCTCGACCAGGTCTCGTACCATGCTTTCCACATCACGGCCCACATATCCTATTTCTGTAAACTTCGATGCCTCTACCTTCGAAAACGGAGCATCAGCAAGGTTTGCCAACCGACGTGCTATCTCGGTTTTCCCTACACCGGTGGCCCCAATCATTAGGATGTTATTTGGTATTATCTCTTTCTTCATTTCAGAAGTAACACTCATTCGACGCCACCTATTTCGCAGGGCAATAGCTACATTGCGTTTGGCGTCTTTCTGTCCGATGATGTATTTGTCCAACTCCCTAACAATCTCTCGTGGAGTCAAGTACTGCTTGTCATTCAACATGATCTATTTCTTGGTTATAAAACTATTCAAATCAACTACCAAAGTAAAGTAATCGTATCCACCTCCAGTATGGTAAATACTGTGTGTATAAGCCAGCTCAAATTTTCTTATTCGCATCAGGAAACCAAATGAGAGTCCAGCTCCTCCGCTGGTTTCCGCTAATCTCAATTCCTGTCGTACCAGATGATTGTATCCCAGCCGTAAATTAAAATTCCGATGGACCAATACTTCTGTGCCAATGGCTATGTGCCTCATTATGCCGTCAAAGGTACCTACTTCCGTTGGCGTGCCCTCCCCTGTTCCGGTGGGGTCAAACAGTTTTTCATTCACCAGTCCAAAATTATAACCTGTCAGACTTAAACGAAAGGGCATGTGTTTGGGTTTAAAAGTTATCCCCAGTTGCACATCAAATGGCAATTCCGACTCACTGGTTGCTGTAAAATCTGACAACACTACCCCCACATTCCTAAACGTTAGTCCCACAGTTAAGTCTTGTTCACGGTGTCTGAAGATCCCGCCTATATCCAGTAGCAACGCACTGGCGGTATAACCGGCCAGCCCGGAAAACATAATCTTCAAGTCAGCGCCCAACTGTATGGGCCCAATCGGCCTGGCATACGCAAGCATCAGTGCAACTTCAGAACCGCTAAAACTCCCTGTAGGAGCCCCCGACGCATCAAACCCCTGGAAGTCACCATAGTTTAAATACTGAACACCGACACCCCATATTCCAGGTGTCTCGAAGGCATGAACATAGGTAAAAGTACCATAACTAATATCTGCAACCAAAGACTGATATGTCAACCCGGCATGACGATCCACCAGACTATCCAATAATGCCGGGTTTGACAAAAACATTTGCCCATCCTGGTCCCAGCTACTAACATTAACGCCTCCTAGTGATGCGGACCTGGCAGTGGAAGGTAAGTTTAGAAACTGAAAGGACTTTCGGCCGCCCATCTGTGCATCCATTTGATGCGAGCTGAAGAACATCCACATCCAAATGCCCAGCTTTAACCAACCTTTCAAGCTACCAGCGTCCAACGCCATATTTATGACTATTTCTCTGCTTCAAGGGGCAATATAAAGTTGACAGGATTTTCTACCTTTTGTTTCAGTAAAGCGATATCTATTACCTCTTGCGCCGTTTCCACCAGATGCAATTTAAGACCCTTTAGGTATACTTCACTTATCTCATCAATATCTTTTTTATTTCTGTTACTGAGAATGATTTCCTTTATGCCAGCTCTCTTTGCAGCCAGAATCTTCTCCTTTACTCCCCCAACCGGGAGTACTTTCCCGCGTAAGGTAATTTCTCCGGTCATGGCAATTTTATCCTTTACTTTTCGCTGGGTAAAAATAGAAGCCAGGGAGGTCACCATAGTAATACCTGCTGAAGGGCCGTCTTTGGGTACGGCGCCGGCTGGGACATGAATATGTAAGTCATATTTGTCAAAAACCCTGTAATCTATATCCAACTGCTCTGCCTGAGCTTTCAGATACGACAGTGCGGCCACCGCAGACTCCTTCATCACATCTCCCAGTTGACCCGATATGGTCAATTTCCCTTTCCCCCGGCTTAAACTGGACTCAATAAACAGTATCTCTCCGCCTGACTGCGTCCAGGCCAATCCGGTAACAACCCCGGGGATTTTATTTCCCTGGTACAATTCCCTGTCAAAAGGAGGAGGGCCCAGAAGCTCCTCAACCTGATCCGGTCCGATGCGATTCAGGTGTTCTTCCTCCATTGCTACTGACTTGGCAATTTTTCGGGCCACCGTTCCTATTTCTCTTTCCAGGTTCCGTACCCCAGACTCCCGGGTATATTTCTCCACGATCTTTACCAATGCTGCCTTATTTAAGGAAAAATCTTTTGATTTCAGTCCATTTTCTTTCTTCTGCTTTGGCACCAGATGTTTCTGTGCAATTTTTACCTTCTCGTCCAGTGTATACCCGCTGATTTCAATAACCTCCATACGGTCTCTCAATGCGGGATGAACGGTATCAAGAGAATTAGCAGTGGCAATGAACAGCACCTTACTCAAATCATAGGGCACCTCCAGGTAATTGTCAGTGAAAGTACTGTTTTGCTCCGGATCCAATACCTCCAATAAGGCAGATGATGGATCGCCTCTGAAATCAGCCCTCACTTTGTCGATCTCATCGAGAATGAAAACCGGATTGGATGATTTAACCTTCTTTATGTTTTGAATAATCTTGCCGGGCATCGCACCTACATAGGTTTTACGGTGCCCCCTGATCTCAGCTTCATCGTGAACTCCACCCAAAGACATGCGGACATATTTACGATTTAAAGCTTCCGCTATACTTTTACCAAGTGAGGTTTTCCCAACCCCGGGAGGTCCGTACAGGCATAAAATAGGTCCCTTCATATTCTGCTTCAGTTTTAAGACTGCCAGATATTCAATGATGCGGTCTTTTACTTTGTCCAGCCCGTAGTGGTCACGGTCTAATATCTTTCTGGCCTTCTTAAGGTCAAAACTGTCAGTAGTAAAATCATTCCATGGTAAGTCAACAAACAACTCCACATATCCAAATGATACCGGATACTCAGCTGAAGCAGGATTTAAACGGAGGATCTTATCCAACTCCTTATTAAAGTGGGCCTGAATTTCCGGTGGCCAGATCTTTTTATCCCCACTGGCCCTCAATTCTTCCACTTCCTGGTCCGGACCTTCATGACCCAATTCATCCTGGAGTACTTTGATTTGTTGGCGGAGATAAAAATCCCGTTGTTGTTGATCAATATCTGAATGTACCTTGTTTTGGATTTCTCTTTTCAGTTCCAACATCTGGATATCATTAAGCATATGCTCAAGCAGCAAGGTGGCCCGCTCCATCCCATCATTAATTTCCAATAATTGCTGTTTATCCGCTACTTCTGCATTGATATTCGAAGAGAGAAAATGAGTCAGAAACGTGTGACTTTCGATATTGTCCAGTGCCACCTGTGCTTCAGGCGGTATTTCCGGATTGAGTTTAAGAATCTTAGAAGCGGCATCCTTTAAAGACTGTACTACCGCCTTGGTCTCTTTACGATGTTTAACCAGGAACTTCTCCTGAACATACTCCACTACAGCAGTGAAATACGGCTGTATTTGTGCAAAAGACTTTATTTTAAATCGATTTTTTCCCTGAATTATAATGGTGGTATTTCCATCCGGCAAAACGATCATCTTTATAATCTTTGCCACTGTTCCAATCTGATAGATATCGTCGATTTCAGGCTCCTCTGCTTTATTGTTTTTTTGAGCGACCACCCCTATAATCCGGTCCCCACGATAGGCCTTCTTTACCAACTGAATGGATTTTTGCCTCCCTACAGTAATTGGTAAGACTACTCCCGGAAATAATACAGTGTTCCTTATCGGTAAAATTGGTAATGTGCCGGGAAAGTTTGACAAAGGCACTTCGTCCTCTCTATCAGCGTCAATGATGTGTATGAGTCCATCA
Organism: uncultured Roseivirgaceae bacterium; assembly: GCA_964580205.1. GTDB lineage: Bacteria > Bacteroidota > Bacteroidia > Cytophagales > Cyclobacteriaceae > SZUA-3. The sequence continues at coordinate 5,199 of CAZOJZ010000309.1, forward strand.
CCATCATCATCCAACTCACCAAATACAAGATTATTTAAAAGTTGATCGGTATTATTCATATAACCTTTCTATGTGCCATTTTGGCATAATTTTCTTAATATGTTCTTCGTTAATACTGCAGTACCTATTTTGCAAGAGCTATGCCAAAATATAATTATATATTCTCATTATATTGGTACCTTGGGTAGAAGGTCGGCGTTATACATGGTGTCCAGATTGTTTCTCTTCTCGTTTCTTATACTGTTCTTTTTGGCATCCAATTATGTGGTCGGACAAAAGCCTGAGAAGAAGAAATTTTTCAATAAATCCAAGTCTTTACAAAAAAAAGAAGCCGAAAACATCTCCATTGGGCATTTTCCCAATATAAATAAAATAAAATACTACTATAACAAACGTGAGTGGGCGCAGATCCAAAAGTATGAAAGCAAGCAACAATGGGAAGAGCTTTACAAGGTATTAATACCCTATGTTCGGAATTTTGGAATTGAAAATTTTTACAAGGATACCTTCCTTCTTTGGAGACTAGCCAAATTGACAGAACTCTACGGTTCCGGCGCAGATGCTATCGCGCTTTATAATCTGGTGCTTAAGCACCACAGGGAGGACATCGACATTGAAAAAGTGGAACTCAACTATGACAGTCTGAACAAGAATAAGATTGATTACTATGTGCCCCTGGATTATTACTACGAGCTGGTAGAATACCGCAAAGCAGTTGACACCTTACAGCCGCCCCGGGGTGTTTTGTTAAACATGGGGAATACCGTAAACTCAGATAAAGCAGATTACGGCGCTACATTAAATTTAAACAACAACCTACTCATCTTTACTTCCAAAAGAAACGAAAAAGTAGTTGCTGCTAAAAAAACCCAAAACGAGGACCTGTTTATCAGCCGGGGATCAGATGGTTTCTGGTCCAAAGCTGAAGCCTTAGAAGCGATAAATACGGAATTCAATGAAGGATCGGCGTGTATCTCATCTGATGGCGCTAAATTATATTTTGCCAGATGCCATGCACCTGGTTCAATTGGAAGCTGTGACTTATTCGTAGCTGAAATCAAAGAGGACAGTACCTGGGGTAATGTCAGAAATCTGGGAGTTAACGTCAACAGCGTTTCATGGGACTCTCATCCTACCTTATCGCACACTGAGGACACCCTATATTTTGCTTCAGACCGAATTGGAGGATTTGGCCTGTCAGACATTTACTTTACCTACAAGGATAAAAACGGAGCCTGGACTCCGGCACAAAATACCGGACCACTGATTAATACCCGCGGTAACGAAGTCAGCCCTTTCTACCATCCCAGTCATCTGGTTTTATATTTTTCCAGTAATGGTCACTTATTGAATTTCGGATCGTTCGATATTTATAAGTCAGTTTGGTCAGGCAATCAATGGCAGGAACCAAAGAATGTGGGACCATTGGTAAACGGCACTGGCAATGAATTCTATTTTACCATTGACTCAGAATCCAAAAATCTGTACTACGCGTCGTCCACTACTAAGAACATTGAAAACCTGGATTTGTTTTCATTTCCCTTACCCATGGG
>CAZOJZ010000310.1:0-3558 GCA_964580205.1 uncultured Roseivirgaceae bacterium
TCAAGGCTGGTGGGAGGCACCTGATGACAGATCAGATGATCTCTGGAAGTTTCATGAGGCATCGTTTGGGAAGGCATGCGCACAAATGCATGTATTTGATTTTGACAACGATGGAGATAATGATGTGATTACCACTTCAGCACATAATTACGGTATTTGGTGGCATGAGCAAATAAATGACCATAAAGGCGGGGTTACCTTTGTGGAGCACCTAATTGATGACTCTTTTTCACAAACGCACGGTTCAGCTCTTGAGGATATCAACGGGGATCAGCAACCAGACCTTATTACCGGTAAGCGATACTTTGCTCACAACGGAAAGGATCCGGGAGGAAAGGACCCGGCGGTCCTATACTGGTTCGAATTCCAAAAAGATACACACGCTGGGCCCACATGGATACCTCACCTTATAGACGACAATAGCGGTGTTGGAGTCCAGGTAGTTATTCACGATATTAACCAGGACAACAAAAAAGATATAGTCATTTCAAATAAAAAAGGTGTTTTCTTTTTTGAACAGCTTTAACCTAGCGTTTAAAAGACTTGGGCCCAATAACCCTATTTGTCGCTTCAGTGACAAACCAGTATAAGTCATTTTCGGTTATCTTTATTAAAGAACTGAATACATGAATAGATTTTTTTTAACATTTGTGGTTGCTGGCCTGGTATCTTGTGGAGATTCAGATCCGGCAGCAGGGGGTCCTGGAGGGGGTAATCAAAATCAGGATTGGCTAATTCCCTTTGCCCAGGTTTTTGATGGCGGTCCAGGTCGGGATGGCATTCCCTCCCTATCAAATCCTGAATTGCTGGATGCTTCCCAGGCAGGATTCTTGATTGATGATGAACTGGTACTTGGCTATTACAATGGAAACACAGCGGTTGCTTTTCCTCATCAGATTTTGGATTGGCACGAGATCATTAATCAACGGGTTAACAGTTCATCGATCGTAATCACCTACTGTCCATTAACAGGTACCGGGATAGGGTTGTTGCAAGAAATTGATAATTTAAAAACTGAATTTGGCGTATCAGGCCTGCTCTATAATAACAACCTTATTGCATTTGATCGGAATACCCAAAGTAACTGGTCCCAAATGACTCTAAAGGCAGTAAATGGGCCATTAATTGGCACTAATATGCCCACTTTTCAATTGGTCGAAACCAGATGGTCAGCCTGGAAAGCAATGTACCCTGATACCAAGGTGATATCTACGGATACCGGCTGGGACCGGCCTTATGGCTCATACCCCTATGGTGATTTCAGAACCAATAATAACAACCTGTTCTTCCCATTATCCATTGATGATCCTCGTTTAGAGAGAAAGGAGCGAGTGCATGGAGTACTAATAGATGGAAAGGCCAAGGTTTACCGTTTTAGTTCATTTGAGTCGAACAATTCGCTTATTATGGACACCTTTCAAGGTGAAGATATCGTAGTGGTTGGTAATCGATCCAACTTTATGGTCAGTTTCTATGCAACTCTTCCTGATGGATCTACACCCAACCTTTCGGCGATCGATGAAGGAAGAGCTGTACTTGCTGATGACCAGGGAAATAAATGGGATATTTTCGGCTTTCCAGTAAGTGGATCCACACCTTTACAAGCAACCCAGAGTTTTATGGGTTATTGGTTTGGCTGGGGCGCCTTTTATCCTAATCCTGAGATTTACGGATTATAGTACTTTTTAGGTGTCGATTGTAGTACACGAGGACCATTCTTCCCTAATGTAATAATCCTGTTTTTTACGCGTTCAAATAACTGATCGATTCAGTATATTTGAATTCAACATTTCCTCAGATGATTCATTTTAGACAAACTATTTCTGCCTTAATATTTTTTGCCATATTCTACTCCGGTTGTGCGGTCAATCCCGTTACCGGTAAAAGGGAGCTGATGCTGATGTCAGAAGAGCAGGAGATTGCTATGGGAAAAAAATCAGACCCCGCGGTGATTGCACAATATGGTTTATATCAGGACCAAACCTTACAAAATTTTATCCATGAAAAGGGCCAATTGATGGCAAAAATCAGCCACCGCCCCAACCTTCCTTTTGAATTCAAAATAGTGGATTCACCGGTGGTTAATGCCTTTGCGTTGCCTGGGGGTTATATTTATTTTACCCGGGGCATTATGGCCCATTTTAATAATGAAGCAGAATTTGCAGGAGTGTTGGGTCATGAAATTGGGCATGTTACCGCCCGTCATAGTGCCAGGCAATATAGTAAACAACAAGTGGCCCAGGTGCTCATGGTGGGTGGCATGGTGGTTTCACCTCAATTTGCACAATTTGGAAATGAAGCCCAGCAGGGATTAGGACTCTTGTTCCTGAAATATGGCAGGGATAATGAAAGTGAATCCGATCGATTAGGAGTTGAGTACAGTACCAAGATTGGGTATGACGCCCAGGAGATGGCCGGTTTTTTTCAAACGCTCAACAGACTTTCAGAAGAGTCAGGGGCAGGCGAGATCCCCTCGTTTCTTTCCACACATCCACACCCTACGAATCGATTTAATAATGTAAAACAACTTGCTGCCGAATGGCAGTCTAAGGCTCCTGGCGGCTCCTATAAAATTGAACGCAATGCTTATTTGAAAATGGTTGATGGACTGGTTTATGGGGAAGATCCCAGACAAGGTTTTGTGGAAAACAATATCTTTTATCATCCTGACCTGAAATTTCAATTCCCGGTCCCTGCTGACTGGAAATTGAATAATAGTCCCACTCAGGTTCAGATTACACCTGATGACGGAAAAGCGCTGTTGGTATTTACTGTCTCTTCTAAAACTGAACTGTCTTCGGCTGCTTCTGATATCGTGGAGCGATTTAAGTTAACAGTCAAGGAATCAAACCGAATCAAGGTACATGGGTTTCCTGCGATCAGCATGTTATCTAAACAGGTAAGCCAGGGCCAATCCTCCATTACCATCCTAACCTTTTTGATAAAAAAGGATGACAATATCTACGTTTTTCATGGCCTGGCCAGCAGTTCTGAATTCAATATATACAAGTCCACCTTTAGCAACACCATGACCAAATTTACTGCGCTAACTGATGCTAAAAAGCTAAATGTAAAACCAGAAAGAATCAGGTTGAAAACGGTGCCCAGTGACATGAGTCTTTCCCAGGCTCTTTCCCATTTTAAGATGCGCCCAAGTCAGTTGGAAGAACTAGCGGTTATAAATGGGATGGAATTAAGTGACCCAATTAAGCGAGGAACACTGATAAAAGTATTAGGCAGCTAGTTCCTTTGGCAAGATCCATAATGATTGATTGGTTATTTGCAACAATCACCACTTTGTTGTTAATTCCTGTCTTATACAGTATTTTATACAATGTAGATTTCAGCAACTATGACTACCGCAAAATCCAGTCGGTTGACCAGTAAGTTTTTTCATTGGTGGGACTCATTGTTCCGATATCGTTATTATTTTTTGATTTGCGCCTTGATGGCCATGTTGGTACTACCTTCATTTGCTGATGAAACTAATGAGGGGATAATTTGGAAAGTAGCCCGTACGGCGGTATTGGTAAGTTGTATAAATGTTCTTCGCAACTT
>CAZOJZ010000311.1:0-1539 GCA_964580205.1 uncultured Roseivirgaceae bacterium
TATATTGAGCAATTCGTACCTTATCTTTACTTCGATTGGGGCGAATCCCGTGCGGTTGGGTACTGTTAAAAATCAACAAATCGCCGGCTTCCAGTGAAACTTTCACGATTTCATCCTCCAGCAGAAGAGGATAATACGGAATTGGTTAACTGGCGGATTAATTCCTGGAAAAACAGGATAGCCCCGGAAGGTTATGCCTTTCCAGGGGACCCAAGAAATTGGGAACAGACGAAATATGGGGTAGCTGAACTTACTGAGCTCGGAGAAAAGCTTTTGGGGCTGCAGAAATGGAGTAAATAGACAGTTCTGAATTTTGAATTTTGAGTTGAGCGCGCTTCACAGTGCCAGTTTGCCAGATGTTCAAATGCTCTATTGTTCTATTGTTCCCAAGGGCTACAAATACTGATTAATTATATTCTCATACAATTCCTGCTGACCGCTTCGCATCTTGGGCTCACCGTTGCTGGCGGCTAAATCCTTAAGGTCCTCCAATAGCATATTGCCAGCTTCAAATTTTTGTCCTTCAGGTGAGTCAAAACTACTATACCTCTCTTTTCTAAGATCTTGATACTGGCTTTTATCCAATATTTCATGGGCAATTAACAAGGCCCTGGCAAATGCATCCATACCACCAATGTGGGCGTGGAAGATATCTGCCAGATCAGTGCTGTTTCTACGGGTTTTAGCATCAAAATTGACCCCACCGCTCTGAATACCGCCCGCTTCCAGAATTACCAGTAACGCCTCTACCAATTCATAAACGTTTACCGGAAATTGATCCGTATCCCAACCATTTTGATAATCCCCTCTGTTGGCATCAATACTGCCCAATAAGTTGGCCCCGGCAGCCACTTGTAGTTCGTGCTGGAAGGAGTGTTGGGCCAGTGTTGCATGGTTGACCTCCAGGTTCAGTTTGAAATCGTCCATTAGGTCATATTCCCTGAGAAACCCTATTACGGTGGCTGCATCGAAATCGTATTGATGTTTGGTGGGCTCCATAGGCTTTGGTTCTATTAGAAAAGTGCCATTGAATCCCTGTTTTCGGGCATAATCTTTTGCCATATGTAGAAATCTGGCCATGTGATCAAGTTCCCTTTTCATGTCGGTGTTCAGAAGGGACATGTATCCTTCACGCCCACCCCAAAATACGTAGTTTTCTCCACCCAGTTTCAGGGTGATGTCTAAAGCATTCTTCACCTGTGCACCGGCATAAGCTACAACCTGAAAATCCGGATTGGTAGCGGCACCGTTCATATACCTGGGATGTGAAAACAGATTAGCAGTTCCCCATAGTAGTTTCACACCTGAATCCTGCTGTTTTTGGTGAGCATAATCAGAAATCACTTCCAATCGTTTCTCAGATTCTGTTATGGTATTTCCCTCCTGTATTAGATCAAAATCATGAAAGCAGTAATACGGCATACCTATCTTGGTAATAAACTCAAAAGCGGCATCCATTTTGTCCTTTGCCTGTTGAATTGGATCGGAAGCGGCTAACCAGGGGAACTCTTTAGTGGGCACCCCAAAAGGATCCAGTCC
>CAZOJZ010000312.1:0-14609 GCA_964580205.1 uncultured Roseivirgaceae bacterium
GATGATGATTAATATCTACACTGCTTTGAACATTTGCCAAATTGTTTCTACTTTTGCAGTCCTTGCTGAAGGACTGAATGATTGATGGACTGAAGGATCGATTGTTAATAGCTGAGTTCTAAACATTCACTCCCTCACTCCCTCACTCCCTCACTCATTAAATATGCGCACGTGGCGGAATTGGTAGACGCGCCAGGTTGAGGGCCTGGTGCCCGTTTTTGGGCGTGGAGGTTCGATTCCTCTCGTGCGCACTTCATTATTAGAGGTTTAATTGCGTTTGGATCAGGGTTTCAAAGCTCGTTTGAGTGAATATGGCATTTAAACTTTAGTATCTTTATTATAATGAAAAAGGACTACAAAATAAAGATACTGGTTGGAGGCAGGGCCATGAATTTTTACGGCTCTGTAAGGATTACTGATGATACAGATTACTTAATAAACGACCCTGACAGTAAAGAAATGTTCTTTTTTGACCAAGAGAACAACATTGACTATCTGAATGCCAATGGTGACAAGTTCTTCGCAAAAATTTATAAAATCGAAAATCAAGGTGTGGATAAGGTTGTCTCCCCGGCTTCTTTATTGGAATTAAAGTCCCGTGCTTTTGTGGACCATTGTCTGGGAGCTTTCTGGGCGAAAGCTGACGAGGATGAGGCAGACATGAAATACTTAGCTAGAAAGTTTGACCTGACCGATACCCCAATACTGAAAAAGTATATCTCAACATCGGAGTATGGAGAGGTTATAAAGGTGCTGAAGATCAGAAGGTGATTTTTGGAAAGAGGATCAATTGGCACTTTTCTCAAACCAACCATCTGATCAAACTAAAGCCCATAAAAGTGGACAGTAGACCGATCACTACACTGCCCAGGGTATACCCAAAAAATATCTCAAATTGCTGCTCATGAAGCAGCGCCAGCCCCTCCGCACTAAAGGTAGAAAAGGTGGTAAACCCCCCGCAAAACCCGGTGATGAGCAACCATTTCAACGGGTCGGCCACCAGCTGCTGCCGGGTTTCAAGACCTATTAATACACCAATAATCAAACATCCCAATACATTTACTGTAAAAGTGCCCCAGGGAAAAGCCACCTGCGACCTGCTGGAAATTAACAAATGGAGCCCGTATCTGGCAATACTGCAAGGAAACCTCCGGCGCCGATAAATAAAATTGGTTTAAGGATGTTCATGGTCAGGATTCTTTAATTTGTTTCTTGGGATACTTGCTTCTTACCATTTTAATGATTTTTGGGTACTCTGTATGCTCTTGCAGACTAACTTTTAAATTGACGCCATCCTTAGTGTGAATACGCAGCTCCCTAAACGGCCCTCCCGTTGTTTTTATTTCAGTTTCTTTCCACCATTCAATATCCTGACCGGTAAAAGCACTATCTGCCCTGATTAGGTTTTTAACCTTCCATTGATCTCCCTGGATCAGGATGGTTTGGAATCCCCAAAGGACCTTCAAAGTAATCACTACCGCAGTAATTAAACAAAATATGGGAATGAGATACCAATAGGCGGGTGATGAAGCTAGGGTTAATGCGGTCCATATACCAACCCCGTAAGCTAATATCAAAAAAAGAGATAAGGATAATAAAGTTGATTTTTTGGGTTTGGACTGGATCATATTTGCTGGAGTTCCCTTTTTGCGAATGCCATGACTTTTGGAAAAAAAATCATGAATTCAGTATAAAAGGACTTATAATCTGATCTCAAACTGGTTCCGGCATGTTCCATGTTCGACTTGAATCTGGTCCGTCGAGACATCCCTTTCAACGCCAGTTCAACTCCACTAATTTTGGCATAACCCAATAGCCAATTTCCTTTGGACATGTGGTGGAGAATTTCTGCTGCTTTTACCGGAAGCTGTCTTCGGTACTGACCTACCGTTTTATAAACACTATGTGTAAATACCTCTAGCGAGGCAGTATGAAACTTAAAGAAATTTGCCGCCAGAAAATGGTCGTAGTACATATCTACGATTACCCCGGAATAATGGTGATAGGGTTCATATAGTCGTCTTTTACTTAGTCGTACCTGAGGATGTGTATCAGTAAAATGATCAATTTCTCTATGAAGCAGGATCCCTTTTTTCACAGGTTCAGGAAAATCCATATAATCATTTCCCTTTACGAAGTCAGCAATGAAATTCCCAACCATGATATCCGGATTTTCAAAGGAAAGGACTGCGTGTGCTAAAAAATTCATAAAATGTTGAAATTAAACAGATTATACCAATATAATGGACTTACTTTGTAGTTTATTTTTACTATTTGATTATTGGTTAAATTGTGGAAATATTTTTCTCACCAGCTAAAATAAACCTCAATGTCTTTAAAATTGATTCACACCCTGCTGCACCTGGCCCAGGTAGATGGTAAAGTAAGTGGCTCAGAACTTGCACTGATTTATAAGATTGCCGTAGCAAAAAGAGTTCCTATGATCGAAGTGGAACAAATGATCCAAAACCCTCCTCAGCAAGCGGAAGATTTGGAAGAACTTTCAGACGATGACCGGTTTGAATATATCTATACCATAATTCTGATGATAAAAATGGACGGAAAACTGGATGAGCGGGAATTCGATGCCAGTAAAAAGTACGCGGAAGCCCTGGGATACCATCACGATGTGATCTCACAGTTAATGAATCTGATCGAAAGCGACTTCGAATTAAGCGAAAACAAACAGGCACTAAAGCAGGAAATTCAAAAGCATCTAAAGTAGAGCATGGCCATTTTACTTTATTGTGGAAAAAGATAAACGGTGAATGGTTGATCGTCACGGACCACAGCAGTTGATAGCCAATGATCTTTGGGGGAAATCTCTCTTGGATTATCACCAGGGTATTCACCATGTCCCACTGGTTCTTCACACCTCATTTGGCGCTCCGGAAACAGTGCCATTGGATATCTTTTTTCGCGACAAAACTCAGTTAAGTGATTTGGAGGTTTATGCCCTGGATCTTTGCCAGGGGAATATTTTAGATATTGGAGCGGGTGCTGGGTGCCATTCTAGTATTCTTCAGGAGTCCGGACACTTTCTGACAGCCTTGGAAATATCCCCGGGAGCTTGCCAGGTTATGAGGCAAAGGGGTGTACGGCGAGTAGTTGAAGGCAGTATATTTGATTTTAAGGAGAAAAAGTATCAGACAGCCCTGATGATGATGAATGGACTGGGTATTGCCGGGACCTTAAATCGTTTGGCTGAACTTCTTAATTGTGTATACTCCAGGTTGACCTCCAACGGTCAGATTCTCGCAGATTCTTCCGATGTCAAATATATTTTTCTTGATCAAAAGACCTTTGAAACCAGCTATTATGGTGAACTGGAATACTCGTATGAATACTGCGGTGAAAGGGCCCCCACATTTCCCTGGTTGTTTGTAGACATGGACCGACTAAAGTGCGAAGCTTTAAAGGTTGGGTTACAGGTGCAAATTCTTTTTGAAGAAGAAGATCAATATCTGGTGAGAATTAGCCGGTAATCCGGCATCGAAAGATCCGATACTTACTTATATGTTTCTTCCTCGGAATCAGGAGATCCGAGAGATCAGAGACCAGAGACCAGAGATCAGAGATCGACACTAATGTCCATTATAACGTTTCTGGTATTTAAAACTCAAATAGGACAGTACGTCACCAAAGGCCCGTACTCCCCTATTAATCGAATCGTCAACCGGTTTTCCGTTTAATCTTAAAATCAGCAGTCCGTAAATACCATTGAGACAAACTTGTATAGGATTGGTTACCTGACTATTCGAAAGCGCTGCGTGGCGGTTGATGTGGAGCTTGGCCTGGTCAAAAATCTTTCGGTAAGATTGATCTGATTTCAAAAGCTCCAGGTTAAACTGAGATAATTCTTTAGCTAACTTGTTGAGTTCTTTTAAATGACCGGATTTTTCAAGGGACTCTTTTTTCATTTGGTTGGCCACCTTCCGGTACCAAGCTCTGATTCGGGTTTTTTTATTGTCTTCCACAGGAAAATGCTGAATGACATACTTATAAATTTCACCAAGATCGAAATTGTAAGCCCGGACCAGATCTTCTGTCTGGTACATAAAAATGATGTACTCACTTATACTTTCCTTCCGCTTCTGTTCTGCAATTAACATGGGGAACCATATTGGGGGGACAAATATCTAACTTTTATTGTTTAACTCAAATTTTCGGGGATACTTTTTGAAATTTTATGGCCAATTAATAGCGGCTATTTTTTCTCAAATTAGGAATTATTTGGCTATTTTTGCCTGAATTTGCCAATGAAAAACATTAGAAATTTTTGCATAATTGCTCATATCGATCACGGTAAAAGTACCCTTGCCGACCGATTGTTAGAAGCTACCGGCACTGTTTCCGCCAGGGAAATGCAAGAACAATTACTCGATACCATGGACCTTGAGCGGGAACGCGGGATTACTATTAAAAGTCATGCGGTACAAATGGACTACCAAAGTCATGGTGCCGCTTATGTGCTGAATTTGATCGATACCCCTGGGCATGTTGATTTTTCCTACGAGGTTTCCAGGTCAATAGCGGCATGCGAAGGGGCTTTACTGGTGGTAGATGCCTCACAAGGCATTGAAGCACAGACAATTTCTAATCTTTACCTGGCCTTGGAACATGACCTGGAAATTATCCCGGTCCTGAACAAAATTGACCTTCCAGGAGCAGCGCCGGAGGAAGTAACCGACCAGATCGTGGACTTGATTGGGTGTGACCCCTCAGAAGTTATTCATGCCAGCGCCAAGGAGGGCAAAGGTATAAAGGAGATCCTTGAGACAATTATAGATAGGATACCTGCCCCTAAAGGAGACCCTAAGGAACCGTTGCAGGCCATGATATTTGATTCGGTTTTCAACAGCTATCGCGGGATTGAGGTCTACTACAGGGTATTCAATGGAACCATTAAATCAGGAGATCAGGTAAAATTTATAAATACCGGGCGCACTTATGAAGCGGATGAGATTGGTATTTTACGCATCAATCAGCAGCCACGAAAGGAGATTGCAGCGGGTAATGTGGGTTATTTAATATCTGGAATAAAAGTAGCAAAGGAGGTAAAGGTAGGTGATACAATTACTCATGTTGACCGTCCTTCCAAACCTTTAAAAGGCTTTGAAGACGTAAAACCAATGGTGTTTGCGGGCATTTACCCGGTTGAAACCTCTGAATATGAGGAGTTACGGGCTTCTATGGAAAAACTACAACTGAATGATGCCGCCCTGGTTTGGGAACCTGAAACTTCCGCCGCCCTGGGGTTTGGCTTTAGATGCGGATTCTTGGGAATGTTGCATATGGAGATTGTACAGGAACGGCTTGAAAGGGAGTTTGATATGACGGTAATAACCACCGTACCCTCAGTCCAATTCCACGCTATTGCTGCCGATGGCACAGTTATAGAAGTCAATGCCCCATCTGAACTTCCTGATCCAATCAACATTTCTCACCTGGAGGAACCTTTCATAAGGGCCCAAATTATTACAAAATCACAGTACATTGGCCCCATTATGGCTTTGTGTATGGACAAGAGGGGACTAATAAAGAATCAGATATATCTAACCAGTGACCGGGTCGAATTGTCATTTGAGTTGCCTTTGTCCGAAGTTGTTTTTGACTTTTATGACCGCCTGAAAACCATTAGCAGAGGTTACGCATCTCTCGACTACGAATTGATCGGCTACCGGCAGTCAAACATGGTTAAATTGGATATAGTGCTCAACGGAGAAAAAGTCGATGCGTTATCGGCCATCGTGCATAGAGATAAAGCCTATGAATGGGGAAAAAGACTGTGCGAGAAACTAAGAGGTTTGTTGCCCCGCCAAATGTTCGAAATTGCCATACAAGCTGCTATAGGTACCAAAGTAATAGCGCGTGAATCTGTGAGGGCTTTGAGAAAGAACGTATTGGCCAAATGCTATGGCGGCGATATTACCAGAAAACGAAAACTGCTGGAGAAGCAAAAGAAAGGGAAAAAGAGAATGAGACAGGTGGGTAATGTTGAAATCCCTCAGGAAGCATTTATGGCAGTATTAAAATTGGATTAACCTATGACTATTCTAGACGGTAAGAAAACTTCCGAACAAATTAAATTGGAAATCGCCGGTGAAGTACGGCAGCTTATTAGCGACGGAAGAAAAGTCCCGCATTTGGCAGCGGTATTGGTAGGTGGCGACGGCGCCAGTCAAACCTATGTGAACAGTAAGGTAAAGGATTGTGAACAGGTGGGGTTTCAATCAACCCTGATACGACTGGAGGCGGATATTAATGAGCATTTACTGTTACAAACTGTTCAGGAAATAAATGATAATGAAGATATCGATGGTATTATAGTGCAATTGCCCCTTCCGGATCATATTTCGGTGCAAAAAGTGACAGAAAGGATCAGACCTGAAAAGGATGTCGATGGATTTCATCCGGTGAATGTGGGCCGAATGGTCAAAGGTCTTCCAGGCTATATTGCCGCTACCCCTTATGGCATCATGCAACTGCTGGAACGTTACCAGGTTGAGACTGCCGGCAAGCATTGTGTGATCATTGGAAGAAGTGACATTGTAGGTACACCAATGAGCATCCTGATGGCCAGGAAAGCAAGCCCAGGTAACTGCACGGTAACGCTTTGCCACAGTCGAACACCTGATATAAAAGCACATACATTGCAGGCGGACATCGTAATAGCTGCTTTGGGTAAACCGGGATTTCTGACTGGAGACATGATTAAGGAAGGCGTGGTAATAGTAGATGTTGGAATTACCCGGGTCCCGGATACTTCTAAGAAAAGAGGGTATGCTTTAAAAGGAGATGTGGACTTTGAAACTGTGTCCTCCAAATGTAGTTTTATCACCCCGGTTCCGGGCGGAGTTGGACCCATGACCCGCGCAGCATTATTATGGAATACACTACAGGCTGCAAAGCATTCGTTTTACCCATCAGTAACCAAAAAGATCAAAGATCTGAGATCTGAGATCTGAGATCTTAAAATCATGTCAGTAGCTACCAAAATAAAACCACTACCTGTCATGGAGGCTTTTTACAGCTTACAGGGTGAAGGCTTTCATGCGGGAAAAGCCGCTTATTTTATTCGACTAGGGGGGTGCGATGTGGGCTGTCACTGGTGTGATGTTAAAGAATCTTGGAATGCTTCTGATCATCCTTTGATCTGTGTGGAAGAAATCGTTAAAACAGCACATAAATATGATCCGGTACTAGTGGTGGTGACCGGTGGAGAACCATTGATGTATGATCTAAACCAATTATGTACAGAGATTAAAAAAAAGGGCATGTACACACACCTGGAAACCTCAGGGGCCTATCCGATTAGTGGCAGTTGGGACTGGATCTGCTTCTCACCCAAGAAGTTTAAGTCGCCCCTTCCGGAAATATACCAAAAAGCACATGAACTGAAAATAGTGATTTTCCATCCCAGTGACTTTCGTTGGGCTGAGCAGCACGCCAAGCTGGTAAACAAGCAATGCAAGTTGTATTTACAGCCCGAATGGAGTAAGGTAGATCAGAACATACCTTTGATTATCGACTACATTAAAGCAAATAATGAGTGGCAGATGTCGTTACAGACACATAAATATTTGAATATTCCGTGAATAGTCCCTCGTCCCTCGTCCCTCGTCCCTTCCTTGTAATTCTTATTTTTTGGGTGTTAATTACTCCCGTCTATGGCCAATACCATACCAAATCAAAGAAAGCAATAAAGTATTTCGAAAAATCGGGAGAACTTTTGCGAAGCAGAAATTATTCGGAAGCAATTACCTATTTGGAAATGGCCATTGAAAAAGACCCCGGATTTGCGGAAGCCCATTTAAGGCTGGGCACCAATTATTTGTCAATAGGAGACCATCTCAATGCCCGGAGTTATCTGGAAGAGGCGGTTTCTTTGATTCCCAATGATCCCAAGACGATTGGGGCACAACTGGCTCTGGCGGAGATGTATTACCGGGAAGGGTCTTATGAAATGGCTTTGAAATTTTTGCAAAAATTCAAAAGTTTCAACCCACCTCCTAAAATGCTTAAAAGCGCGGCAAAGCTAGAACAAAACGCAAACTTTGCCCTGGCCCAAATAAAGAACCCCTTACCTTTTGATCCTCAACCACTACCGGACAATGTCAATGTATACGACCTGCAATACTTTCCGGTATTAACTGCCGATCAAAACACTTTAATATTTACCCGCCGGCGTTCTCGAGACTCACAGTTTGATGAGGACATGGTTACATCAAGCAAGAATCCGGATGGCTCCTGGTCTGACCCCGAATCGATTTCTGAAAACATCAATACCAAATTTAATGAAGGGACCTGCACCATTTCAGCTAACGGGCGAACAATTATTTTTACCTCTTGTTCAGGGAGATCAAGCATGGGTAGCTGCGATTTGTATATAAGCTACAAATTGGGTGATGAATGGACTGATCCTGAAAACATGGGAACTAATATTAACAGCAGGAATTGGGAATCACAACCTTCTCTTTCCGCAGACGGAAGGATCCTGTACTTCGTGTCAGACCGGACCGGTGGATATGGTAAAAGGGACATTTGGAAAAGTCATTGGGTGGATGGAAAATGGACCAAAGCGGTTAATCTGGGTGCCACCATAAATACTGCAGACGAGGAAGTGAGCCCGTTTATCCATGTAAATGGTCAGACCCTGTACTTTTCATCAAAGGGATTCTTAGGAATGGGAGGATATGATATATTCTATAGCGAATGGCAAGGCGGTAAATGGACAGCTCCTAAAAACCTGGGTTACCCCATTAATACCGCAGATGACCAGGTTTCACTGTTTATTACCGCAGATGGGAAGAAGGGATATTACAGTTACGAACAAAAAGGCCCTAATACTTACAAAAGCCTCTTATATGATTTTCAGGTGCCGGAGGCAATAAGAATAAAAAGTAAGAGCAACTACATTGCCGGGAAAGTGCTGAATATAGTGACTAAAAGACCCTTGCGGGCCCAGGTTGAATTGTACGATATAAATGCAGATTCGTTAAAGTCAACGGTAACTTCTGATTCATTAACAGGAGACTATTTGCAAATTCTTACCGAAGGTTCAGAATATGCCCTGTATGTCAGTAAACCCGGTTATCTTTTCGAAAGCCTGCGTTTTGACTATCAGGAAAGCCAGGACCGGGAACCAATCCACATTGACATTTTCTTGAAACCCATAAAAAGTGGGATAGCTTCTACCTTGAACAATATATTCTTTGATGTCGATAAGTATGAAATCAAGCAAAAGTCAAGCACTGAATTGAACAAAACGGTGTTATTTCTACAAACCAACCCTTCCATTCGAATTGAAATTGCTGGTCATACCGATAATTCAGGAAGCGATTCCCACAATAGACAACTATCATTAAATCGGGCCAGCGCTGTTTATGAATTTCTAATCAATCAAGAGATCAACCCCAAACGACTAGGATATAAAGGGTACGGCTCTACAGTTCCGGTGGCTCCAAATGACTCCGAGGAAAACCGCCAATTGAATCGGCGAATTGAGTTCAGGATTTTATGAATGGGAATTATTAAGGTTACCAAATAGTTAGGTTATAGTATACAGTTTTATAAAAGACCTGGGAGGTAAAGAGCGTTCATGGGAAGGATTCTATTGCTAGTGGCATTATTTTTTGGTTTAGTATTTCTCTTGCTTCATGAGCGGCCTGAAGAAAGCACGGGAAGTATTTTGGATTCCGAGGCTCAGTGGGCGCAGCATCTGGAAAACATCAGGGGCCAACTGCTGGAAACCGACCGACCGGATGAATTTGCCAAATATCACTGGATGATACGCACCAGGGCCGGAAGTAACGGGCCTGCATATGCTCCCAATTATAAGCTGGAACAGCTAAAATCCGCTCAAAGAAATCAACTTAAATTTGCCCAGGCCCGTCGACAAGCACTGAATTTTGTGGAAAGGGGGCCAGGAAATATTCCTGGCAGGACCAGGGCCCTGGTGGTACTTCCTGGCGATCCCACAGGGAACTCATGGATTGCAGGAGCAGTTGGTGGTGGATTGTGGAGCACTACTGATGCCGGTTCTTCCTGGACCAATCTGACGCCTGACCTACCCAATCTCGCTGTGTCTACCGTAGTTATCAGCGCCTCGGACCCCAATACCTTATACGCAGGTACCGGAGAGTCGTTTGCTGGCCTTAGTGGGGTACGAGGTGATGGTATTTTTAAATCCATAGACGGGGGCCTCACCTGGTTTCAGCTGGCTTCTACGGTTTCAAATGACGATTTTCAAAATGTAAATCGCATTATAGTCAACCCGGGCGACCCTGACATGGTGCTGGCTTGTACCAGTAACGATCCTAATTTCTCCTCTTTTGATTCAGGGATATTTAAGTCCACTGATGGCGGGTCCAGCTGGGTGCGGGTTTTTACCGGAAGTCGCCAGGTGCAGCAATTGGTAGCCTCACCAGATAATTTCAACGTACTTTACGCTACTTTGAATAATGGAGGGGTATTTAAATCTGTCACTCAGGGGGACACCTGGTTTTCATCCAGTACCGGTATTATACCAGATGGCCGTATCGAGATTGCTATTGCTTCCGGCAATTCCAATCGAATTTATGCATCCGTTGAAGGAGCTGTTTCCGGAAGTGATTCCGATTTCTATATTTCCGAGGATGCCGGCGCAAATTGGGCGGTAGTAGTTGAAGAAAATGGGGGAGGAAATCTAGATTTTCTGGGAGGACAGGGCAATTACGACAATTCCATAGCCGTCCATCCTTACAATGAGGACATTGTTTATGTGGGAGGGGTAAACCTTTTTAAGTTCATCATGAAACCCGGAGTGGGTTCAGGAGAGCCTACGGTGCTAGGGGTGGATATTGGCGAAACGGACTTATTTATGGATTTCGTCAATTTCGACAGCGGCGTATTTTTTGAAAGTAAGTTGGCTGTAGGAGACATTCCAGACAGTGAGTTTGTTTCGGTGGAATGGCGATTCGGCGCTGGTCTCAGCCAAATGGCCCATCTATTCGAAGTACCGGCTGATGGAGGAACCAACGGTGACGGTGGAGCAGGGGTGCCTGATGAGGACTACACTTACCAGGATTATGTCGAAGTACCTTTTGAAGTATGGGACATCGATAACAACAAGCAACTAATGGTTTCCTTCAGGGACCAACTACGAGATGGAGTGTTTAATTTGAATCCTCGTGATACCGACAATGATCCAGGGCTGCTAAATACCCGCGAGTATTTCTATGCTCATGCCGTCGATTATGATCCGGACAACCCCGAACCATCAATTATGGTAAATGGCGGACATGAAGTTAAACAGATGTACTTTATGTGGCCGGTCTTAGCGGACGGGGCCGATCCCTGGGATCCCGATAATATTCCGGATGCCAAATTAACCATCAATTACGGTTCAGTGCTCAATCGCTTTAAGGAAACGGTGATCATTTCAGATGCCTTTAATCAATTGCCCGGCAGCAATGGTAAGAACCGGTTTTTTCAAAGTTTTGGAGAGGACAATACCGCAAGCTTAGGCCTGCATCCGGACCACCACCAAATTACACTGCAGAAGGTTAATGAAGTTTCACAAACTTTCAGGATGGTGGTAACCAATGACGGGGGGGTTTACTTTTCCAATACCAACATGAATCCTGGTGAGAATAACGGCGACTGGATATTTGCCGGCAGCGGATATAATACCAGCCAGTTTTATGGCGCCGATAAGAAACCGGGTGCGTTTGAATTCATTGGGGGAATGCAAGACAATGGCACCTATAGGTCTCCTTCCGGACAAGAGGCCAATATAAACTCCGCTTATGTGCGCCAGGTTGGGGGTGATGGTTTTAAGGTGGCCTGGCACTACACCGACCCGGACAAGATGATCGGAAGTTCACAGTACAATGGGTTCAGACGCACAACCAATGGAGGAGCAACCTGGACCAGTGGTACCGTTGGTTTGGAGGATGTTGGAGAAGATAATGCACCATTCATATCGTGGCTGGCAAACTCTAAGAAAAGCCCGAATATATTATATGCGGTAGGCCGACAAGGGGTATGGAGATCGCCTGATTTCGGAGCTTCCTGGGAGTTGAAACCCATAAGTTCGGGCTGGGCTTTTAATAATTTGAGCCGGGTGGCGGTCTCTGAGGCTGATCCAACCATTGTCTGGGCAGGAAGTGGTATGACTTCAGCAGCCAGACTGCATTATTCCGATGACAGCGGCAATAGTTTTACTCCGGTTAATAATTTTTCCGGAGGGTCAATGGGAAATGTTACCAACCTGGCCACCCACCCCAATCAAAGAAAGACAGCGTTTGCACTGTTCTCTTTCTCAGATGGACCCAAAATACTGCGTACCATGGACGGTGGAGATAACTGGGAGGACATTTCGGGTTTTGGCAACAATGTAGAAAGCAACAACGGATTTCCTGATGTCCCGGTATTTAGTTTGCTGGTGCTGCCTCATGAGCCCTCGACCATTTGGGCAGGAACGGAGATCGGACTGGTGGAATCCACAGACAATGGGGCTACCTGGGCCATCCGTGATGACTTTATCAATGTATCCATATGGGAGATGAAGGCAGTAGATGATCAGATAGTGCTGGCCACCCACGGCAGGGGCATATGGACAGTAACATTAGATGGGTTAAGCTGGCCCAGTGAGCTGGTCACCGATTTACCAGATAATTCGTTCATTGAACAGCTATCAATTTCCAATTTTCCTAATCCAGTCTTCGAGGCTACCACCATCAGATATTCTTTGCCATCCTCAGGTAATGCACGGATTGATATTATAACCATCGACGGCCGCATAGTTTCTGCTTTTGATCTGGGATTTCTTGACCGGGGTCAGGGGGAGCTTGCCTGGCATCGTGATGTTGCAACTCACGCTTCAGGGGTTTACATCATCCGACTCAGCACGAACCTGGGCTCCAGGGTTTCCAGAATGATCCTGGAGTAACTCCTCTCCAGTCTGCCCAGCTCCGCTGATCATTAAATATCACCCATAAAACGTGAAATTCTGTGATTCATTCCATATTCCCTCTATCCATTTTCGCCTTTTCATACTTAGTGAAAGGTTGAGTAACCGTTGATTTCCTGATCTGGTAATATCGCCTCCGATTACAAATATTTCTTGGCTGAAAAACCATTGGTTTATTTTGGTGAAAACCTTTTGGTTAATGGCTATAGTGAACTTACTGAAATAGCGTTGATAAGCTTTATGGCCTGCCATTCGTCTAAATCCGAATATTTTGCGTAGCACTTCATCAAACCGGCTTATTTCCAGGTGTTCAAACCGGTTGGCCCCACCACCATACGCTGACCATAAAACATGTCAGCAATTGGATGGGGCTGTACCCACGGTTGGATCCCTGCTCAGGAAGGTCACATGCAATTAACCGAGTCAAAATGCCAGTCCGATCCAGCAATTTCTTCATAAAAACCATCCCGCTCCAAGGAGTAATTTCTTTGTCAGTAAAGGCGATTTTTAAGTCTATAGGCCTGTAAGATAAAAGTACTCCCAATAATCACGTTTTTGCTCTAAAAAACCAACTGTAAATGTTTAAATATCAGAAAATTACCAACAGCAACCGGCGAGGTCCTTATACATTACAATGTCTTACGGATTGAGGGTTATTGGAGATCGGTTTACGGCTGGAATCATGTTCGTAGAACCGGTGTTCCGGATCTGCAGCCTCCTCCTGGTGCAAGCATCAGTACTATTCTAAAACGATTTAATTATCCACCGGACGAGGTAGGGTCTAACCCAAATACGCCTTCTAACGCGCCCACGGATACACCAGTATGGTTTGAAAAACCTTAATCTTGATAGCATGAAAAATATATTATATACAATTATCATAGCATCATTGCTGTTGGCAAGTTGCGATGATTTCGAATTGACGGATCAAGGTTTGGCATTCCAGAACCTTCCGGGATATGTGGCTTTTAACGCTCCTGGTGACGATGCGATCCTGGATGATGTAGAGACCACTGAGGATAGTGGAACCGTTGATTTATCCATTGAGGTCCCAACGGGTACCTTAAGTGATATAAACGTAGATTTCACTTTTTCAGGCTCGGCGGAATTTGGAGTGGATTTCACCGTAGCCGGCGCTTCAGCATCCGGCGGCTCTATTGTGCTTCCGCATGATGTTGGCGATGTCAACAACTTCGACAATGTAGACATAGTTGTGAACTGTTAACTGACGGTGTAGCAGATGGTGATAAAACCCTTATCGTTCACGGGCAACAGCAACTAAATCGTGATCCACAGAACATTGTTGACCCAACGGGATTCATGAGAATATTGGTACCACCAACAGAATAACCGGTGACCTAATGCTGCTCAAGGTATATGACAGTCAACATTTAAGCTTGTATCGGAAAACCCTGGTGGAAGTAATCAAGCCCAACTACAATGAGCTATTAAATGTGGGGAGTCGCAATTTTCAGATAGATAAGGACTACTTTTATCTGCTATGGGAAAAGAAGAAAGGCCAATTTACAGAACTGCAGGGTAGGAAAAAGGAGTTAAAAGAATGGGACCATGGGGATCAGGTAATTGCATTTGTCAAGAATCAACATCTGGACCTGAAAAATAAAACTGACTTGGTTCAGGTTGTACAGTATTA
>CAZOJZ010000313.1:0-5219 GCA_964580205.1 uncultured Roseivirgaceae bacterium
ACTCTGAGGATTATGTTTGAGCTGGAAAATGTCTCTGAGGAACAACTGGAATTGGTGAGAATTCTGGTGAGGGATTGTGGACCTCATATCAAGCGGGCAGGTACTATGTTGTTGGCAAAGTATCCTTCAAAAGATCAGCTACACATGTTCTTGGATTTTAGGTCATATACAGATATAAAAGATACGCACTTGTATTATAGCACCAAGCAATGTCTGAGAGATCACTTACGTAATAACCAGGTGATGAAATATGTGACTAGTACCACCTGGGATGAAAGTGATTCAAAAACCTTAGCAGATGTCATGGTGGGCGTGAACAATTTGCACGCTGCGGACTTCTTGCTTTCACATCTTGAGAAATTTCAGGAGTCAGTATCAACACTAACTTTGTATACTACTCATACGGCAAAGTATCTTCCGCCATCCGATCTCAATAAACTCCTGGCAATCCTGAAATTGATAACTGAAGATGATCTGGATCTACAATATCAGGCATTCCAGTCCATGCAAAAAGGTGTTACTCAAAGTGGGGGTAAAGTACCTGATGAGGGTGTTAAATGGGCAATAGGGCTTGCAAGTGAATTTCTAAATGATACCCAGATCCCAGATACAATCCAAACGACTGACGGGACACTGAATCAATTGGCAGAAAGGCAAATTTTTGCCTGTGAAGTGGTAGGAACATACAAGGTAAACCGGTTAGTGCCTCAATTAATTAACCTTTTGTCTTCGAAATCTGCCGAAGTACTGGCCCGACAACAAGCTGCCCGGGCATTACTTGCCTTATCAACGGAGTATTTGGAATTAATAGAGCCAATTGTAAGTGACCCTGGTAATGGAGAACCTCTCAGGGATAAATTGCTTACCACCCTGGTTGAACAAAGAACACCGGAAGCCTATCAAATAGTAAGAAATAACCTGAGTGGACTATCATTAAATACCAAAAAGAATATTGTTCGATTAATGGCCAGTGACCCTAATGGAATAGATGAAATTCTAACTGCAGCTATCACATTTGATATTTCCCCAAAAATTTTAGTGGAGCCATCAGTACATAAACTTCTGGAGGCCAATATGTCTTCTGATCAACAGCTGGCGTTCGAGGAAATAACAGCAGATGTACAGCCATTTTCTGAAGAGATCCAAATGTTAATAAACAAAAGGGTTAAAGGTTATGATCCAGACACTGCTTCGGTGACAAAAGGCGCTCAAATATTTCTGCAAAATTGTTCACCTTGTCATCAAATTCGAAATGAAGGCGGTAATATAGGGCCACAGCTGGATGGTATTGGAAACTGGGGATTACAGGCACTTACTGAAAAAACAATGGATCCAAACCGGAATATATCTAAAGCCTTTATCAATTATAGCATAAAACTTAATGATGGCGGCGTAAGACAAGGATTGTTCCGAAGAGACGAAGGTGAAATCAAGGTATTTGCTGATAATACCGGGCAGGAGTTTTCTATCCCCACTGCGGAGATAAAATCTCAAGAAGCCGTTTCATTTACCTTAATGCCAGATAATTTTTCTCAGGTTATCTCTGAAGAGGATTACTATCATTTAATGAGCTATTTACTTGGTCAAAATTAAACATAATCCAGGATCATGATAGGATATTTCTTAACTGTTTTGATGATAATGCTTGTTCCCCACCTTTTATGGGGTCAAACGCGTGATAATATGCATGAGGTGAAATTTAGAAAACATATTATACACCAACATTTTATATCGGAAGGAGCTGCGGTTGGAGATGTCAACAATGACGGGCTGAAGGATATTTTGGCTGGACCATATTGGTTTGAGGCCCCTGATTGGGTGGTTCATGAAATTAGAACCCCGTTGAATTTTGACCATACTACTGAATGGAGCGATTCATTTATGAATTTCGTACTTGACGTTAATGAAGATGGATGGTTGGATTTTATAAGCATTGACTTCCCCGGTACGGGCGCTTATTGGTTTGAAAACCCAGGAAACCGGAAGGGGCATTGGAATAAGTATATTATTGATACCACAGCCAATAACGAATCTCCAATGATGGCAGATGTTGATGATGATGGCAGGATGGATTTGGTGTTTGGCAGCGGAAATCGAGAAATGAAATGGTTCAGGGCCCAAGGGAAGGGCCGAATCGAATGGGACCGGTATTCAATTAGTAATGAAAATGCTAAGGGAACCAAAAGATTTTCACATGGACTGGGATTCGGCGACATCAACGGGGACGGGAAGAATGATATTATTATCACCCAGGGTTGGTGGGAAGCTCCTGAGGACAGGACTGATGTTCCCTGGAAGTTCCACAAAGCCTCGCTTGGTCAGGCATGTTCGCAGATGCAGGTATTCGACTTTGACGGCGATGGGGACAATGATGTGATTTCTGCATCTGCACATAATTATGGGATTTGGTGGCATGAGCAAATAAATGACCAAAAAAGTGGACTTACCTTTGTCGAGCACCTAATAGATAGCTCTTTTTCACAAACGCACGGAGTGGCTCTTGAAGATATTAACGGTGATCAACTACCGGACCTTATAACAGGAAAGCGATACTTTGCTCACAACGGAAAGGATCCGGGTGGCAAAGACCCGGCAGTCCTATACTGGTTTGAGTTTCAGAAAGATACACACGCCGGGCCAACATGGATACCTCACCTTATCGACGAAAATAGCGGTGTTGGGGTCCAGGTGGTTATTAATGATATAAACCAGGACAACAAAAAGGATATAGTCATTTCCAATAAAAAGGGTGTTTTCTTTTTTGAGCAACTTTGATATAGGCTTGGATCGAAATAACCCTATTTGTCGTTCCAGTGACAAACCTATTCAACCATATTTCGGTTATCTTTACTAACAAACTGGATTATGAATAAGCCTTTTTTAATATTATTAGTTGTCGGGTTAGTTTCTTGTTCTTCTGAGGATGCCCAACTACCTCCAGGAGGAGGCCAGGGAGGTGGAACAACGAATCAGGACTGGCTTATTCCCGTGGCGGAGGTTTTTGACGGCGGCCCAGGTCGTGATGGCATTCCCTCACTTTCAAATCCTGACTTACTGGAGGCCTCCCAGACAGATTTTTTGTTTGATGATGAACTGGTGCTTGGCTATTACAATGGAGAAACCGCCATTGCTTTTCCACATCAGATTCTGGACTGGCACGAGATCATAAATCAACGGGTCAATAGTTCATCTATCGTGATCACTTACTGTCCATTGACAGGTACGGGGATAGGGTTGTCGCAAGAAATTGATAATCAGAAAACTGAATTTGGTGTGTCTGGCCTGCTCTACAATAATAACCTTATTGCATTTGACCGGAATACTCAAAGTAATTGGTCTCAAATGACCCTAAAAGCGGTAAATGGGCCATTAATTGGTGTTGAGATGCCAACATTTAAATTGGTCGAAACCCAATGGGCAGTCTGGAAAGCCATGTACCCCGACACCAAAGTAGTATCTACGGATACCGGCTGGGACCGGCCTTATGGCGTATACCCCTATGGTGATTTCAAAACCAATAACAACAATCTATTCTTCCCACTATCCAATGATGATCCTCGTTTAGAAAGAAAGGAGAGAGTTCATGGCGTACTGATCGATGGAAAAGCCAAGGTTTACCGTTTTGGATCATTTGAGTCAAATAATTCGCTTATTATGGATTCTTTTGAAGGAGAGGACATCGTAGTAGTTGGTAATAGATCCGACTTTATGGTTAGCTTCTTTGCTACTCTTTCAGATGGCTCCAAACCGAATTTTTCTGCAATCGATGAAGGAAGAGCTGTACTTGCTGATGACCAGGGAAACAAATGGGATGTTTTTGGTTTCCCGGTAAGCGGGTCCACACCTTTACAAGCAACCCAGAGTTTTATGGGTTATTGGTTTGGCTGGGGCGCATTTTATCCTGAACCTGAAATTTACGGATTATAGCACTTTTGAAGTGTCGACTGTAGTACACGAGGACCATTCTTCCCTAATGTAATAATCCTATTTTTTACGCGTTCAAATAACTGATCGATTCAGTATATTTGAATTCAAGCATTTCCTCAGATGATTCATTTTAGACAAACTATTTCTGCCTTAATATTTTTTGCCATATTCTACTCCGGTTGTGCGGTCAATCCCGTTACCGGTAAAAGGGAGCTGATGCTGATGTCAGAAGAACAGGAGATTGCTATGGGAAAAAAATCAGACCCCGCGGTGATTGCCCAGTACGGCTTATATCAGGATGAGGCCTTACAAAAATTCATCAGCGACAAAGGGCAATTGATGGCAAAAATAAGTCACCGTCCCAACCTTCAATTTGAATTCAAAATCGTTGACTCGCCGGTAGTCAATGCTTTTGCACTGCCAGGAGGCTACATCTATTTTACCAGGGGCATCATGGCTCACTTTAACAATGAGGCGGAGTTCGCAGGAGTATTGGGTCATGAAATTGGGCATGTAACCGCCCGTCATGGTGCCAAGCAATATAGTAAACAACAAGTGGCCCAGGTACTCATGGTAGGTGGCATGTTGGTTTCACCTCAATTTGCACAATTTGGAAATGAAGCCCAGCAGGGATTAGGACTCTTGTTCCTGAAATATGGCAGGGATAATGAAAGTGAATCCGATAAGTTGGGGGTAGAGTACAGTACCAAGATTGGATACGATGCGCAGGAAATGGCAGGTTTCTTTGAAACGCTTAATCGCCTTTCTCAGGAAAGCGGTGCGGGGGAAATACCTTCATTTCTTTCCACACATCCACACCCTACGGATAGGTTTGCCAATGTTAAACGGATGGCCTCCGAAACTCAAGCTAAGAATGCGGGCAAAACCTACAAAATTGAACGTGAGGCTTATTTGAAAATGGTAGACGGACTGGTTTATGGGGAAGATCCCAGACAAGGTTTTGTAGATGACCATGTATTTTACCATCCGGAACTAAAATTTCAGTTTCCCTTTCCAGATGGGTGGAAATTACACAACAGTCCTACTCAGGTACAGGTGGTACCAGAGAATGGAAAAGCATTATTGGTTTTTACTCTTTCTTCCAAACCTGATTTGGACGCAGCTGGTCAGGAGTTGGTCGATCGCTTTAAATTGACGGTAAATGAGACCAAAAAAACTAAGGTCAATGGCTTTCCGACGCTTACATTATTGGCAGAACAAGTCAGCACCAACCAATCCATTACCCTGTTAAGTTATCTGATTCAAAAGGATGACAATATCTATGTGTTTTT
>CAZOJZ010000314.1:0-20922 GCA_964580205.1 uncultured Roseivirgaceae bacterium
AAAAAAACCTTATCAAAATAAATAGATAAGGTCGCTGTTGGTTGATGTTATCTGCTAAAGCTGATTAACAAATTTTGTCAACTTTGACTTACTGTTAGCCGCATTATTCTTATGTATTATGTTCCTTTTAGCTAACTTATCAAGCATTGACGACACAGTTTTCAACAATACTTCCGCTTCTTTTTTGTCCGTGGTATTGCGGAGTCGCTTTATATGAGTACGCGTAGTTTTAGTCTGATAACGATTCTGGAGTCTTTTAGTTTCGCTGGACCGTATGCGCTTCAATGATGACTTATGATTTGCCATATATTTTTAAAGTTTGGGACTGCAAATGTAGTACTAAAATAAATATTAGCAAAGTATGTAATTGAAATTGTGAGAAGCTAATTTCAAACAATTCCTAATTCGTAATTCGTAATTCGTAATTATCATGATCCTTTTGGTCTATCTGATCATATTACTACACCTTATTCCAATGGAGAAGGGACTTGAATTGTGGGGTTTTAATCCTCATAAATTAATCAATCGACAGGCGATTTTTACGCTTCCACCATCCATGATTATTTTTTATAAACATCATATGCATTTTATTTCAGAGGAAGCGGTAAAGGCGGACCGCCGCCGCTATGCGGTACCCCAGGAAGCGGCAAGGCATTACATTGATATGGATTATTATGGACCGAACCTGCCCAGGCGCTGGGATGAGCTGGTGAATAGTTATCCCAAAGACAGTATTGAATCCCATGGCATATTACCATGGCATCTAACTGTGGTAAAATTGCAGCTAACAAAGGCATTTAAAGATGTCAACATAAAACAGATATTGAGGATTTCCTCTGACGCAGGGCACTACATTGCAGACGCACATGTCCCGTTACACACCACCCTAAACTACAATGGTCAGTTTACCGGACAGCATGGAATTCATGGATTTTGGGAAACCAGGATACCGGAGTTGTTCCATGATGAGTTCGATCTGTGGGTAGGGCGGGCCACCTATCGGGACAACTGGACCGGGATTGTATGGGATATAATAATGGACTCTCATCGTGCGGTAGATAGCGTATTGTATTACGAACGAAATTTAACTAACACCTTCCCTGATGATAGAAAATATGCTTATGAAGTACGCTTGAGCCGGTTAGTAAAGGTATATACCGAGGATTTCTCTAAATCCTATCATCAAGCCCTGGACAATCAGGTTGAGCGAAGATTAAGGGCTGCGATCCGGGCGGTAGGAGATTTTTGGTATACTTGCTGGGTCGACGCCGGTCAACCTGACCTGGCGAGATTGAGAGGAACTCACGAGGTCAATACTGCTGATTACCAGTATCTTGGGGATTCGTTATGGAGAAATCAACATGCGCCCAGGTAATTGGTTGAGACATTGGTAAGAAATTTCAAACACACGTTATAAATAAACGTATAATGGTTATAAAAATAATGCATTGAATGCCATTTTTGTTGCCAGAATGGAGGTCCCAGGCAAATGGACCTAAATGATGAACTATTTTGGTTTGTGGACAATTAAATAGAATATTAAATACCCTTGAAAATATGTTTTCAAGAAAATTGAACAATTGTATTTGTTTTCTTGGTTTAAATTATATTTTTGCAGCAAAAATTAGGCATAGCTAATTGCTTAAAATCAAATTGCTAAAAGCATGTATTGGACATTAGAACTGGCTTCATATCTCGAGGATGCTCCCTGGCCTGCAACCAAGGACGAATTGATAGATTACTCCATCAGAACCGGGACCCCATTAGAGGTAGTGGAGAACTTACAGGAATTGGAAGATGATGGTCAACCTTATGAAAACATCGAGGAAATCTGGCCCGACTATCCCACTAAAGAGGACTTCTTCTTCAATGAAGATGAGTATTAAATATACTACTGGCAGGTGCTACCGGGTCAGTTAATGTTGGTGTTAAAAGATCACAGTTTACCAGGTCCACTCATTTTAGTTTCATAAGTGTTTCTGCAACCACAAGGTCTTGAAAAGTAGTGATCTTGAGGTTTTTTTCCATGCCTTCAAATAAAGTGACCTGATTGCCAAACGCTTCCCAAACGTTGGCATCATCGGTGAAAGTATCTTTTTCTTCAGCCTTATAAGCTTCTTTAATAAGATCAACCTTAAATGTTTGAGGAGTCTGAACGATACAGTAGTTGGCACGATTTACGGCTTTTGAGCCACCATAAAGAATTTTCCTAATGGAGTCTTTTATGGGAATGGCGGCAACTGCGGAATCATACTTAGCCGCAGTTTTGTAGGATTCATGTATCATCCGGGAGTCGACCAACGGCCTTACACCATCATGAATGGCTACCAGTCCATTTTCACTTATGGCTTGGAGCCCACTCCTTACCGATTGAAATCGGGTAGGACCACCAGGTTGTACGGTTAATGGAATATCAAACTGGTATCTATTGCAAAGTTCGGCCCACAATTTCAATTTAGTGGGTGGTAACACCAGGATCAGCTTTATCTCTTTTGAGTAGCCATGAAAGGACTCGATAGTATGCATGAGAATTGGGCGCCCTTTCATTAACAAAAATTGTTTGGGAACTTTTGAACCCATACGAAGTCCTTTGCCTCCGGCCACGATAATGGCGTATTTAGTAGTGGAGGTCATGACCGGGCTATTACTTAGATAATAAGCATCGCGTCTCCATAGCTGAAAAACCGGTAATCTTCTTTTATGGCCACCTGGTAGGCTTCCATGATCAAATCATACCCGCCAAATGCACAGGCCATCATTAACAATGTTGATTCAGGCAAATGAAAGTTTGTGATCATGGCATTACAGATCTTAAACTCGTAAGGTGGGAATATAAACTTATCGGTCCATCCTTCATTCACCTTCAATAATCCTCCGGCCGATACCGAGGTCTCAAGTGTGCGCATCGCGGTAGTCCCTACCGCACAGACTTTTCTTTTGTTGGCCATTGCATTATTCACCAGGGTGACGGTATCTTCGCCAACCTGATAATTTTCCGAGTCGGTTTTATGTTTGGTAAGATCTTCAACATCCACCGGTCTAAAAGTTCCCAGCCCAATATGTAAGGTAATAGGGGTCATAACCACTCCCTTGATCTCCAGTCTTTTCATTACCTGTGGTGTGAAATGGAGTCCGGCTGAGGGTGCAGCTACCGCTCCTATATGTTCCGCATATATGGTCTGGAATCTTTCCTTGTCTTCTGGCTCTGCCTCTCTTTGGATGTGTTTGGGCAGTGGAGTTTCACCCAGGCTATCTATGGCGTTATAAAACTCTTCGTCGCTAATGTCAACTAAAAAACGGATGGTACGTCCTCTGGAGGTGGTATTGTCGATAACCTCCGCAACCAGATCTCCATCACCAAAATATAGTTTATTTCCTACTCTTATTTTTCTTGCGGGGTCAACCAGTACATCCCACAGATGCATCTCCTTGTTCAGTTCCCTTAACAGAAAAACTTCGATTTCAGCACCGGTCTTTTCCTTGTTCCCGTATAACCGGGCAGGGAATACCTTGGTATTGTTAATTACCAATACATCGCCATCATCAAAGTACCCCACTACATCCTTAAAGGTCTTATGATCAATGGTTTGCTCTTTTCTATTAATTACCATCAAGCGGGATTCATCCCGGTTTTCTGCTGGATGTAGGGCAATGTACTTTTCGGGGAGTTCTAACTTAAAAGCAGATAACTTCATTAATTATATTGATCAGACTTTTGTGCGGTAGTAAAAGTTTGCAAATTTAATGAATTGTAAGCATAAATATTACTATTGATTCCATAATTCGAACAGGGTTCTTTATAGGTTTTTTAATATGATCCCAATAAGTCTTATTCTGTGGTCACGGCCTCTTCTTGCTGGCGATCCTGGTCTGAGGTTCCGTTCACTTTATCTCTGATTTTTCTTTCAATTTCCTCGGAAAGTTCAGGGTTATCAGAAAGTAGCTGTTTTACCGCATCTCGCCCCTGACCTAATTTATTTCCTCCATAAGAGAACCATGAACCAGATTTGTTGACAATGTCAAGCTCAACCCCCAGATCCAGTATCTCGCCAACTTTAGAAATACCCTGCCCATACATTATGTCAAATTCCACCACTTTAAAGGGGGGGGCAACTTTATTTTTTACCACTTTGACACGGGTGCGGTTACCTAATATTTGATCCGGACTTTCTTTGATCTGGCCGATTCGCCTGATATCCAGGCGTACAGAGGCATAGAATTTCAAGGCATTTCCCCCGGTGGTAGTTTCAGGGTTACCAAACATTACCCCAATTTTCTCACGCAACTGATTAATAAAAATACAAGCACATCCGGTTTTACTGATTACCCCGGTGAGTTTCCGCATCGCCTGTGACATCAGGCGGGCTTGTAAACCCATTTTGCTGTCACCCATTTCTCCTTCCAATTCACTCCGTGGCACCAGCGCTGCTACTGAGTCAATGACGATCAGGTCAATTGCCCCGGAACGAATTAAATGCTCAGTTATTTCTAGTGCTTGCTCTCCATCATCAGGTTGAGAAATTAGCAGGTTTTCCGTATCAATTCCCAGATTTTCCGCATATGTTTTGTCAAACGCGTGTTCCGCGTCTATGAACGCGGCAAGGCCACCAGCTTTTTGGGCCTCGGCAATGCAATGCATGCTCAAAGTGGTTTTCCCGGATGATTCTGGGCCATAAATTTCTGCTACTCGGCCACGGGGAATCCCACCTACACCTAAGGCAATGTCCAATCCCAGGGATCCTGTGGAAATAGCCGGTATGTCTTGAACTCGTTTATCATTTAATCTCATTACCGTCCCTTTTCCATAGGTTTTTTCCAGTTTATCGATGGTTAACTGAAGGGCCTTAAGCTTTTCGTTTGTTACGCTCATATTGTTTGATATTAGATTTAAAAAATAAGGCAAATGTAAGGTACTATGAATGCATAAATTTAACAAACTTCGGTTTCAAATCAGGGGATCATAAAAAATAATAAGCTATTTAATTTCAAGTCGGAACCATCAGATATCGGTGCTAAAAGTATCGTTGTTGGGTGTATATTGCAGCGATTTTGAAATTATTTTTCAAAAATATTAAAATCGTATTAAAGTCAGCACTGGGAATTTTTCTATTGATACTCCTGTGGCAGCACCAATTAATCCTCTATGGGATTTCACAAGCCAGGGGCCAGTTGAAGGTAGTATTTAATTCCCGGGAGATATCTGATGTTTTGAAGGATCCATTGGTTGCGGATTCCATAAAGTACAAACTAAACCTTATTCAGGAAATTAAGCAATATTCTTTTGATTCTCTTGGATTCGAGCAGACCGACAACTACACCACTTATTTTGATCAGCAAGGGAAGCCAACTCTATGGGTGGTTACTGGTGCCAGGCCTTTTGTATTGGAGCCAAAGGAGTGGTACTTTCCTATTTTGGGCCGGGTACCATATAAGGGATATTTTGTATTTAAAAGGGCAGAAGAGGAGGAGCGAAAACTTGGACGGGATGATTGGGACACAAATCTAAGAGTAGCTGGCGGCTGGTCAACGCTGGGATGGTTTAGTGATCCGGTGATGTCCAACATGCTCAATGATAAACCGGGAGAACTGGCAAATACCATTATCCATGAGCTCACTCATGGTAATCTGTTTGTAAAAGACAGTGTGGAGTTTAACGAGAACTTAGCTTCTTTTTTTGGAGACCAGGGTGCTCGTAGCTTCCTGAAGTACAAATTCGGGGCTAATTCATCAGAAAGCCTGGATTATCAACGATCTCAATCGGATCGGAAAAAGTTTACTGATCATATCTTACGTGGAGCAGATCGATTAGATGAACTGTACACCTCGCAAGGAGAATCTTTACCATACAATTTACGTTACAGTCCTAAGAGGTTGCTTATTGATGAAATCACTGCAACTGCCGACACCTTGGATTTGTTTGAAAAGCAGCGGTACCTTAGATATTTACAAAAGAGTAAGGTGAATAATGCTTTTTTCATGTCTTATTTAAGGTATCGGGCTGGATTCACCTTTTTTGAAAAGGAACTTGCCACTACATTTAAAGGAGATTTAAAGCAATATTTTCAACATTTTAAGCAAGTGTATCGGAACATATAGAGAAACAAAGTTAAAGTTTGGTATATAATTTGATTCCGATAAGACAATACCGAAATGTTGCAATGAAAAGGTATATACTTTTAATAGCGCTATTTTTATTAGTGGCCTTTAGTAAGCAAGCTACTTACAGGGAGGTAGAAAACCACAGTTTTGATGTTGGAGAAAGCTTGGAATACCGGGTTCATTATGGTTTACTGAATGCCGCTACCGCTACCATGCAAATTAGCGAAAAAGTGGTATACCGCAATAGCCGCCCATGTTACAAGGTTGATATATATGGAAGATCTGTGGGTGTGTTTGATTTGATCACCCGAATCAACGACAACTGGGGTACCTATATAGATACTGCAGCCATTATTCCCCATGGATCTTATCGTATTCTTGAAGAAGGAAGATACCGTAAATATGAATATGTTGATTTTGATCACCAGAAAAAGGAAGCCATAACCACCATTCTAGACAAAAAGACCAAGGAACCCCATGAACCCATAATATCCAGCATTCCCAGAAACGTTCAGGACATGGTCAGCAGTTATTACTACATACGTACCTTGGATTATTCCAAGTTTACTGAGGGTGAGATTATCACTATTGATGCTTTCTTTGATGAGGAATGCTATGATCTTAAAATTCGGTATGTGGGAAAAGAAACAATACGCACTAAACTGGGCAAATTCAGGGCCATTGTTTTACAACCACTTCTTCCAAAAAACGGGCTGTTTGCCGGCGAAGATGCTATTAAAATGTGGATCTCTGATGATACCAATAAAATACCGCTTAAAATAAAAGCCAGCATGTTTATTGGAGCAATTGAGGTTGACATAAAAAAAATTACCGGTGCTAGAAATGGAGTGCCAGTGCTGGAATAATGTACCATTGGATTCCTATTGAGATAGATGGTTAGTTACTTATTTAATAATTGCCTAATTCAGCCTACTAAACAATTGAAGCCCGCCAGGTTTAAAGATTCAATAATTTATGAGGATGATAATTATCTGGTTATCAATAAATGGCCAGGGATCTCTACCCTTTCAGACCGGAACCATGAGATTTGTCTGTTGGACCGGGCACGCCGTTACCGAAATGATGTTCAGGTGTGCCACAGGCTGGACAAAGACACTTCAGGGGTGCTTGTATTTGCTAAGAACCAACCAGCCTATCGGTCTCTGTCCATGCAATTCCAAAATCGTTCGGTTGATAAAGTGTACCATGCCATTGTGGAGGGCCAGCATCAATTCAGTGATGAAACAATAGGCTTGCCATTGCAACAGGGACGACGCGGACATGTGAGGGTCTCTCATGCTTTGGGAAAACATTCAGAGACCATGGTTAATACTATTGAACAGTTTAAGTTACATACCCTGATACAATGTAAGCCCACCACCGGAAGGTCACACCAGATAAGAGTGCATTTATCCACATTGAATGCACCTATTGTAGGAGACCTCAGTTACGGTGGGCATGAACTTTTTTTGTCGAACATTAAACGACATTATAATTTAAGAAAAGACACTATAGAGCAACCGCTTATGGCTCGGCCTGCCCTTCACGCCCAAAGCCTTAGGTTTCAGATCTCACAGAATAAGTCAGAAAATTTTCAAGCAGAATACCCGAAAGATTTCAAAGTAACCCTGAAACAACTGGATAAATACAGAACCCACAATCAAGGCTGTAATTTTGACTAACAGATCTGTTGAAAACTATATACGCAGCTATTGCATTTCAAATAATTAGCATCTATCTTTGTGACCCTTTTTGAGGGGCATTTGAAAGGTAAACAATTAGCAGTGGACACTTTAAGTTATAAGACAATATCCGCTAATAAGTCGAATGTTGACAAGCAGTGGATAGTAATAGATGCGCATGACCAGGTATTGGGACGATTAAGCAGCGAAGTAGCCAAGCGCATTCGAGGAAAGCACAAACCAAACTTTACACCACATGTAGATTGTGGTGACAATGTGATTGTAATCAACTCTGACAAAATCAGATTAACCGGCAATAAGTGGGATGATAAGGTTTATGTACGTTATTCAGGATACCCGGGAGGGCAAAAGACCTTAACTCCCAGACAATTAATGGCTAAATCCTCCACCAGGATCGTGGAAAAAGCCGTTAGGGGAATGTTGCCCAAGAATCGATTGGGACGTGCCTTGTTTGGCAATTTATATGTATATGAGGGCGCGGATCATCCACATGAGGCCCAACAACCAAAGACTATAAACTTATAATTCAATAAATGGAATTGATTAACACAATA
This sequence comes from uncultured Roseivirgaceae bacterium, assembly GCA_964580205.1. Lineage (GTDB taxonomy): Bacteria > Bacteroidota > Bacteroidia > Cytophagales > Cyclobacteriaceae > SZUA-3. The sequence goes on from CAZOJZ010000314.1 coordinate 8,357, forward strand.
GGTAGAAGAAAAACCTCAGTGGCCCGGATTTATTTTAAACCAGGGAAAGGTAAGATTGAGGTTAACCACAGGGAAATGGCGGATTATTTCCCTTCTCCTATTTTACAAACCATTATCAAACAACCATTGGTAATAACAGAATTAGAGAATAAATACGATATCAAAGTAAATGTTGGTGGTGGTGGGTCCACGGGTCAGGCAGAGGCCATTAGGTTGGCCATAGCAAGAGCGTTGTGTAAGGTAGATATTGAATACCGGCCGACTTTAAAAAAGGAAGGTTATCTTACCAGGGACCCAAGAATGGTTGAAAGAAAGAAATACGGAAAAAGAAAAGCGAGAAGAGCTTTCCAATTCAGTAAACGATAAATACCTCAAGACAAGTTTTTTAATGGCAAAATTAACATATAATGATCTTTTGGAGGCTGGTGTCCATTTTGGACACTTAACCCGTAAATGGGACCCTCACATGGCTCCATTTATTTTTATGGAACGCAACGGGATCCATGTGATCGATTTAAATAAAACACTGACTTCTATTGAGGAGGCATCGAATGCATTGAGTAAAGTAGTAAGGACAGGACGCAAAATTCTCTTTGTAGCTACTAAAAAGCAAGCAAAAGAGATTGTGTCAGATGAGGCGCGTAGACTTAACATGCCTTATGTGACCGAGCGTTGGTTGGGAGGAATGTTGACCAACTTTGCCACCATTCGACGTTCCTTGAAGAAAATGTCGGGTATGGAGAAGAAGATGAAAGAAGATGCCTTCAAGAATCTTGCAAAAAGGGAGCGGCTGATGGTTCACCGTGATAAGGAAAAACTTCATAAAGTGTTAGGAGGAATTGCTGACTTAACCCGATTACCTGCCGCTTTGTTCATTGTGGATATCAAAAGAGAGCACATAGCAGTAAAAGAGGCACAGAAGCTCAATATTCCAGTGTTTGCGATGGTTGATACCAACTCCAACCCGGAACTTGTGGATTTTCCTATCCCAGGCAACGACGATGCATTTAAATCTATTGCTATTGTCACCAAAGCGGTTGGTGCTGCAATTGAACAAGGATTGAACGAACGTTTGAAGGAAAAAGAAGAAGCCCGCCTAAAACAAGAGGAAGAGAATAAGAAGAAAATGGATGAAAGCAATGCTGCTGAGAAGGCACCCGTTGCGGAAAAGGTAAAAGAAGAATCCAAATAGACTTTATATATACTATTAATCCTGAACATCGGGTCCTTCGGAATTCGATGTTTAATTTTTATATATCAACCTAAAAATCAGAAAATAATGAACATTACCGCGCAAGATGTTAACAAGCTAAGAAAGATGACCGGTGCCGGTATGATGGATTGTAAAAAAGCCCTTACTGAAGCAAATGGGGATTTTGAAGTCGCCATTGACCTGTTAAGGAAGAAAGGGCAAAAAGTATCCGCTTCACGCGCTGATCGCAAGACAACCGAAGGTTCAGTTTTTGTAAAAACTGATACAAAAGGCCATGAGGGGGTTTTGATAGCCCTGAACTGTGAAACGGATTTTGTGGCGAAGACTGAGAATTTCCAATCGCTGGGTGTTGAAATATTAGAGCAAGCTGTGTCTCAAAATCCAGGTAGTATTGATGAACTGATGGCCTTGTCTTCTGGGGATCTGACCATAGGTGAAAGAGTGATAGACATGATAGGCAAGATTGGGGAAAAAATTGAGGTTAGCGCCTACGAGAGACTGAAGGCCGATAAAGTGATTACTTATGTACATGCGGGTAGCAAACTAGGAGTTTTAGTTGGCTTGGACGGAAGCAATGGCTCCGATGTGGATACTGCAGGAAGAGACGTTGCCATGCAGATTGCTGCCATGAATCCAATAGCAGTTGACAAGGACCAGGTGGACAGTACTTTAGTAGAAAGGGAGGTGGCTATTGGCAGGGAGCAGGCCATTGCCGAAGGCAAACCTGCAAATATCATTGACAAAATTGCCGCAGGTAAACTGAACAAATTCTTCAAAGAGAATACTTTGTTGAATCAAACTTTTGTTAAAGATAATTCTTTGACAGTTTCCAAATATCTGGAAAGTGTGAAGCAGGGATTGACTGTGAAGGATTTCCGCCGGGTATCGATCGGTGGCTAGTCCGATCTGAGATCTGAGATCTGAGATCTATTCATGAGGTCCTCTATTTCTTCTGGCTGCAAAGGGATATTTTCCATAAGATCCAAAATTCCATTTTCCTGGATCACCACATTGTTTTCCAGGCGAATACCCAAACCCTCATCGGGAATATATATGCCCGGTTCGACCGTAAATACCATTCCAGATTCAAATGGTCTATAGATATTGCCAACATCGTGTACATTTAATCCCAGGTGATGGGAAGTGCCATGCATAAAGTACTTCTTATAAGCTGGTCGGCTAGGGTCCTGGTGTTTAATATCGGTTCGGTCTAGTAATCCCAAACCTACCAATTCTGATTCCATTCTTAAGCCTACTTCTTTGTGATATTGTGATATTGTATTCCCGGGAGTAAGCATTTCCATAGCTTCCCTCATAACCCGAAGTACTGCATCATACACCGCTGCTTGTCGCTTGGTAAAGCGGCCGCTGACCGGAATGGATCTGGTCATATCAGCGTTATATCGAGCATAACTGGCTCCTACATCCATTAATAGGACCTCGCCCTGCTGGCATGTTTTATTATTTTCAACATAGTGCAATACACAGGCTCTGGCGCCACTGGCAATTATTGGGTCGTAAGCAAAACCGTCCGATCGGTTATTTATGAAATCATGGAGATATTCAGCCTCGATCTCATATTCTGTAACTCCGGGCTGCACGAATTCCAGCACCCTACGGAATCCTTTTTCCGTTATATCACAAGCTGTGGCTATCTGTTTGATCTCATGTTCAGACTTAATAGCCCTTAATTTATGCATCAGTGGCGCTACCTTCCGGTAATTGTGCAGTGGATAGTGGGTTTGGCACCATTTGATAAAACGGGCATTTCGAGTTTCTACTGCTACAACTGCCCTAATGTGTTCATTACTATTCAAATATACCTCATGGGCTTCAGCCATAAGTGTGCTAATGGACTGTTCAAAATCATCTGTCCATAAAATTGTGGTGATGCCGGAGGCTTCCCTGGCCTCATCTTTAGTGTATTTGTGTCCCTCCCATATGGCAATATGTTCGTTAGTCTTTTTTAGAAAGAGGATTTCATGCATCTTTTCGTCTGGGAAATCCGGAGACATTACCAGGATGGTTTCTTCTTGGTCTATACCTGTTAGATAATATAGATCGGCATCCTGGACGAAGGGCATGGTGCCATCTGCACTGGTTGGCATTACGTCATTGGATTGAAAAATAGCTATGGATCCAGGGGCCAGGAGTTTTGCCAGCTTTTTGCGGTTCCCGACAAATAATTCGGATGCTATGGGTTCATACTTCATATCATAGTTTGACTGGATCAATAGGTGTTTAAATATAGTAAAAACACGGAAGATTTAAGATTTAAGGTCTAAGATCTCACATTTGCAAAACGCTAATCGTAAATTACTGCGGTATTCGACATTCAGCGCCTGCCCACCATTGACGGTTTCGTAGGTCGTAGATCAGAGATTAGAGATCAGAGATTAGAGATCAGAGATTAGAGATCAGAGATCAGAGATCAGAGATCTAAAATATTGTCCTCCATTTAAGTAAATTTGCATCCTCAAAAATGCAAGATTACCAACTTCATGAGTGGCCCAACGGCCTGCGCCTTGTCTACAAACAAGTTCCTACTACCAGAATAGTTCATTGCGGCTTAGTCCTGGATATTGGAAACCGCGATGAAACAGAATCTCAGCAGGGAATTGTTCATTTCTGGGAACACATGGCCTTTCGTGGCACAAAAAAGCGCAAAGCTTACCATATTTTGAACGGCCTGGAAAGTGTTGGTGGTGAGCTAAATGCCTATACTTCTAAAGAGAAGATATGCTTCTATGCCTCTGTGCTGGATCGTTACTACCAAAAAGCAGTAGAGCTTCTTTCAGACATTACCTTTCATGCCACCTTTCCCCAAAAACAGATTGAAAAAGAGCGAATGGTGATACTAGAGGAAATGGCCATGTATGAGGATGCTCCAGACGATGCTATCCAGGATGATTTTGATCATTTGGTTTTTAAGGACCATCCTTTGGGACAGAACATTTTGGGTAATCGTCAAAGCGTATCAAACTATCAGCAACAGGACTTTCAGGAATTTATCGCGGCCAACTTACAAACAAATCGTGTAGTGTTTACCTGCGTGGGTAATCTTCCATTTAACAAAGTAGTTAAAGTTGCTGATAGGTACTTAGGTCATATTAATGCCAACGGGCGTTCACCACATAGGTCAGGTTTCAACGGATATTTTCCTCAGGTTAAGCAGATAAACCGTGCAGTAACTCAGGCCCATTGTGCTCTGGGTCGTACTGCATACCCCATCACACATCAGGACCGCTTACCTTTTTTTGCTTTAATCAATCTACTGGGCGGCCCGGGAATGAACTCCAGACTGAACCTGACTTTACGGGAAAAGCATGGTCTGGTTTATGCTATCGATGCTCAATATATTCCCTATCAGGATACGGGTATGCTGGCCATTTTTTTTGGCACAGATCCCAAAATGGTAAAAAGAAGCCTGAAACTGGTACGGAAAGAACTCTCTATGTTAAGTGACAAACCTCTTGGCACATTACAACTGCATAGGGCGAAGGAACAACTAGTCGGTCAACTGGCCATGGCCGAAGAAAATAACATGAACCTTATGCTAATGATGGGGAAAAGCCTTTTGGATCTGGACCACATCCAAAGTTTAGAAGATACTATCCAACAGGTCCGAAATATTACTGCCAGGAAATTACAGGACCTGGCCCAGGAGATGTTCGACTATAAGGACTTTAGTATTTTGACTTTTATGCCGAAATAGTGCAATTTTACATAAGAACCGCAGTTAGAAAATTGAGTTCATTTTTAGCGGTTAAGTGAGTGGTATGAATTTTTTAAGCCCTGAATTACAAAAGTATACTGAGAATCACACCAGTCCGGAATCTCCTCTTTTAAAAAGGCTAGACCGGGAGACCAACATTAAGGTGTTGTATCCCAAGATGATTTCCGGTCATCTGCAGGGTCGTCTGCTCTCCATGATTTCGAATATGATCAAACCAAGACGTATTTTGGAGATAGGAACATTCACCGGTTATTCAGCTATTTGTTTGGCGGAAGGACTGGCAACTGATGGGAAGATCATTTCCATCGACAAAAACCGGGAGTTGCAGGAAATTGTGGAACATTACTTAAGCGAAGCCAAAATTAGGGCTCAGGTAGAGTTTATACTGGGAGATGCCATGAAGGTCATTCCCAAACTGGAGGGAAGCTTTGATCTGGTATATCTGGATGCTGACAAAGCCAACTATTGCCGGTACTATGATCTGGTAATCGATCGTGTGGAAGCTGGAGGTTATATCTTGGCCGATAATGTTCTGTGGCATGGCAAAGTGGTGTCCGCGGATCTTAAGAAACTGGATAGGGAGACCCGGGCAATCAAAGAATTCAACCAAAGGGTCCAGGAAGACCCCAGAGTAGAAAATGTATTGGTGCCAATCAGAGATGGCTTAATGATCTTGAGAAAATTAGCATGAAAATAATTTTGGTGTTGTTATGCCTTAGTATTGGACTGCAAGCTGCCAATACAGACGCTCCCACAGTACCCAACACCATCCAGTTCGCCGGCCTGAATCTAAAGCTCACAGAAAAGGCCCGTAGAAAGATCCAGGCGGAGGTAAATGCTCTAACCAGAAACCCCAGGTACTTTCAAATTAAAGTTGACCGCATGCAGATATATTTTCCGATCATCGAACGGGTTTTTGATGAGGAAGGGCTACCCCAGGATTTCAAATATTTAGCGCTCCAGGAAAGTGCGCTAATTTCAGATGCTGTTTCTTCTTCCAATGCCGTGGGATTCTGGCAATTTAAGAAAGAAGCTGCGTTCGAAGTAGGACTGCGGATCGACAGAAACATTGACGAACGATTGAATATTGTATCGTCTACCAGAGGAGCGGCAAAGTATCTAAAAAAGAATAATAGGGTCTTTTTCGACAACTGGGTGCATGCTTTGCTGGCATATCAGCAAGGTCCCGGTGGTGCACTAAAACTTATAAAAAAGAAATACCGGGGAAGCCGGTCCATGCCAATTGACAGTCATACCCATTGGTATGTGATCAAGTTTTTGGCACATAAAATAGCATTTGAACAAGTGAAATCTGAAGCACCCAAGTTGTATCTGGTTGAGTACCATGAAGGACAGGGTAAAACCATCAAAGAAATTTCTGACCAAAAACAAATGGACTTAGCGCAGGTTCAGAAATATAACAAATGGCTAAAACGTGGGAAGGTACCTAACGATAAACGCTACACGGTGATCCTGCCTTACGAGCAAAACCCGGCATTACTTGCATCTACCGACAATAATAAAAGCAAGCGCTCAGGGTTAAGCGCCAAGCGCCAAGCTCCCTTTGCCAGTCGCTATCCAACCAATCCTGCCAAATACCCTCTGGTACAGAATTATCGCAACCGGACCAAAGGAATTAAGATCAATGGCATTAGAGGAGTACGGCTGAAGGAGGACATGGAACTGGCGGCCCTGGAGCGTGCCACCGGGGTAAGTACTAAACGATTACTCTATTACAATGATATATCCGGAAGGAAGTTTCCCCGCGCAGGCGAATTATGGTACTTAAAGCCGAAGGGTTCCAAGGCCCGGGAAGAATACCATGTGGTAGAAAAAGGGGAGGACTTGTGGTCAGTATCTCAAAAGTATGGCATCAAACTATCTCAACTCCGTAAGAAAAACCGGATATCCAAGAGACAAACCACTGTAAAGACCGGCCGGATACTATGGTTAAAAAGTACCAGACCTTCAGGTGAACCAGTGGCCTATCAACCGTTTGATGCTCCCCCAAACGATAAAATCTCTACGGATAAGACCGGATCTGATGCGTACCGGCTGCCAGAGGAAAAACAGGCAAGTCAATTGGAAAATGTGCAGCACCAGTTTCAAAAAATAACCGCAGAGAGGTTTTCTAAAAAACCAGAACAGCAAGAATATTCAGAATCCGTAGTATGGACTGAGCCTGAAAAATTGGCAAAACCTGAGCAAAAGGTACATGTAGTTTATTCTGGTGAAACGCTGTACAGTATCTCGAAGATATATGGCATCAGTATAGAGGACCTTAGGATTTGGAATAATCTTATTGACTCAAACGTTTTGAGCATTGGTCAACACTTGATTGTCTCCGATGCTAAACAATTATCGGAATATCAGACAATCTCATCAGCAGCCGCTGAAACTGAGTTTATTTTACATAAGGTAAAGCCTGGTGAAACACTTTATCAGATTGCCAGAGATTACCAGGCTACCATAAAGCAGCTGATGGAGTGGAATGAAAAATCGGACTTCAATCTTCGAATTGGAGAAGAATTAAAGATCCAAAAATCCTTCTAAAAAAATACGATTTTGGGCATTTTCTGCACTTTTACAGGATAATATTACCAGGCTGATAATTGTGCCGTATTTGGTAACAACTCATCCCATCAAATATCTTATCTTTGGTGTACAATTTGTTTAAACACCAGTTATCCCCGTAATAGATACAAGCCCATAAGAAAAAAATAATAGCATAAATGGAAGAGCACCGGTTGGACTTGGTAATGTTAGTAGACGATAATGAGACTGATAATTTCATCAGCAAGAGGATCATTGAGATTACTGATTTTGCCCAAGAGGTTATTATTAAGAGTTCGGGGAAGAGTGCATTAGAATATATCGGCACCCATCGCAACAATCCCGATAAGCTGCCTCATCTGATTTTCCTGGACATTAACATGCCCATTGTTGATGGGTTTGTGTTCCTGTATGAATTTGAGAAATTTGCCGATGTGGTAAAGGACAAATGCCGTGTGATTATTCTCTCCAGTTCTGATAATAAACGGGATATTGACAAGATTGTAAACAACGATCACGTGATCAAGTTTGTCACCAAGCCCCTCACAGAAATCGAACTAAACGAGATCAGGATCCTTAGGGTGAATTTGAAGGCGAGTTAGTTCAATTACAAATTACGAATTAGGAATTACAAATTGTGGCTGTTAAACCAGCAACACAGCAACTAAAATTTATAGCTGACCCCCATTAGAAAGTAAGACTGTAACTTACTGTCAATGGTATCAAAAGTAGCATCCTCATTCTCAAGCACTTTGATCTCGTATTCCAGGGTTTCTTGTGGGTTTCCTCTAAGTCCCGTCTCAAAACCTAAACCAATATATTTCCACAGGGTATAACTGAATGAATTGGTCCAGGTCCAATTTGACCGGTCTGCGCCTTTGTAACTAAGAAAAGTGGAAAGATTGGATTTAAAGGCGATACCGTTAGAAAATTTTCGTGAATAGTCTGCCACCAGCTTTGCTCCAAATGTCGATTCAAATATCGACTCAGAATCGGCAAAGACCAAATTCGCATTTAGTGGGTGTATCACTACATATAGGCCTTTCGCCGGTGTCCAGGTAGCCCCTACTCCTAAATCCAGGTATCCAGGATTGTTAAAGTTGCTTAGGATGGTGGACCGGTATTCCACCAGAGCGGAAGCTGCCCAGGATTTCGAGAGTTTTCTACCATAAAGAGATGACAGGTTGAAAATGTCGGTGGCTTGCCGGTATCCGTCATCATCGTCCGGATCATCTTCGTCTTCAAACTTGACCCACCCCAAATTTAAAGCGCCCGCATTGCGCCAGAAATGTTGCTCATCATCATAATTAGCAAACCCATTAATGGTTATACCTATTGCCCCTCCTGAGGAGTTTGGGATTTGTTTAGTAAACCAATTGTTGAAATTAGCAATGTTGATTCCTATGGTTCCAAAAGCTCCTATTTCCCAGCCCGGGAAGGCATCAATTTGGCTCTGCAGATCTTTTATTTCATCTTCCAGCCGGGCCAGAGTATCTTTCTTTGCAGACTGTGCAGCTTCAAGTTCTTCAATAGTTTGTGCATTTATAAAAAGTACCGTGCTACCAATAACAATTGATAGTAGGAGTATTCGTTTCATATTAGGTAAAGTTGGTTATAATCGTTAAAATCAAGTGTTTGCATCACAAGTATGTAAGACTAAAAGTCCGGGTCAAGTCCTAGTTTCTCTTGGAGTACCTTAAGTGCAGGATGCTTTTCCGCCAGATACTTAAACTTTTCTGAAGGAGTATACATCACCCGCTTGGATTCGTCCATTTCCAGCTCCGCTTCCAATCTTAAACCGTCATTTTTCAGCTTGTCCCTAAGAAAAGGCAGTAACTCGGACTTCAGCCGGTCAACCGTGTCAATCTGAACACTGCTGTTGAGTTTGATCTGAACGGTTAGTTCGTCAACAATAACCGGGTCCTGGCTAAGGATAAGAATCTCTTGTTGTTTTCCTTCTTTTCGCCTGTTTTCAGCGAACTCCTGCCAGTACCGTAATAAGTCCTTTTTGTCAAAAGATTCTGCCCGCTTTGGCTTGGATGTCTTAGGGCTACTTTCAGCTACCAAAACTTCTGAAACATTACTTTTTAGTGCTTTGATACTGGGCAGTTTTCCTGTTTTTTTGGGTGTGGCGCTCAGCGCTTGGCGTTTGGCGTCCGGCGCTTGGCGTTTGGCGCTTAGCGCTTGGCTCTCAGCGCTTGTCCCTGGTCCCTCGTCCCTAATTACCCCGCTAGTGCTGAAAGTTTTTTTTTTGACCTGGTCGGCTGCTAGTTGTACAGCTGATGGAAGGTGTGCCATTTTCATCAATGCAATTTCTACATGAAGCCGTGGGGTCTTGCTGTTCTTATAACTAAGATCACATTGATTGCAGATGTTAAGAGCGGTCAGTAGGAAAGACATGCTGGTTTGTTGGCACTGTTGTAAATAACGTTGTTTGACGGAGTCTGAAACTTCCATCAATTGTATAGTGTCCGGGTCCTTGCCAACCAGTAAGGTTCTTAAATGTTCGCTGAGACCGTTAATAAAATTATGACTGTCAAACCCTTTGCTGAGGATCTCATCCAGGGTTAACAAGGTATCTGAGGTATTCTCCTGCAACAGATACTCGGTAATTCGAAAGTAATAATCGTAGTCAAGTACCTGCAGATTATGCAGTGTAGTCTCTAAAGTCACTTTATTATCAGCGGAAAAAGTCACGATCATATCGAAGAAGGACAATGCATCCCGCAATGCCCCATCGGCCTTTTGTGCGATCAGGTGGAGTGCCTCGGGTTCAACCTCAATCTTTTCCTTTTTAGCCACAAACTGTAGATGATCTACTATGTCACTGATCCCGATGCGGTTAAAGTCATAGATCTGGCAGCGAGATAAAATAGTAGGAATCACCTTATGCTTTTCAGTGGTGGCCAAAATGAAAATGGCATAGGCGGGTGGTTCTTCAAGGGTCTTCAGGAAAGCATTGAAGGCCTGATTGGAGAGCATGTGTACCTCGTCTATGATATAGACTTTGAACTTGCCATATTGAGGAGGATAGCGCACCTGGTCAATCAGGTTGCGAATATCGTCCACAGAGTTGTTGGAGGCGGCATCCAGCTCATAAATGTTCATGGATTGGGACAGTTCCTGCGACTGGTCAAACTCGTTGATAGTATGAGCCAGAATACGGGCGCAGGTGGTTTTTCCAACGCCCCGGGGACCGCAAAACAACAGCGCCTGTGCCAGTTGATTTTTATCAATGGCATTTTGTAGGGTCTTGGTAATGTGATCCTGGCCCACCACGTTGTCGAACGACGATGGACGGTATTTACGGGCCGATACCACGAACTGTTTCATGGCTGTAAGATAATAATTAGAAATTAGGAATTAGGAATTAGGAATTAGAAATTAGCTTAGGGTATGGATCCAGGGTGATCTTAAGATCTTGGAATTGATGCTTGTACCCAGTGCTCAGCATGTGGTGTCCATACTCTATAAAATTCCTAATTTGTAACTTGTAATTCATAATTAATAAGGGCAATTTTATCAAACCATGATACTTGATCCTGTTAAGTCCATGCGGAAAGCTCCGGTTTGCTTGGTTTTGGTGCTGACACTATTTTCATGTCAGGATGAAAAACAAATAAGCTTTAATCGCGAGATTAGGCCCATTCTAAACGACAACTGTTTGGTTTGCCATGGTGGAGTAAGGCAGTTGGGAGGATTCAGCTTGCTTTTCCCGGAAATGGCTTTTGGGACCATCGAATCCGGAAAACGCGCTATTGTACCGGGAAGTCATAAGAAGAGCGAGTTGTACAAAAGACTGATGCACCATGATCCGGAGGAACGTATGCCACAGGAAGCCCCATCCCTAGATCAGCAGGAAATAGCACTTATTGCCCAATGGATAGATCAGGGAGCTCAATGGGAAGACCACTGGGCCTATGTGGCGCCTCAACCGGTGTCAATACCGCAGGAGACTTCAATCTGGGTAAATAACAACATCGATCTGTTCATACTCCAGGAACTCACTAAAATAGATTTGGTGCCGGCAGATGAGGCGGATCCGGCTACACTAGCCCGACGGGTAAGCCTCGATCTCACCGGTCTACCCCCCAGACCGAAATTACTACAGGATTTTCTTAAAGAAAGCTCCACTGAATCCTATGAACGTTTGGTAGATTCATTATTAGCTTCCCCGCATTATGGAGAACGATGGGCAGCCATGTGGCTTGACCTGGCCCGTTACGCGGACTCCAATGGGTACGAAGCAGATGCGCACCGTAACATTTGGCGCTACCGGGATTGGGTGATCCAGGCGTTTAACAAGGATATGCCGTTTGATCAATTTACCATTGAACAACTGGCGGGAGACTTACTTCCTAACCCTTCCAGAGACCAGCTCATTGCCACTGCTTTTCACCGCAATACCATGAACAATAGCGAAGGAGGTACCATCGATGAAGAATTTCGGGTAGCTTCCGTCCTGGATCGATTAAACACCACTTTTGAAGTATGGCAATCTACATCAATAGGTTGTGTTCAATGTCACAGCCATCCTTATGATCCTTTCAAACATGAAGAATATTATCAGCTGATGGCCTTCTTTAACAATACCCAAGATGCGGATCTGAATTCACTTGCACCTACTTTGCCCACCTGGAAGCCCGAAGATGCCGACAAGATCAGAGAGATTATCGGTTTCATTCAACAGCTGGATACTTCCCCTGCCATAAACCAAAGCGACCATTTGCCAGAACAGATCTACCAGGCCTTGTTTCCAAAGTTGATACCGCAAAGGTGTGATGATTTCCAAAACGTGATACTTTACAACAATGGTGGTGTAAGCAATTTTGTCTATAACTACAGCGAGGGACTTGAAAAGAGATATTTTTTCCAGTTCAATGACATTCAATTGAATGGATTGGAAGCCATACGTTATAATTTCGCCACCAAGGGGACTGATGCCAGGATAAAAATTTATGCGGATAGTCTCGATGGCCCCATAATAAATCGGGTGGACTTTCCAATGACTTCTAAGCAGGGCCATAGAGAGCAGCAAGTTTTTACAGAAGATGTATATCAGGT
>CAZOJZ010000315.1:0-7507 GCA_964580205.1 uncultured Roseivirgaceae bacterium
ACCCCAGGGATCTCTTAACATAATCAATATGGTTCCGTTTGGTTGCCTGACCTCTTCTACATATGTAGCCCCTGCTTCAAGCAATGTTTCCTTAGTATCAAGCAAGTCCTTCACCGCAAAAGCATGATGATAGATGAAATGACTTTGAGTGGTATAATCGGGAATTGGGGCAACCGTGTTTTTATAGACCTCAATACAGGTCTTCCCTTGTTGATCCGCCAGGAATCTGGTAAACGGAGGTTCATCAATTTGCAGGACAATTTTCATATCACAGTGTTCCACATACCAATCAGCCATGGCCACCGGGTCAGGCACATTTATAGCTATATGTTCTAATTGCATTTTCATATTTTAATACTTTGAATTATTTTCTAATATGGTGAAATTTTAGGAATATGATGTTCTACAACAAATTCGCTAATACTGGTTTCTCTAAAGACCTATCATCACTGCTTTTTCCTCTGGTAACCTTTTTGGGGTTGTTTTATGGTTGTATGTCGCCTGAAACCACCATAAATCCCCAGCAAATCAGTCGCCCCAATATTTTATGGATCACTTGTGAAGATATGAGCCCGCGTCTTGGGGCATACGGAGATTCAGTGGCTTATACTCCAAATATCGATAAACTGGCCAAGGAAAGCGTTCTTTTCACCAATGCGTTTTCAATATCAGGGGTTTGTGCTCCCAGTAGAGCGGCATTAATTATGGGCCTTTATCCTACCAGCTTCGGAGCTTTGCATATGCGCACCATAGAAAGAACCTCGGCCATCTCTAAAATCACCGACCCCGCACTCCTGGCAATTCCTGTTTATGAAGCAGTGCCACCACCAAAGGCAAAGTGCTTTTCCGAAATACTTCGATTGAATGGCTATTACTGCACAAATAATGCAAAGAACGACTACCAGTTCCATGCACCTGTAACTGCCTGGGATGAGAATGGCCATCAGGCTCATTACAAGAATCGAGACCACAAGTCTCAACCATTTTTCTCGGTTTTTAATATCCTGGATTCCCACGAGTCCAAAGTGTGGCTCCATGCTGACTCAGCCTCTTATACAGATCCCCAATCAGTTAACCTGCCACCATACTATCCTGATAATGGAATCATTAGAGCAGACCTGGCACGCCACTATGATAACATAAGAATGGTTGACAGAAAAGTAGGTCAACTGCTGGCTGAACTGGAAGCCTCCGGTGAGGCCGACAACACCATAGTGTTCTTCTTTGGTGATCATGGAGATGGCCTGCCAAGAGCCAAAAGATGGATATACGATTCCGGGATTAAGGTTCCTTTGATGGTAAGATATCCTGATAGAAAAAGGGCCGGGGAAAAGGATGGGCAGTTGGTATCATTTGTTGACTTTGCTCCCTCCGTTTTGTCCCTGGCTGAAGCACCCATTCCAACCTATATGCAAGGGCAAGCTTTTCTTGGTCCAGCAACCAGTCAGCAACCACGAAAATATGTTTATGCCGCCCGGGACCGAATGGATCCGGTTTTGGACTATGTCAGGGGCATTCGTGATCACCGATATAAATTGATTAAGAATTACCTTCCGAACCAACCCTATGTACAATTGCTCCCCTACCGTGATCAGATGCCTTTGATGCAGGAATTACTACGTTTGGACGCCGCCGGATTGCTGGAGGGGACCCCGGCTTTATGGTTTGAAAAGCAAAGGCCTGATCTGGAATTTTATGATACCTGGGAAGATCCACATGAGGTCAATAACCTGGCCGATGATCCGGAGCACTTGGAAAGAATTGAAATCATGCTGGATGCGCTGACAGATTGGGAGCAACAAACTGGTGATATGGGCGGCATTCCGGAACCTGAATTGGTGAAGCGACTTTGGCCACCGGATGGAATACAACCAGTGACGGAGGCCTGCAGCTATGAAAATATTGACCCTGATAAAATGGCGCTAATCTCAATTACACCCGGGGCTTCCATAGCCTACCAGATTATACATCAAAGCGATACCAGTAAATGGATGATTTATACAGAACCCGTGGACATCAGGGCGGGGCAAATACGGGCGATTGCACATAGGATTGGATTTAAGCCAAGCGCCGTGGTTACTATTGACTATTGATTATTGACTATTGACTAGGGTGTTAGGGACGAGGGACGGGGGAGCAGTGGATCAATTGAACAATTGAACATTTAAGACATTCTTTAATCAAAAGAACTATATAGTTTACTATGAGTTAACTATATAGTTTATGGAGTTGCAATTTTCGAGACTTCCAAAATCGGCGTTCGATTGTTCCCATGCTCTATTGCTTCCATATTCTATTGTTCCTTATTTTAAGGTGAACTCCGGCAGCCTCATAATCTGCCCTCCTTTCATTGCAGATTCATGGGCCAATATCCCCACACAAGTAATGTTGGCTGACTCAACTGCATTTGGATAAGGCTGCTTTTCTTTAATAAGGGCATCTATAAATGCATGTACCAGGTGCGGGTGAGAACCGCCATGTCCTGCTCCCTGGGTAAAGGACAAGTGCTGACTATCTTCCAGATCATACACCCCTTTGGTGGTAAAAACCTGTATTTCGGAAGGTAGCAAATGAGCATAATCCGGACAGTTGATTTCTTCAGGGATTTCCGCTTCTGGTTTTTTAGCAGTGTGTACCACCAAGGGGTTATTTTCTATCAATGGCCATTCTACTGTTTTCTTTGAACCGTACACTTCAAAACTCTCCCTATATTGCCTGGCAACGTCGAACAATGACCGGTAAACATGAGCGCTCAAGTCAGAATCCTTAAACTTGATCTGAGTAGATTCTACGGCAAAGGGGCTGCCGTAATGTTGATGCAATTCCTCCCTTATAGTTCCTGAACCAAAACACGACACGTACTCCGCCTGGTCCCTGGTTAGGCCGAGGATTGGTCCCACGCAATGGGTAGCATAGTGCATAGGCGGTAATCCAGGCCAATAATCCGGCCAACCGTCCATATCCTGCTGATGGCTGGCTTTCAGGTATTGGATCTTACCCAGTTCCCCCTTTTCATAAAGCTCTTTCATAAAAAGAAACTCCCTGGAGTAAACCACGGTTTCCATCATCATATAGGTAAGTCCCTTTTCTTCACAAAGAGCAACGATCTCCTGGCATTCGTCTACAGTGGTAGCCATGGGAACTGTACATGCCACATGCTTACCAACTTTTAAAGCTGCAATTGACTGCCAGCCATGGTCCGGGATAGGTGTATTGATGTGTACCGCATCAATATCCGGATCCAAAATTAAATCATTAAAAGAGATATACCTTTTTTCAATACCAAAGGTGTCCCCCAGCGCATTCATTTTTGATTCGGTCCGCTGGCAGATTGCTGCCAGATTAGCGTTTGGGTGTTTTAAATAAATCGGTATGAATTCAGCTCCAAATCCCAATCCGGCCAGAGCGATATTTATTTTCTTGTTGTCCATAATAAAGAGAATATGACTGTTGAATTAACCATTTAAATATTTCTGTAAAATAAACTACTAGCCACTATAGAGCATTACTGTAGTTGCAGTTACATCTTGTAAAACTGAGCTGCGTTATCATAGTAATATTTTTTCTTTTCGCTTGGACTCCATGAATCAGTCCAATTTTGAACAAACTGATTCCATGCAGCATAACCCCCTGCCAAGGTAGATACTGGCCAATCGCCTCCATATACTATTCGCTCAATCCCGAAACAGTCGAGTACATGATCTACATAAGGAAAAATGTCTTCATCAGTCCAGTTCTCTAAATCAGCTTCGGTTAACAAGCCGGAAATCTTACAATACACATGCTCAAACGCTGACATCTTTTTGAGTTGTATTTTCCATTGTTCAATCGCTCCGGATTTTATTCCTGGTTTACCGCAGTGATCAAGCATCAATGGCCTTTCGGGTAAATGACTGACCAATTCAATGCATTCTTCCATCTGATCATGGGTCAAACACAACTCAAAATGTCTGTTCAAGTTGAGCACTTTACTGATGCCCTGTACGAATTGAGGCTGTATGGCAAACCCTATTTCATTAAACTGGATGTTATGCCGAATACCCCGCACCATATCATGGGCCATTAGCCGTTCCAGATTGGCATCGATACCATCGTTATCATTCATGTCAGCATAAGCTACAATCGCATGTATTCGAGGATCTTGTTTGGCAATTTCTTCAACCCACAACACCTCTTGCTCATTTTGTTCACTTATGCAGTTGCACTCTACAAATACCATTTTTTCAATGGGTATACCTTCGGTGGCTTCATTATAGTCATTCAATAGATATGGCCGGTTCAATACCGGAGTGGAGCTAAGCCAATGGTATTTAAGCTTTGTAGGGTCCCAGAAATGGGTATGAGCATCGATAATTGGAGTTGACATATTATTAGTTAGCTGAGCATAACAGGGTGAATCTCATCTTTGAAAATCTTGTAGCCGTCCCAAAATAGAAAAACAGCTTTGAACCTCTAAATATTTTGCCAGATTTACCTAAAAATGTATAAATGCCTTGATGAGTGATTATATTAGGGAACAAGAGAAATTGGTATGGATGTACTCATCATTCCTGGCCAAGTGATCTCAAGTTATATGCAAATCTAAATCATAAGATCGATGGAAAAAAAATCATTATACAATCCGGAGGTTTACAATAACATAATTGAAAGAATAGAAAAGCTCACCATAGAATCCAACCCTCAATGGGGAAAAATGGGAGTAGGTCAAATGATGGCCCATTGCGCTGAAATTATTGAGGTATCTAATGGAAAGCCTTTAGAAAATACTCCATTTGTTGCCAGGTTATTCAAAGGAATGATCCGCAAAATGGTGGTAGGTGAAAAGCTTTACCCGAGAAATAGCAAGACACACCCTCAGTATTTACAAACCAGCGCTAAAGATTTTAAAAATGAAAAACAGCGTCTTCTGAGAGCCATGGAACAGTGGAAAGGAATGGAGGGTGAAAAGACGGAACACGCTTTATTCGGGGTCCTGACGAGAGATGAAAAAGGATGGAGTGGCTACAAGCATCTGGATCACCATCTGATGCAGTTTGGAGTGTGAGTAAATTGAGTGTGAGTGTGAGTGGGAGTAGTGAGTGTGGTGTGAGTGTGAGTGTGAGTGTGGGTGTGGGTGCCCGCCGAAGACGAAGACTAAGGTGGGTGCTTCGCCGGCCGTGGTCACGAAGGACGAAGGCCGAGGATTAAAGTGACCCGTAACAACTTTTTTATATTTAACTGATTATTAGTTATTTATGGATTATTGTTGTAAAACTACTTATGACAATACCTTTGACCTGAAACAAGCCAGAAAGGAAATGGCCAAATACCTCAAAAGTGGGCCCAAAAAGAGTACAAAATATCTTCTTAAGCCACTTCAGGAACGAGCCCCGGTTGAGGGTTCTCTATTGGACATTGGCGGTGGTGTTGGTGCACTCATATGGGAGTTGCTGGATAATGGAATAGATCAGGCATATTATTTTGAAATTTCTGATGCTTATTCTAAGGTCTTTAAGGAACAGGTAGTTTCTAGATCAGTAGAAAAGAAGGTGAATATTCTAACTGGCGACTTTACTGAGCACCACCGAAGTTTACCACAGGTTGATGTGGTAACCATGGACAAAGTGATCTGCTGTTATCAGGACTACCGGCCGTTGGTAAAGTTGTCATTACAAAAAGCCAGAAAAGTATATGCATATACCATACCCAGGGACATATGGTGGGTCAAGGCGGTAAACAAAGTTGAATCTCTGGTAAAGTCTTTAAGCAATTACCTCCGTACCCATATACACCCTACGGCAGAGATTGAAGAAATGGTAGTATCGCAGGGATTTAAGAAAATATATCAAAAAACCCATCGCGAATGGCTAACGGTTATCTATACTCGAAATGAGTGAAGGATTGAAGGACTGAAGGATTGAAGGACTGAGGGATTGAAGGACTGAGGGATTGAAGGATTGAAGAATTGATTGAACTCGCAACCCGAAACACTTTTCCCTCATAACTTATAATCCATAGTTAACCTTCGTCCCTAACTCCCTCGTCCCTAGTTCCTTCGTCCCTCATTTAGCTGCCCATTTAAATCCGTTTATCAAGATCATCTGTGCCTCTGGTTGATCAAACTCTGCCGGATCATGACCTAGTGCAATACAAAACACCCTACCCTTTCCAAATGTCTTGGTCCAGGCCACTGGCATAACCACACCATCAATCCACTCATCAGCCTTATCATTAAACGTAGTAGTTGCCAATACTTCAATGTTGGGATCCACATGCAGGTAATATTGCTCAGTGGTAGTAGTAAAATCATTTACACCGGATGTGATCGGGTGATCTCCTTTTATGTTTACCCTGTATTCCACCTGGCCGCCAGGGTGAGCCACAAACTGGGCGCCCGTCATATACTGATATTCAGTATTGTCTCTAAATGAATCACAAAACCCGCCGTGTGCTCCTGCAAAACCAACTCCATTCTTAACGGCCTTTACCAACCCCTTGATCTGATCGTTGTCGATCTTATCCATGGTAAACGATTGAACGATAAGATCCATTTTTGACATGGTGGTGGCATCTTTGTAAATATCCAGGGACTCCGATAGGGTGACATTTGCACCTTGTGCAGCTAGCAGTGTCTTTGCTTTCTCCGCAAAAAGTTCAGGCTTGTGTCCCGGCCAGCCGCCGTAAACAATGAGGATGTTCTTGTCTTTTAGAGAAGGTAGTTCTTTCATCTGTATAGAAGCCGCGAGTTCTATCCTGCCAGAATTCTGAGGTGAGCAGGCAAGTGCGAAAACAGCCAGGAATATAATCGGGATTAGGAGGTATTTAATAGAAGATCTCATATTTCAGGGTTTTGGTAAATCTAATAAAAAGATAGCAGTCAGAATGACTCACTGGTCAGAGGATAAGCTTTGAGGTCCTACAACCTAAATTCGTATGAGTAATTAATAATTGATTTATTATCAAAAATTATTCAACAATTATTAATTGTCCATTCTTAATTGTTCATTACTTTGTGCCATGCAAAAGGCACTTCTCCTGCTCTTATTAACTTCCTGTATCGCAGTAGTACAGGTACCGGTTACAGAACCACGGGAGATCATATTGCCACCAGAACCCCAGAAAATCGTCTTTGTAAGTCGGTTCGATACCGCACAGATCTCTTTTACCGAGGAAAAAGTAACTGCATTATATAAAGACGGTTACCAGGCTTTTATTGAGGGTCTTCAGGACGGTTTTAACAGTATTGAACACCTCAGCCTGACGGTGACCGACACCACAGTTCCGGGACGTTGGTATACTGCCACCCCTGAATTTCCAGACAGCACCCAGGTCGTTCAATTAATTGCTCAGTATAAGCCAAATTACCTGTTGACCCTGGATGCGTTCAAACTGGATTTACAACGTGAAGAAGAACTGATTGACTACGGTGATGGGGCCATGGGGAGGCGAGTTTATTACTACATTGATGCTTCTGCAGCATTGGCACTTTATGATCAAGATGGACAGGTGGCGGACAAAATGTTGATGA
>CAZOJZ010000316.1:0-2214 GCA_964580205.1 uncultured Roseivirgaceae bacterium
AACCCGTTCTATGCCAGGTTTGCCTCAAATCCCGGAGTGTCTACTATGATCGGAGATGCGGCCACTGCTGGAGGCACCTTCTTTGCCCTTTGGCTGGGTAACAATGACGTCTTATTGTATGCAATCACCGGCGCATCAGGCATTGCCCCAATCACCTCAGCATCGGCTTTTACATTTCAATACGGTGCGGCATTAAGCATTATGACTACCGATCCAAACATTCAGGGAGTAGTGGTAAACATTCCGGATGTAGAAACCTTGCCTTTTTTTCAATTAGTACCTTGGAATGCCATTCCATTTTCTGAAGGTGATCCTATAATAGATGCAGTTAATGCAGCTTTTGCAGGCTACAATGCTGCCATGGCAGGTGCGGCGGCCTTTGGATTGATCTCCCAGGAAGAAGCTGCTTTGCGAACCATTCAATTCGCTGCAGGAGCTAACGGGATTCTGGTAGAAGATGAATCTCTAACCCAGCTAACAGGGCTGCCAGATCCTCTCCCTCCCAGTCTTCCGAATCTTAGACAAGCTACTGCTGAGGACCTGATAACTTTAAGTGCGGGTGCCATATTGGGCACTCCCGACCCCAACAATCCCGATATAATTTTCGGTATAACAGGTCCATTAGTGGATCGTTTTACCTTGCTGATCAATGAACTAACAGAGGTCAGGGATAGAACCAATGCATTTAATACAATTATTGCAAGTACCATTACAGCCATTGGCGTAGATGACCGGGTGGCACATGTTGATATGAACCAGGTATATCATGAACTGGTTGATGAAAGCCCATTGCTTATAGATGGGTTAGCTGTTAGCGCAGGGTTGGCGCCGCCTACAGGAATATTTTCTGAAGATGGAGTGCATCCAAATTCAAGAGGCTATGCCATAGCCGCTAACGCCATCCTTGAAGCAATTAACGCCAAGTTTAGTGCAAACGTACCGCTGGCAAATATTGGGGAGTATCCGGGCACGGGGCTACCGCAGTAGAATTACGAATTACGAATTTTTCGTTGCAATAATTTATTAAATCTATGCTATTGCTTACAGTTTCTGGTAATACGACTGTCACGTCGTTTCGGGTCTTTGATGATATCATAGAATTCCTTCATATAGGACAGGGGTTTCTTCTTTGATTTATCTGTCATCAGACTAAAATCACTTACAACAGCCATCACCTCGGATTCTTTTTCAATAAATAAATCAAACGCTTTTTCCATTAGCTCATCGGGGAGACAATAACCCATATATGTACGTTCCCTAACTGATTCTATATCCACGTGGGATCCTGGTATGGCGTAGGGCGCATCAACCAAGCCGCAGTAGTCAAAATCATAAGTTACCGGAATGGGCCTTGGTCTGCTTACATCCATTGTTTTTAGCAATTTCATATTGTGCAGTCCAGGTACAGACCAATCGGTATTACCAATCATATACTGAAATATGTATAATATCGCTGCATATTCCTCATCCAGGGATTTGGCACTAATCCGATCATTCTTGATAGGCATTGACTCTTTCCGTTTTGCCAGTTCTTTATGACTCTCCAGAATAAACGTATAGGCGCTACCAGGCTTGACCTTTTCTCCAGTATCGTAGTAATTTACTTTGATTAACCGGACCTTAAAACTATAATCTGTTATGATGTTGTATAACTTATAAGCCAGGTATTCGGTGAAAATATAGTTTTGGTAAGTACTTGCACCCTTACACGGCACTACCAATTTTAACTTATCCAGTCCGTCCAGCAACTCGAAAATTTCTTCAGTTTTCTTGACATTTACCCTCAATGGAGGGTTACTGCAATTTTTTAGACGAAATTCCCCTCTTGGCTTGATCCTGATCTCACGTGATATATTAATGGTATCCCATAGTTGGAAAATCACTTTTGCTACCTGGTACTCGTCCTTGAATTTATTTTTTGATAAGGCCTTTAAATCAGTGGAGACTGTAAACTCCAGGGGCTCCTCGGGTCCGAATATCTGGAAGGTATCGAATACCATTCTTGCCAGAGGCTCGAATTGTGGATTATGCTGGAGTAAAGAGTCGAAATCATAGTGCACAACCTGACAAAATACATATTCAGTTTGCACCATAACTCCCAGCAGAGCTATGGTCAATAATTTTTTAGATGCTCGCATTACCATATTAATATACGTTGAATATTCCCTAAGAGCAAAATTCACAGCATGTCATCTCGCAGTTCAGGGAAAACCT
>CAZOJZ010000317.1:0-1742 GCA_964580205.1 uncultured Roseivirgaceae bacterium
GGCATAGGATTGAGTAAGTTGATTTAGATTAACAAATAATAACTGATCCGGAAATTTATAGTCCTCGGACTTTGATGGAGAATGCTTCTTGCGGATTGATCTCAAATAATTGCTTAATATTTTTCCGGTTAAATCCTGAGAGCTTAAGCGCTGGAATTAGTAGTTTAAAAATAACCGTGTAATCCCGTCCCAGGCCATTCCATGGCTTTCCTGGCTCGTACCAGCCACCATCCTGGGAAACAAGTACTCGATGGAGAAACCCCTGAGCCTTTATCAATTGCAAAATCTCTATATATTCATTTAAATTTGATTCCTCTACACCATCAAGACTGATCCAGGCGCCCATCTGAATGGCGTTTATGTAGGCTGTTCTATCTTTTTCATTTTGGGCATGCACCCATACGAAAGCTGAACTATGTACTCCCAGCTCTTTAAGTATTTCTAATTGTTCAAAAGCAGGTTCGGAGGGGCCGGTGTGTGACACAATGGTCAAACCCGTGTGAAGATGGGTAATTACCGCGGCTTCCACCAATTTGCGGTGCAAATCACTTAGTGATCCCGGGTTTACACTGATTTTTATAAAACCGGGTCGTATATCCGTTCCATCAATTCCGTTTTCAAATTCTTCAATCCATTGGTTTGCCAAGTCCTGAGAGGAAGCGCTGATTGCTGATATTGGCAGATATTTATTATTTACTGCTCCATAATATCCTGTATTGGTGATTATGTTCAGACCACTTTTATTTGAAAGAGTTTTCAGCAGTAAAGGGTCGCGTCCCAGGAAAGCTGGTGTACATTCTATAAAAGTATTACATCCTAACCGTTTCAATTCTATTAGATAAGGTAACAAAGCTTCCACAACCAGGTCTCGGTCCCAGCGAGTGGGATCATATTGATTTGCACCAATAAAGTCCACCAGGATATGCTCATGCGATAAGGTTACTCCGATCTTTTCGGAGTCAACTGGACCATTAACCGTCATCAGTTTGTACCCACTTCTCATGCTGAGACCTGAATACCCGCCGGCAGCTATTAAACTACTTTGGTAAATGAACTTACGCCGTTTCATTACAATTATATAAATCCTGAATTAAAAAGCTAACCGGATTATATGCTTGTTAGTAACAAGCAATCTGCCTAGATTACATTACTGATCAAATCTATTTTAAACTTTTATCTTATGTGGATGCCAGCGTAAACTTGGATACGGCTGGTGGACGCATGTCCAGATAAATTGCATGGAAAACATTCAACTATTTGCTACTACTGTTTTTATGGGTTTTTTTGCTATCATGAACCCTATAGGTAATACTCCTGTTTTTCTGGCTATGACCTCAGGGTTTGATAACCAGTCCAAAAAAAAGATAGCATTAAAAACGGCAATCACATCATTTGTTGTGGTAGCCCTATTTATACTATTGGGCAATGCCATCTTTAAAGCGTTTGACATTACTTTACCAGCTTTTCGGATAGCGGGGGGATTACTAATTGTCCAGGCAGGATTTCAACTTTTATCAACCGGTGGAAGCAAATCTCATGCCCCGTCAGAAGACATTGACAGATCGGAGAGAACACTGACAGAAATAGCTATATCCCTATTGGCCATACCACTAATAGCTGGTCCGGGCACTATTGCCACGGCTATTAATTTTACCGGATTGTACCCTACCTGGAAGGGGACTATGGGTATCCTGGCAATTTTAGGATTGGTTTGTGCACTTCTATACATACTATTTTTATCT
>CAZOJZ010000318.1:0-2079 GCA_964580205.1 uncultured Roseivirgaceae bacterium
CTCCAAGTAAGTACCAGGCAATTAAATTGGCTAGGATCAAAGCGAAAAACGGATGCCCAATTAGTTGAGTCCAATTCTTAACACCATCAGAGACCCAGCCATCGCCAATCGGACTAGTCAACACGGTATTACAAACGATCAGGAAAATAGGAAGGCCTATGATCGCGAAGATCATTCCTACCGAAGGCCTGCTGCTATCTTCCCGATTGATATTTTTGATTAGTTCAGGTGCATCGATATGAATTCGCTTTGCGATATACTTCCCAAATAAAGGGCCGCTTACAATGGCGGTAGGTATTCCAACTATAAATCCGAAGACGATCACCCAACCCAAATCGGCATCGAGTATATCCGCTACGGCAACGGGACCAGGAGTAGGAGGGATAAACGCATGCGTGATGGCCAGACCTGCTAATAATGGAATCCCATAGAGCAGGAGTGATTTTTTCGATTTCCGCTGTAAGGAATAGATCATGGGAACCAATATGATAAAGGCCACAGCGAAGAAAACCGGGATGGCGATAAAGAAACCTGTAAACATTAACGCCCAGGAAGTTCCTTTTTCTTTAAAATGTTTCAGCAAGAACGCCGCCACAGCTTCTGCTCCTTCAGAGTGCTCCAGTATGGCACCAAACATAGCCCCCAGGCCAATAACCACGGCCACAAAGCCCAAAGTGCTACCCATTCCTTCCTGGATAGTCTCTACGATAGAAAGAGGTTCCATCCCTGCGATGATCCCTACCACAATACTTGCAATTAGCAGGGCAATAAAGGCTTGAATGCGAAGCTTTAGGATGAGTATTAGTAATACGGCGATACCTGCGCCAATGGCAATGAGTAAGGTACTATCCATTTGTGGTCCAGTTAGAAGTAAAAAAGTCGGTGGAAGGTTTGTCATTTCTTTGATATGTATGGGCTCCAAAGTAATCCCGCTGTGCCTGTATTAGATGTGCTGATGATGTTTCGGTAGTCATGGAAAACCAATATTGTAAACTATTTGATATACAAGGTGTTGCTATACCTAATTTAGATGCATTATTTAAGGTAATAATTATATCATTTTCATGGTTCTTTACTTCTGAAAAGACCTCTGAATGTTTCAGGAGATCGTCTTCAGATCTCAAAATTTCAACAAACGATTCCATCAATTGGGATTTAATTATGCACCCTTGGGTCCAGATACGGGCAATTTCGTTAAGGCTCACATTCCAGTTGTTTGCTATGGATGCGGACTTTACTATTTCAAAGCCCTGGTAATGATTTATGATGCGGGCAAATGTGTAGGTGTTTTTAAGCGTTTCAGGATCAATTGGAACAATATCCCTTTTCGCAGTTAACATTGATACCAATTCTATACGCTTCTCTTTCAACATTGAAATATATCGTGCTGTCACAGCAGCATTTATCATGGAAGCCGGCACACCAAATTGCATGGCAATCTGTGATGACCAGGAACCCGTACCCTTACTGCCTGCTTTATCCAGGATCTTATCGAGCAAATAGTCGTTACCCTCTTTTCTAACCAGAATATTGGCAGTGATTTTCAACAAGTAACTCGATAATTCGTCTTGGTTCCATTCTCTCAACAAGGATGATATCTGCTCATTCGAATAGGTAGGAGCGAGGAGGCTATAGCATTCGGCCAGCAATTGCATTTCGACATATTCAATACCGTTGTGAATGGTCTTTAAAAAATGTCCGCAACCACCCGGCCCTAGTAATGAGACACAGGGTTGGCCATTTTTATCTTTTGCAGATATCGATTCAAAAATTGTCCTTACAGCATCATAATCCTCTTTAGAACCACCCACCATCATCGACGGACCCTGCAAAGCCCCTTGCTCACCACCTGAAATTCCGACGCCCAAGAAATGGATGTTATCTTTAATCAATTCTGAAACTCGACGCTGAGTGTCCTGATAGTGTGAATTACCACCATCTATCAGTATATCACTCTCTGAAAGCATTGGTTTTAATCGAGTTATGACGGAGTCTACAGCCTGTCCGGCGCTGACCATCAAAAGGATTTTTCGGGGCCGGGCCAGTGAATTTACAAATGACTTCATTTCTGTGTATCCT
>CAZOJZ010000319.1:0-13964 GCA_964580205.1 uncultured Roseivirgaceae bacterium
GAGATTTCAATTGGAAAAATGTTTAAAAAAATCCGTGAAAGCTGCTTCTGAAAAAACAAAACGAGATCAGCACTGGAGATCTTCCGAAGAAGTAGAGCTTTGGGTGCTCACGAATAAGTAAGTTTTGAAGTATTAAACTGGCAATCTTGAGGCGAATTAAGCGATTTGTAGGATTGACGGATTAACCAAGCAAAGAAAAACCAAAGGGCCAGAGTTGACTTGGCTTTATGCATCGTGTCACCATTCAAGCACATGAAAACCCAGTGGGAAGTATATGGCGCATAAACCTGCCGATAAACTCGGCTGCCTGCAAAGTGAGCAACTGGTTTTGTGGCCCCTTTCTGTAATCTTTCCATATCAAGCCATTAAAGCTTCACAAGACTAAAATATTAAATATCCATATCATCCAGAGGACCTCTTACGTTACTAAGGTCTTTTCCACTCAAATTGGTATATAGCATGGTGGTTTTCGGGCTGTTGGTTGGGCAGGTTCCATGTTTGGTGTTGAGTACTTCCAATCACCGCACCCCATTCACTTTCATTTCCAACGTATACACAGATCCCATGGCAGTAATAAACAGGACATTCCGGTCCTTCCCCCCAAACACCACATTGGCGGTCCATTTCTCTCCGGTAGGAATTTGCTCAATTCGATCTCCTTTTCTGTCAAACACGGTTACTCCGGCTGTGTTGGTCAAATAGACATTCCCTTTATCATCAATGGTCATGCCGTCGGATCCCATTTCAGTGAACAGCTTTCTTTTTGTTAAGGACCCGTCATTATTGATTTTATAGGAATAGGTTTTGTTGTCATTTATATCCGCAACGTAAAGCGTTTTACCGTCCGGTGTGCCTACAATGCCATTTGGTCTCACCAGGCCTGCTGCCACTATTGATACTGAATTGTTTTCAGGGAAAAAACAATAAACATTTTCAGCTTCAATTTCCTTTTCATCATGGTCCCACCAATCACGTTTATAGAAGGGATCGGTAAAGTAAATCCTGCCATCTGGATGTACCCACAAATCATTGGGTCCATTGAATTTTTTACCCTGAAAATTATCCAGTAATACCTCCATAGATTGATCCGGATGTATTTTCACCAATTGATTCCTGAAATCAGCACAGGACAATAACACTCCGTGGTTATCAAAATACAACCCATTGGATCGTTTTCCGCCTTCCATAAACAGGGTCACTGACCCGTCGTTGGCTGACCATTTGTAAATTCGGTCATTCGGCTGGTCAGTGAAGTAAACATTGCCGTCAGGGTCCACCGCCGGACCTTCTGTAAATGAATATCCCGAGGCCACCTGTTTCAATTGGGCACCATCCGCAATCACTGGGTTCTGGGCATGGTTCTGGTACGACAAAAACATTAGGGCGCCAATAGTCAGGAGAAGTGCAAGAAGAGAATTAAACCAATTCATAATTTCTAACTCATAATTTAACGCGCCGTCCACCCTCCATCCACCGTTACCATTGACCCAATCATATAATTTGCTGCATCACTGGCCAGTAGAATTCCGGCACCCTGAATTTCGCGTAGTTTGCCCCAACGTTCCAGAGCGGTTGCCCCCACAATAAACTTTTTGGCTTCTTCCGAATCAGCAATCGATCTGTTTATTTCGGTAAGGAATGGACCGGGGCAAATAGCATTAACATTAATATTAAATGGTGCCAGTTCAAGCCCCAGCGCTCTGGTCATCTGTACAATAGCCCCTTTACTTGAGGTGTAAGGAGTTCTATTTGATAAACCTACCATACCCAAGGTGCTGGCCATATTAATGATCTTACCATACCGGGCATTTTTCATATATGGAATTACTGCTCTGGAGGCGAGCCAGGTGCCATCCACGTTTACCTCCATTACTTTTTTAAAATCTTCATAACTCAATTCGTCAATGGCCCCGCGGATGTTGATACCGGCACTGTTTATCAAAATGTCAATGCGGCGGTATCTTCCCATGACTGTTTCTGTCAGTTTTTCCATCTGCCGCTGACTGGTAACATCGGCACCCATGGCTGAAGCTTCAACTTCATATTCGGCGGTTATAGATGCTGCCGCTGCCTCACCCTCATCCTGGTTTCTGCTGACCAAAATCAAATTAGCTCCTGCGGAGGCCAGTCCTGCTCCCATGGCCAGACCGAGTCCTTTAGACCCACCGGTTATGATGGCCAGGCGACCGCTTAAATCAAATAGTTTAACTCCCGGAAGTTGTTCAGTCATATGAATCAGTTTTAAACCCGGATTATGTATTAGACTTCGTAATAGATTTCTAGTGCATAATCCGGGTTTAATTTAAAGTTTAAGTTCAGCGTGGGCATATTTAAAAGAATCAATGATGTTTTTTTCCTCATATGCCAGTTTTTCTTCCGGCGACATACCTTTAACCGATGGTAATGCTGATTGATGGTCGCGTACCCATTGAAGGGCCCCAACCATTTCTACTGCAGGAATCTTTTTAAAAGTTGCCCAATATTCCTCCTTAAAACAGGGGATTTTTAATGGGTCCCTGGTAATCATCTCAAGATTAAATTTGATGCCCGGGTTATGTTGGCGACAATCATCAATGATCTTTCCAAGATCAAGGGCTCCGGTCCCTAACGGGACTTCGGATAGCAGAAAGCCGTCTTCATAGTCTTTTACCCCCATGTCTTTAATGTGCGTAGTAAATGAATATGGCGCCAGTGACTCCACCACATACATGGGATCCTCAAGAAAGGAGATGTTGTTGCCAGTGTCCAGGTTAATCCCGATCCATTCGCTGTCGAAATATTTAATTAGAGCCAGAAGATCAGGTACCCTCCAGTCCTTGTGATTTTCAATTGCCAGCTTCAATTTGTATTTCGCCAAAATAGGCGCTGCCCGTTCTATTGATTTTATAGAAAATGCCTTGAACTCTTCAAATGCCTGACCTGATTCGAAATTCTCATAGCGGCGACCACTTAAGCAAGCGGTGCGCAATATCGAGGCCCCTGCTTCCATTGAATTCCTGGCTTCTACTTCAAAACGTTCGACATCGGCATCATTCTGAGGTAATTGAATGGAGCCTTCCAGGTATAATCCCTTTTCCTCTCTAAAATCTCGCACCTTACCGGTGAAATCTTCACTCCAGTTGCTGGCACCCACCTGGACCCCTCCCGCGCCAATCGATTCACAGTGTTTCAGCATTTGTAGGGCATGCTCAAATCCTGGGATCTTTTTGCTGGCGTCTCCGGAACCCCAGCGATTGGCATAACTGGCCGCGGCCACGCCCATGGCAGATCTTTGATTCACTTTCACATTAGGAAATGCCAACTCCGGGATTAAAGCCATGCCTGTGGTCAAGACACCACTTTGTTGAATAAAGGAACGGCGAGATATCCTCTCAGATTTTGGGGTCTTACTCATTTCAGGTGTGAACAAGATACAATTTAAAAAAAATTGAACGTTAAACACCCAATAAGTAATAAGTAATGACCAAAATTTGCCCATTGACAAACTTGGGCATTGCTAATTAAATGTTTCTTATTTGACATTGCTATTGTTCACTTTTAATCTCTAACAATTCCACTTCGGTCCACGGAATTACCTTTCCCTGCGAGCTTACCCGTATACCTCCCACAGTTCCGGCGTCTATGGGGCTGGCATTATGCCCCCATTCCTTTCGTATATAGGTCATTACCGCAGCCAAATCTTCGGCCGAGGTACTTGCAAACGAGGGCATTTCAGGAAGAATTTCAGGCGAATCATATTTCTTGCCGTTAACTTCTATTGGCCCTTCCAAGCCATGCAGTAAAATCAGGGTAAGCCGTCTGGTGTCTCCAAGCACCCATTCAGATCTTACCAGAGGTGGTGCAAACCTGGGCAGGCCTTTTCCATCATTTCCATGACAACTAGCGCAAATGGTAAGATAAATACTACGCCCATGTGCAAATATTTTAGCATCCAAAGTATCGTTAAAACTGGCTTTTGTTGTATCTAAATTTACCGGTTTGCCGGGCCAGGTAAAGAGCGTGGAAATCCGGGAGAGTTGGGATCGAAGTTGATCTTCAGAAATATCCTTGGTAAAAATTCCAGGCACCGTTGCCAGAGGGATTTTATTTGCATCTGCAGGTGTATCATGTACTGACAAACCGGCTATTATTGCACGATGCTCCCACCCAAGATTATCAATGTCCACTAATTCCATAAGCTCCCTGAGTTCTTTGGGGTTTCTCTTTTTAGCAATTGAAGCCGCCAACATCTCAAGCATTATTTCTTTATCGCTGGTGTATTGAAGCCATTCCGGTTGACCCATAACCATTCTAAGAAATTCATATTCCTGGTCAGGAATACTACTCATTACCGCATCCCGAAATATCGGTGAATCCACGTAAGTAGTAAGTATTTGTGTAAGTATGGCTTGTTTTGGTTGAGGCTGCATTATTCCGGAGGTAAGGGCCATTTGAAGTGCCACTGTCTCATTCGATATTGTGGCTGGCATAGCTTTTTTCAACTGCTCCAGCACTTCTGGGTTATTAATGGCGATTTTCTCAAGAATCCGCATTGAAGCTACCTGTACCTGTACATTTTGGTCTTGCAATGCTGTCAGGTAGATCCCGGGCCCTTCAATTCCCATTCCCTCAAGGGCCCACAAGGCATGAAGTCTGGCCAGATAATTTGGGCTTTTATGAATGAGCTGTTGCAGGTTGTGAATTGCTTCCGGGCTCCGTCTTTCTACCAGTAGACGTTGAGCCATGTCGCGATACCAACCGTTTTGATGACCCAGTAGTTCTACTAGTTCATCAATGGATGCTTTAGAGAGCCTTACTGGCTCGGGCATCACACCGTTCTCCGGAATGATCCGCCAGATGCGTCCCAGATTTATGTGCTTGTCAAGTTTCCTCTGGAGTATGGTCTTTCTAAGATAGGGAGACATGTACAACCCATGTTGAATAATGCCCCGATACATATCTGCTACATACAAGGCCCCGTCCGGCCCAGAGGTTAACCACACCGGTCTAAATCGTTCATCGGTGGACGCCAGGAACTCCTTTCCTTGGTAAGCATTTTCAGCTATTGGGTAAAGTCCTTTTTCACTCACTAAGTTTCGTTTTATCAGGTTCCCGGTTGGTTCACAAACGAATACATTTCCAACCAGCGCAGACTCGAACAAGTCCCCGCGATAAACAAAGGGTGCACAGGCGGAAGTAAATTCGATCAAACTGCCATTTGCATCAAGTGTACCCTGTATGTATCCGCGATTGATGGCTGGATTGGTCCGGATGGGAAAAATGCCTCGGTCCTGAGAAACGGAATGGTCAATACCGCTTGTGGGTTGATGGTTTGGGTTTCGGGACAGGTAATTCGGAGGGACCAGGTCTGCATGTAGTTGTGACCAGTTGTAGTTATAGTATAATCGACCGAAATTATCATGACTTATTCCCCACTGGCCACGGAATTCAGTTTTATCTTTAATCCATTTTCCTTGAATCAACCGGTATCGATGGTTCGATTTGACGTTGTAGTACCAATTGTCCATGCCCCGCCACAGTCCATTGGGGGCATGTTCAACTACGCCCTTCTTTCCATACTCAGCATCAACTATTGTTTTATTGTCCACTTTAAGGTCGCCATCCAGATCTTCCAGGTACCAAAGGACCTCATCTTCCACCACCAGCGCTCCTCCTTTAACAATTGCCAGTGCTCGGGGTAGCACCAGGCTATCAACGAAAACTGTGGAACTGTCCATTTGACCGTCATGGTCCATGTCCATTAAAATAGAGACCCTTCCTACCGGCATTTCCTCCCCATTACCTTCAATGTCAGGCATAAATCCCCGCATTTCTACTACCCATAGTCTGCCATCCTCGTCAAACTTGATAACCACCGGGTCCTGTACCATTGGTTCATATGCTGCTAGTTCAATTCTGAATCCGGGAGCCAGATCAAATGTGGAAAGTTCCATTTCGGGACTTAACGGAGGAGCGGGTTCCTCAGAACAACCTGCTGAAACCATCAGGATACCAAGAATAAGGTATTTTAGCATGGCCTGAATATTAAAATGAACCATAAGATAAGCATCAATTATATTAACTATGGCTGGTCTGATTTTAATGACTCAGATATTTTATTGGTATCAAATTTTCCGGTGGCTGTTCTGGGAAGCAGGTGTAGGTGTTTTATGGACTTCGGTACCTCGTATGGGTGCATATTTTCTTTTAACTTTTTTAAAATTTCTTCTTTGGTTTCTTTGCTGAGGTCATCCAATTCCAATACCAGCGTAACTATCTGTCCCCACGTGGGGTCAGGCAACCCGATAATTGCAAAATCAGCATTTATACCACCAGATCTAAGCGCTTCAAATACCACGGGGTCTAATTTTGAAGGTAAAATTTTATAACCTCCGCTGTTTATTGCCTGATCCAACCTGCCCAGCCATTTAAACTTTCCCTCAGCAGCCATTTCTACCAGATCGTTGGTCACCACAGGTTCATGGTTTGTTATTGCCCCGCAGACCACCAGGCAGCCTCGTTCATCTGTTGATAGCTCTATTCCCTGAAATGTATGGAAATACAATTCCTTTTTAGGACCATTCAACCGTCTCAAGGCAATGTGCGACACAGTTTCGGTCATCCCAAAAGTTTGTAATATGGGGTTTGGGAACTGGTCAAGCTGGGATTCCAAAGATAGATCAATAGCCCCACCGCCAACTATTACCACTTTGCAATGATTGAGGAAACTTCGACCAGTTTTAGATGTTAGCAGGGTCCGTAATTGTAGAGGAATTAATGCAACAAAATCAATAGGAGGCAGGTCTTGAACCTGTGGCTCAGCAGATGGCTCAGCAATATAAAGGGGCATTCCAAGTTCCATGGCCCGAACCAACATCATCTTACCACCTATATGATTAATTGATATGCAGACCAATCCCTTGTACGATTCTGTCAAGGACAAGGCATCGATGGTCATTCGTGCACTCAGTTTTAGTTGATTACGGGTTAGGAAAATTTTCTTTGGTTTACCTGTACTGCCGGAAGTTTTTACCGGGAACACTTTATTGCCCGATAAATAGGACTTGCAAAAATCCAGTACGGAGTTGAAGTAGGTTCGCTCAACGGTGAGTTTAGAATGCGCTATTTCTTCATAAGGGATATATTGATCGCCAAAATATAACCCGTTCACCAGCTAGGGGAATTTTGGAAATTGATCGAAGTCGGGGTCTCTCTTTTCCAGGAAGGCATTTTTCCCTTCCTGTGCCTCGTCCATTAGATAGTACATCAAAGTAGCATCCCCGGCAAATTCCATCAACCCTGATTGACCGTCCAATTCGGCATTCAGTCCTCTTTTGATCATGCGTATAGCCAAGGGGCTGCTTTTCATGATGGTTTTACACCATTCGATGGTGGTAGGTTCCAGGTCCTTCAGCGGTACTACTTTATTGACCATCCCCATGCTTTCAGCTTCCATTGCGGAATATTGTTTACAAAGAAACCAGATTTCCCTGGCCTTTTTTTGTCCCACATGGCGGGCCAAATAACTGGAACCGAATCCGGCGTCAAAACTTCCGACCTTTGGTCCGGTTTGACCAAAAATCGCATTTTCGGAGGCAATGGTCAGATCACAAACTACGTGCAGTACATGTCCGCCTCCAATTGCGTATCCATTGACCATGGCAATTACCGGCTTGGGTATGGAACGGATGCTTTTTTGCAGATCAAGCACGTTAAGACGGGGTACTCCAGCTTCATCTATATAGCCGCCTTTTCCTTTTACATTTTGATCACCTCCGCTGCAAAAAGCCTTATCTCCCGTACCCGTGAAAATCACCACCCGTATATCCGTGCGTTCCCGGCAGATGTCCATGGCTTCAATCATTTCTACATTTGTTTGGGGGCGGAACGCATTGTACACCTCTGGCCTGTCAATAGTAATTTTGCTTATCCCCTGATAGAATTCAAATTTAATGTCGGTAAATCCTTTAATCTTATCCCAGTTGACCTTACTCATAGCTATTTTTGATGCTGGATATTAATTTTTGATAAATATCGCCCATGTGGTTAGGAAGTTCAATCTCCAATATACAGGCCTGGTCATAGGGCTCAAATAAATGCGTCAGGTTTTTAGTCAGATCTTTGGCATTATTACAATATAAATACTTCATCCCGAAATCTTTTGCGAAATTGACGGCAGACAAATTTTGTTTAGTCACAAACAGTTCCTCTAGTTCAGGCTGCTTCCTGGGGCCGTCCAGTAGTCTGAAAATACCACCACCGTGATTGTTCAGTAGCACGATTTTTAAATTCGGTATTTTGTATTGATGCCAGAATGCATTGCGATCGTAAAACAGCGCCATGTCACCGGTGATCAGTAGGTTTTGTTGTCCATTGATAAGTGCATGCCCAACTGCGGTGCTGGTGCAGCCGTCAATACCGCTGGTACCGCGATTGGCAGATATCTCAATGGTTTCAGTTCCCGTTCGCCGACGGGCCGAAGCCCCTGTGGCGACGGACCGCGGCCCTAGCCTCTGGCGACGGCTCGGGGCAACGCCAATCAAGTCAACCCAACGAACCGGTGTACTGTTGGCTAAATGTAAATGAACTTCCTTTGCTGCTTTAAGTACTATATCTACCGCTTGTAGTTCACAGAACTGCTGAATGTCTATAAAATTTCGTACAAATTCACAAGCCTTGGTTTCTTCTGTTTGCCACTGTTGATACCAGGCGGAGTCCTGTATTTGCGGCACTATTTCCTTCAGTTTTGTAAAGAATGTGACTGGGTCCATTGGGATAATGTCGGACAAACTTTTAAATGTATCAGGCGGGATCTCCGAGTCTTGGACATGCCAATGAAGGGCGCCCGGGAATTTTCTCAAAAACATTTTGAGGTTTTTGGATACCCAAGCTCCGCCGAAAGTAATCAGCAGGTCAGCACGTAACTCAATAAGTTTGTTGTCTTCCTGCCCCAAAATAATCTCAGGGTGCGCAACCACATTGTGGACACGGTGTAGATTGGAAACTACATCGCCTAATACCGGGACTCTTGACTTTGCCTGGATGTTTTCTAATGCGGTTGTCAGTGCATCTGATTGACCACCCTGTCCACCAACAATTAAGATCTTATTGGCAGCTACCCACTGGTCTTTTAAAGAAATCCATTGTTCTTGGTTAAGGTCTTTTTTTGTTTGCCTGAGATTTATTACCGGGACCTTTTTGCTGTATTTCCAGGGCTGTTCAGTATCAGGATACAGCGGTTCCCGTAGTGGGACATTTATGTGCACTGGTCCCGGGATTCCTGTTTTTGAATTAATAATGGCTTCATTTACTGTCCTTTTAAGCTGCCACTTAGCATCTTCATGGTCCAGAGATACCGGTAGTTCAAAGCTTTTTTTTACATGATTTTCAAAAACATTTCTTTGTCTGATGGCCTGTCCATCATTTTGATCAATCCATTCCGGGGGTCGGTCTGCAGTAAACACCAACAAGGGTGTTTGCTGATAGTAAGCTTCCGAAATTGCAGGTGCGTAATTCAGTGCGGCTGTTCCGGAAGTACACAGCAAAATTACCGGTCGTCCGAGGCTTTGGGCCATTCCTAAAGCAACATATCCTGCTACCCGTTCATCACTGATCAGGTAGTTGCTGAAGCTTGAATGTCTGGTGAATGCCAGGATTAGTGGAGCATTTCTGGAGCCGGATGATAATATGAGCTTATTTACTCCTTGCCGGGCACATATTTCAGCGATGTCAAGAATGGTTTGTGGAATGCTCAAGATTTCTGGTTTTATAAATCCAGTACATCAATTAATGTGTCACACTTAAGTTGAATCTCCTCCCATTCGCTTTGGGGAATAGAATCTTCTGTTACCCCAGCTCCTGCATATAAGGTAGCTTCTTCCCGTCCAATCTGCATACAACGAAGATTTACAAACAGATGTGTCTCTTCACTCAGGTTTACAGGTCCTAAATATCCGCTAAAATACGCTCTGTCAAAATTTTCCTGCTCTTTAATAAACTCCAGCGCGGGCGCTTTTGGCATGCCACAAACTGCTGATGTAGGATGAAGTAGGTCAAGCATTACACTTCCTAATAAAGGAAAGTTGGTCGCATCCATATCAACAGAATAGGTGGTCTTCAAATGGAGCAAGTTACCTGCAACTACTGTCTTTGGTCCATTTTCCTCAAATTCTCGTAAACGAATTTTTTTAAAACAATTAATAATATACCGGCATACTAACGCTTGTTCCTCAATTTCTTTTTGTTTCCAGGCTACATCCTGCAAAGATACATAAGGATACCTGGCCTGTGTGCCGGCCAGAGCAACCGTGTTGAAGGTATTTAATTTGTCCAATTCGATTATCGGTTCCGGTGAGGCACCCATCCATGTTCCCAATCCCGGGGCGGTTACCAAAGAAATGAATGCCTCCGGATAACTGTCGCATAATCTTTCAAAAGTTTCCAGAATGTTAAACCCATGCTGGAGTTTAACTTTTCGGGAAGCAGCAGGCACTACCTTTTGCAAGGTGCCATTTCGTATAGAATTTAAGGCATTTTCAACCATTTGTAGATACTGGCTTTCAGAGGTGGTCCGCCCATTATTATTGTTGAGGTGTAGAAAGGTATCGATGTGTTCGGATTCCAATTCTATTCTCAATTGTTTCATGATTTTGTCAGGAGTTAATGCATGGGAGTCATCTGAAAACTTCACCTGGTTTTGATTGGAAGTATAATGGATGTCAGCTTTTAAGAAAAAGTCTTGAGACATACCCTGGTTTTCAAAGGGTGCAAAAAGAAAACCCCCGGTACTTTCTTCCAGGTCCACTTTCCCTTTCGACAGCTGGGCCCCAGTATCAATTACCAATTGATTTTCGGTGGTACCAGGTAGCTTCCAAAGTGCTGCTGCCATTTTATTATTAAAAGCCAGTCTAAACCATGAAGTAATAATCTCCAATTGTGAGTAATTTTCCAGATTGAGCGCAGATAAGGTATTGATGTTTCGGGTCATGAGGTTTTTTTAGGTTTAACCAATACCGTTAATCTACTGACACATATCAAATGCTGGTGGTCATCCAGGATCTCAATATTCCAAACATGTATATTTTTACCCATACGGATGGGTTTGGCAGTTGCATGTACGTATCCGGTGGACACACTCTTTAGATGGTTTGCATTTATTTCTATGCCAAAACATCGCCGGTCCATGCCGACGGCTATTTGAGATGCCACACTTCCAATTGTCTCTGCCAGGGCGACGCTGGCGCCTCCATGTAAAATGCCATAAGGTTGAACTGTACGGTGATCTACAGGCATTTTGGCTTTGAGATAATTATCACCTATTTCAGTAAATTCTATTCCAAGATTTCCGCCCAAGGTGTTTGGGTTAAGCGAGTTTAATTCCTCAAGAGTGGTTTTGAATGTGGGCATTTACAGCTGTTTTGTACTAATTTAGTGCCGGTCACAAAAATAGGACACAAATTTGAAAACGAAAAAAATATATTTGATCCGTCATGGACAGACCGAATTTAACAAAATGGGCATTGTGCAGGGAAGAGGAGTAGATTCTTCACTTAATGAGGTAGGGGTGGACCAGGCAGACATGTTTTATAGAAATTATAGGACCATTCCTTTTGATAAAATTTACACTTCAAACCTACGACGTACTAAGGAAACTGTATCCAGGTTTATTGACCAGGGAATTAGCCATGAAGCCTTGCCAGGCCTGGACGAAATACACTGGGGTTCAAAAGAGGGAAAACCTTTTAATGAGCGCGATCACCATGAGTATCGTAATGTGACTACTCAGTGGCAACAGGGAAGTACTCATATTAAAATTGCCGGAGGAGAAAGTCCAGACGATGTTAAGATCCGTCAACTAGAATCCCTGGAGCAAATAATGAACAACCAAGATGAGCGAACAATATTAATCTGCATGCATGGAAGGGCCCTGCGTATCTTTCTGTGTTTGCTATTGAACTATCCGTTAAAACACATGAGCCTGTTTCCTCACAATAATACTGGCTTGTACGGCATTACCTATACAGGAAATTATTACAGAATTGATACCATCAACAGCCTGTGGCATCTAAAATCAAATGGAGTGGAGCAGTAGCTGATTATTTTTTAACGGCAGTGGTTTTGCGACGGGTGGTTTTACGCTTTGGCTTTTCTTTCTCAATTACCTCTTCAACATCCGCAAGGATTCGTCCGCAATGTTCGCAAACTATTATTTTCTTTTTTTCTTTAATGTCTACCTGTCGTTGAGGAGGTACCACGTTAAAACAACCTCCACACGCACCCCGCTTTACCTCTACTACTGCCAGTCCATTTAGCGCATTGTTCCGGATTTTGTTATAGCCAAGCAGTAAACGATCTTCAATTCCTTTGCCCGCTTTTTCCCGGGATTTCAGTAGTGATTTTTCTTCCTCCTCACTTTCTGAAGTAATCACCTCCAACTCGTTCTTTTTGGTCTCAAGGTCTTTGGTGCGCTCATCCATCAATTCCTTGGTCTCCGTAATCTCTTCGCTCTTGGCCTCAATTTTGAATCCTGCTTCTTTTATTTTTTTCTCTGATATCTGAATTTCCAAAGCTTGCAGTTCCATTTCCTTTGTTATCGCATCATATTCGCGATTATTCCGAACATTCATTTGCTGCTCTTCGTACTTTTGGATCAGCGCTCCACTGGTCTTGATGGCTTCTTTCCGGGAGGTAATTTCGCCATTGAGGTCTTCAAGTTCCTGATTGAATTTGTCAATCCTGGTTTGATATCCCGCCAGTTCATCCTCCAGATCCATTACCTCTTCGGGTAACGCCCCTCGCACTTTTTTTAAGGAATCTAATTTGGAATCAATTTTTTGTAATTTTAATAGCGCTTCAAGTTTCTGGGCGACCGTACTTTCCATTATTTAGAAATATCTGATGGGATTAGTATCTATTTTTGATAAACGAACTGCAAATTTAGGAAATTTTTTAGTTATAATATCACTCAGAAGATCTTTTGTGGATACTTCGCTTTCGTAATGCCCAACATCCGCTAAC
This sequence comes from uncultured Roseivirgaceae bacterium, assembly GCA_964580205.1. GTDB lineage: Bacteria > Bacteroidota > Bacteroidia > Cytophagales > Cyclobacteriaceae > SZUA-3. The sequence continues at coordinate 12,997 of CAZOJZ010000319.1, forward strand.
AGGATTTTCCCATCTGCATCAAAAAACTCATGGTATTTGAGGTCACTGGTAACAAAAGCATCACAGGAAGACCTGATGGCGTGGTTAATTAAAAAGCTTCCTGCTCCTCCACAAATCCCGATTTTATTAACAAGTTTGTCGCTTAATTCGGAATGTTTGATACACGGAGTAGACAGGCAGTTTCGTAGATGCTGTAAAAATTTCTTTTGGGAAAGGGACGTTTTAAGAATGCCGGTCATTCCTGATCCAACATCCTGATTTATATTAGCAAGCTCTTGAAAATAGTAAGCAACCTCTTCGTAGGGATGGGCTTTTAATAATGATTCCAAAATCCTTTGCTGCAAATGTTTGGGAAAAATAACTTCAATGCGCTCTTCTGTTACTTTTTCCAATTTATTGGCCTGTCCAATATAAGGATCGGCAAGCTCATTAGGTCTGAAAGTGCCCTTTCCTTCGATAATGAAAGCGCAATCGTGATAGTTGCCAATTGCTCCGGCACCGGCATTATGGAGTGTATTCAGAACTTGGCGGGTGTTTTCCTTGGGGCAAAAAGTCACCAACTTCATTAAATTAGAGGACCTGGGTGCCAATATCTCCAGATCTTTTAAACCCAGCTTATGTGCTAGTTTTTCATTTACACCTGGTTTTACATTATCGAGGTTGGTGTGTATGGCATAAATTGCCACATCATTTTTGATAGCTTTTATTATCGTTCGCTCTACATATGATTTTCCCGTTAGCTTTTTAAGTGATCTAAACCATATGGGGTGATGTGAAATAATCAGTTTAGAATCGGTTTCAATGGCCTCCTCCACCACCTGCTCGGTACAGTCCAATGACAATAGCACACCTTTGACCTGCCAATCCTCGTCTCCTGTTAATAAGCCACTGTTGTCATACGATTCCTGGTAATGAAGAGGTGCAAATTGCTCTAAATACTGGGTGATGTCTTTTATTTTCACCATAAT
>CAZOJZ010000320.1:0-2435 GCA_964580205.1 uncultured Roseivirgaceae bacterium
TTCAAGTCCTACCCCCGCTACTAAAAACAGTTTGAAACTCGCGGATAATTTTAATTCATATTGAATTTAGCTTAGAATTGTCCCCGTCAGCTACTGCTCCAGATACCCCTCAAAATTAGTGCTTTCCACATCCCCTTTCTGGTAAGTTATTGGTTTTGGCTCCAGCATCTCCAGCACATAAGGTCTTAGTTTATAGGCGAAAAAATGATTTCCAGTAGGATTGTAGTGTCCAATAAAGTACCGTTTGAAATAATCATCCACAGATAAACTGAAATTTTTAAAGTCCTTAACGTGCTCTAGATTGGCATCGAAGTAGCGGAATTCATTTTCATCTAAAAAATCAACAATGGACTGATCATATCTGGGTTTTTCCTGAAGTAATGCTCGCAATACCTGGTATGGGTCAAATAATACGATTAATAGATTTTTATTGTTTGTCTCAGCAAATACCTTTGATCTGTTAAGGATGTTTTTGGTGGCCTCAAAGGCATAGTGGTCCAATAGGGTGCCTACCGATGCTTGGAGGTCTTCCTGCCCCCATGATAGTTTCAAATCCAGATGACCACTCAATTTTTTTAAACTGACCAGGTCGATTTCATCTATTTTACCCTGTTTGTAAAGGTACATTTGTAGCGCCCAGTCGGTTTCAAGATTCTCATAAAGCCAATCCGGATCGGTCATTTGATATAATTCTGCTTCGGATCCAATTCTGCTGTCATTTTCAACAAACAATCCAGTCTCTAAATCCATCTCAATATTGGCCCAAAAATTTCCGTGAAACATGATGCCTTCTCCCTCCTTTTTTGCCTGCCGATCCCTCCATTCTCGAAATAACATATACCGGCATCTAAGCAAACTTCGAATATGGTCATCGCCCCATATATAAAGGACGACGTTTGCAGCATTGTTCTCTGTAGACTCTTCCCTCAACATCCGTCTGTAGGCCTGGTACACCCCGTAGCCTCCCATCCCGAAGTTTCTAATGGGCTCTCCTAAATGCGCTGCCAAATATTCCTGCCAGGTTTCACCATCACTTACCTGATGACACTGGGTAAAACTATTACCATAGGTGTTTATCCTGCTGGGTCGGTCGGCATACAGCTGGGATGTCCGGGCCCCGGATTCCACACTGGTTGATATAGTGCTGCTTCCTTCCATGCCATCATGAGGCAGGTAATTGCCCAGGATGTAACCCAGTTCCGGATCAAACCGGGCCCAGGAAAGTTCATTAAGGAAAACATCAATTTCTTTCTTGGTAGGCGCTCCCTCGCTTAGATATTCTTTATAAGTCATTTTTTCGTCAGATTGACCAAATGAACTGCCAGATATTGCAATTGCTAAACACAACAATAATAATTTGTCAACATTGATACCCATGTGTAAAGAATTTAGAATATGAATTAGATACAAAATCTCTACAAAATACAAAAAGTACGTGAAGGCCCATTTTACTCCCTGATGCAATTTTCCTATCTTACTATTATTAAACAGCCACCATGTCTCAATCCCGTCAACTAGCTGCCATCATGTTTACTGACATCGTTGGATATACGGCATTGATGGGAAAAGACTCCGCCAAAGCGCTGGAACTTGTCCGTATTAGTAAAGAGATCCAAAAACCTCTGGTCAGAAAATTCCACGGACAGTGGCTGAAGGAGATGGAGGAAAGAGGGGAATTGGATTTATGATTGGGGTCTTGTCGGAAATCTTCTATTTTAACACTTTCATCAACTGTTCATTCAAATACAGCTTTTCTTTTCCTACTTGCGTACTTTTCAAAATGCCAACTGTTTCCAATTCCTTTAAATAGTTACCCACCGTTTTTAAATTACCCAAACGAGCCGCCACCAGGAACTGACGTTTAGTATAAGGTAATTTAAACAACACCTCCAAGAGATCCTTGGAATACAATTTTGGTAACTTCTGTTGAATTAGTTCCCCGGTTTCTTTCATCAGATCTTCTATATTCATAATGGTTTCGCCTCCAGTGCTGGCAGTTTGTTCGATCATGTCAAGCATATACATCACCCAATCATGCCAGTTCTCTTTTTCTGTAACTAACCGTAACTTTTTATAATAACCATTCCTATTGTTAACAATGTAGCGACTAAGGTATAAAGACGGCAATTCCATTAATCCTGAATACTGTAAATACAGTAATAGGATTATGCGACCGGTACGGCCGTTACCGTCAAAAAAGGGATGTATCGCTTCAAATTGGTAATGGCGCCCTTTAGCTCTGAAAGCGCTCTGCTGGCCCCAATAGCTTTCTTTAAAATTACCTTATCTTTACCACCAAAGGCGGCACCATGACGGGCGAAGCACACTCAATCTGTGTACGTTCCCCACCCATCAAATTCACAATCATATTCATAACCCAGATGATTCATTAGGGAGGTCCAATTGGTTACAGTTTTAGGATCCATTTTTATTTC
>CAZOJZ010000321.1:0-2038 GCA_964580205.1 uncultured Roseivirgaceae bacterium
ATCTTGCCCGGGAAAAATCTGGCAATAGCAACTTAACAACAGATGATCTACAACAAGACCCAGATGTATTGGACACCTGGGCATCCTCGTGGTTGTTCCCTATCGAGGTCTTTCATGCGTTTGGTGATGATAAGTTCGATGCGCAAAAAGGTAAGCTTATTAAAGGCAAGAATGCCGATCTGGACTACTTCTATCCTACTGATACCCTCGTAACTGCCCCCGAGATCCTTTTCTTTTGGGTGGCCAGGATGATCATTGCCGGATACGAATACATGGACGAAAAGCCTTTTAGAAATGTCTACCTCACCGGAATTGTAAGGGACAAACTGCATAGGAAAATGTCGAAGTCATTGGGTAATTCACCTGATCCCTTGGAACTAATTAAGGAATACGGTGCAGATGGGGTAAGAACCGGCATGTTGTTTTCTTCTCCAGCGGGAAATGATCTTCTCTTTGACATCAAACTTTGTGAGCAGGGAAGAAAATTTGCCAATAAGATCTGGAATGCATTCCGCCTGGTGAAAAACTGGAAGGTGGATGAAAATAGGCCCTCAGATCAAAACGACTTTGCCCTGAACTGGTTTGAAGCAAGATTCAACCAGGCCTTGACTCGACTGGAAGATCATTTCAGCAAATTCAGGATGTCTGATAGCCTCATGACGGTTTACAAGCTGATCTGGGATGATTACTGTGCCTGGTATCTTGAAATGATCAAGCCGCCATTTGGCGAGCCCATTGACAAGGCAACCTATGACCGTACCATCGACTTCCAGGAAAGGCTCATGAAAATACTGCATCCCTTCATGCCATTCCTGAGCGAAGAGATCTGGCAGCAGATCACCAACCGAACAACTGAGCAGGCCTTAATTGTGTCGGAATGGCCAGAACCTAAAGCATTCGATAAGCTTTTAATTGATACTGCATCAACTGCTTTTGAAGTGGTTACTAACATTCGCAACATTCGTAATTCGAACAATTTGTCACCTAAAGAAGCTTTGGAACTACAAATTTTGACTTCCAGCAAGGAGGTGATTGAAAAGGCTTCTTCTGCCATTCAAAAAATGGCCAATCTCAGCAACTTGACTTTTGTGACAGATAAACCGGACAATTGCATGCATTTTGTCTTGCAGTCAGGAGAGTATTTTGTGCCTATCACTGGTGAAATTGATGTCGAAAGTCAGATTGAAGATCTCAAAAAAGAGCTCGAGTACAACATGGGGTTTCTTTCATCAATAATGAAAAAGCTACAGAATGAGAGGTTCGTGAACAATGCCCCAGGGAAGGTAGTTGAAATAGAGCGTAAGAAGCAGAGTGATGCTGAGGTGAAGATTAAGGCGTTGGAGGAGAGGCTGGCGAAACTGATCTAGTTATTTCAAAACTTCACTCAGCACACGTAGAGCATTACCACCCGCTAACTTTTGCACCTCTTCATCTGAAAGTCCATTCGCCCTAAGAGCATTGGTCCATTTGGAAAACTGGGAATAACTATCCATAACCGGTTTGTAATTAGCATCCATATCTGTTCCCAATCCCACATGATTTATTCCAACTACATCGACCAACCTCACTGTGTTATCAACAAATTCATCAAAGCTAGTGTTAAAACCTGATGGCCAAGCACCAATTACTCCCCCGGTCTCTGCCACAAGTTTTGCGTGCTCTTTTGAAATCGCCCTGTCTCCGATGGGACGATCTGATTCCATTTTTAAAATGCTGTGTGACAAAATGATAGGCGAATCGGTCAGTCCAACAACGTCTTTAACTGTTTTTTCGGATGCGTGAGCCACATCTATTACCATCCCCAGCTTATTCATACTTCTTACAACTTCCTTGCCCATTTCAGACAGCCCATTGTGCATACTTTCCGCTGTCTGTAGATCACCTAAATGATTGGGCACATAATGCACCAACTGAACTGATCTGATACCATCCTCATATGCTTCGTCCAGTAAATCCAGTCCTTCAATAAAATCACCGCCCTCGCAAGCAAAGAAGGCTGCAACTTTCCCTGTAGTATCATCAATAAGTTGAGAGGTAG
>CAZOJZ010000322.1:0-1747 GCA_964580205.1 uncultured Roseivirgaceae bacterium
GTCTTTACGCCATACCACAGGGCATCCCTGTAATGAATCACTTCCTTTATTGCTGGGTTGTCAATTTTTTTATCTGCTACTGAAGCTTTAAACAACGCATCTTGGGTAGTAACAATGTTTTCGATAGCAGAGCTGGCCTGAGCCTCTTGCAAATTAATGGTATCTATGAATAAGGTGGGGTTTGGCAGATTGGTAATGGCGCCCTTTAGCTCTGAAAGCGCTCTGCTGGCCCCAATAGCTTTCTTTAAAATTACCTTACTTTCGATATCTACCTTAGGCGGTAAAGACGGTAACTCGTTGTATGGTTTTTCCGGATGATAGGCCATAAAGCATAAAAAAGAAACGAGGGTAAATTTTACTCTTGAATATAGAACGAGAGTAATAATACGGATATTTTACCTTCGTTCAAAGAACATGGGTAATTATTGCCCTTGCTCGAAATAGTGTGCTAGTGGGTTTTACAGCATGGGTCCAAGTCCGTATTAATTTCTGGCAAACTCAATTAACGGTTGAATGTTTCCCCTATCGCCAGCTCTAATTGCAGCAATATACTCTTTACGGGTTTCATCTGGTTTCACCATATTCGAACTATGCCATGGAAATACATCCTTGTTGAAAACAGATTCAATTATTATATCCGCCATTAATCGTGAATGCCTACCATTACCGTTCGGAAAACAATGAATTTTCACCAGACGATGTTTGAATCTTATGGCTATTTCGTGCGGGGAATAGGTCTTATTTTCAATCCAATACTTAGTGTCATCCAAAAGGTATTTTACTTCCACTGCTATTTCGACCCATGCTACACCTATATTCTTGGCTGATTTTCTGAACTTTCCAGCCCATTTCCACACATCACCGAACATTTGTTTATGGACCTTTTTGATGAATTGTTCAGTGAAAATGGTCGCCGGCTTAAATTTCTTACCAATTGTCCACGCTACCGCTTTTTCAATATTCAACTGCTCAAGTTCATCTAACTCCATTTGGGTGGTCACAGTCTTTATCAGGAGGTCTTCTTTTTCTTCTTCCTCCAATGGGGATTGGCCATCATTATAGTCTAATGCTAATCCCATAATGATTTTCGCATTTCTCTTTTTATTTCATCTGCGAGTTCTTCAACGGCCTGGCATATTCCTTCTTCGCTAATTCCCTGGTCCTCAAGTTTCATAGTATGGCTAGTACGCAAAACGATTCTTCTAGCCAACTCTTCGGCCTTAATGTCTACCAGTTCGTCAATGGAACTTGCTTTTGGAGCAAACCCATAGATAAATTTCATCTCTAAGGCGTTAGCTACCTCTCTTAATGATTTTAGTGAAATTGAACCAGAAGCCTCCCTTTCTTCTGTGTCTTTCACTCCTTGTGAGGTAATTCCCAACCGTTCCCCCAACTGTCTTAAAGACATATTAAGGGTGGTCCTAATGGTATGAATCCATCCTCTTTCCGGGGTTTCAATATCTTTTATCTCCGCAAACGGTTTGAGCTTTCGATCAAGTTGATCCAACAATAATTTATTCTGACTGCGCATAATCTTATGATTTTATGCATAAATATAAAGTTATATACTTAAATAATCAATATATATTAAAGTTATATCTTTACGACCAAAGGCGGCACCATGACGGGCGAAGCACACTCAATCTGTGTACGTTCCCCACCCATCAAATTCACAATCATATTCATAACCCAGATGATTCATTAGGGAGGTCCAATTGGTTACAGTTTTAGGATCCATTTTTATTTC
>CAZOJZ010000323.1:0-8877 GCA_964580205.1 uncultured Roseivirgaceae bacterium
TGCTCCCATATCAGGTTCAGGATTTTTACACATTCCTGGTAATTGCAACTGTGATCTTCCCAATACCCGAAATGGTTATCCGCATATTTGGGGGGGTATTTGTAGTCGGGGTCACTTCTCATGAGGGCATCAAACCTATCCTGATATGTGTGTAGTTCTTTCGTAACTGCATCTTCCAGTTGGTCAAGCTGAAGGGCTTTTATTTCTTCAAAACCATTTATGCCTGATCTTAGTGCATCCTTCTTATATTTCAAAATATCGCGGGGTGTCAAGTCTGGTATCATTTCTCTTTACCATTTAGTGCTTTCATGCATTAATTCATTTATTCCAAAAGTCCGGTTTAATCCGTTTATGGCCGCTGAAATCCTGGGGTACTTCTTTATCCGAATCCCATTCAATAAAGGGGTTAAATTGACTTTTTATATTCTTTTTTATATTGGTTATAGCCTGCTGTTGTTCCTGCTGCAGCCTCTTTATCTCCAGTATTGTCTCTTCTTCTGTTGGATTGGGCTTTTTCTTGTCATCCATAACTATGATACCTGCATTAAATGAAAGGGTGTCATTTCGGAGGCTTTAGATGCCTGTAAACGGACCACCTGCCCCAGGGATTCTAAATATCGCGCTGTGGTGACCAGGTTAGTATGCAATAGCTTCTTGGACACTAAAAGTACATCTTTGGTGCTCTGATATTCGGCGCAAGCAAATGAATGCCGGCAGCAATACACGTCTACCAGTTCAGGGCGTTCAATCCCCACTTCTTTACATAGTGCTCTCATGTGGTAAATGATCTTCCGGTTACGGCACCTATAAGCGCCGGTTATTTGATTGTCGGACAATTTACCTTTATTGCGAACCCACGCGTGCAGCAAAATCGGAAAAACGTAAGGTGATGGATTAGTTTTGTCAGCAAAGAATTTAATTATAACACTAAGGTTGGGATCTATGATATTGGCTTCGGGTTGATTCTCTTTGCTGCGATTTTTAGTGCGCTTGTACCACACCTGGAAAAGACCCTTGCCAACTGGTTTGACGTTTTCTTCCCACTTCCACCTACACAAATCAGCCATATTTGCCCCGTTGCTATAGAACATTGCCAACCATAACAACAAACTTTCGTGTTTGGTGGGATCTTTTATTTGACTCTGGAAAGCAATTAATGTATTTATTTCATCAGCAGTTAGGTGCCTGTAATTATCCCTATTGGGTGTGCCGCTTTTAATGGTGTAGGATCCCGATCCAAATGGATAGTCTAACCCTTGAGTTAATTTCTTCTTTTTGGCCAGGTTCCAAATAGTGCGTAAATTCTTCATGTACGCACCTACGCTGGTAGTGCTCAGGGCTTTTCTGGCTGGCTTTTTTGCGCGCTTATTATCCCTGCCCATCCAAACATATATCTTACGGTCTTTGCTCCTTAGATAGCGTTCAAATGCCTTCAAAAAGTCATAGTCCATTCCGGCAAAAGAAAGATCGTTGTCGTTACCTTTGGCCTCTAAGAATAATTCCAACGCATTGCGGGTATTGATAAAGTTATTGTATGTTCCCACTCCTGCGGTGCCGTTCTTAATTCCTTCCTGCACCTCTTTAAGTTTCATTTCAATGACGGATAGCACCGATCCTGCAGAGGCATCGAACCCCCCTGTAAGAAGCCCTCGAAATTCCCCGAAATTAAATTCTGGATAAATCTTTCTTAAGGTGGCTATAGTATTGTGGTATTCTGACATGAACCCATCTAGGGCCTGGTTATATCGGCAGGATTCGCAATCACGATTTTTGCACTTGGGCCTGCAGCTTTTAAATCTTTCTTTATCAAGGTTCCATTGTTTAGGGGCGCCGTCAACGCCGGTTGAAAAATACTTACGCTTGCCGCGGTAGGTCACCCGTAAATAAACGGGGTATGTACCATCCGCCTTGGGTGCGGATCCGTAAAGGATTAATTTGCTTTTTGGGTCTTTAAATACTGACACTTTAACTTACACTTTTTGGTGAAACTTACACTTTTGCTTACATGTTTTTGCATTAACGTGTTCCAAAGTTATATAAATAAATATAACTTAATGCGGACAAAAGGCTCATTTATTAATGTTTTACCTAAATATATTAAACATTATTAACACTTTCAATACCTTCTTGCCGGAGGTGGTGTTTAACAATAAGCAGTTCTTCCTTTTTAATTCAGCGGTAGTCTTGGTAATTTTGATGTACAATTCAGACGACTCATGTTCTACAACTCCATAATTGATACCATTGGCAATACCCCTTTAGTACGCCTTAACCAAATTACAGAAGGTGTAAAAGGGACGGTTCTGGTAAAATTAGAATATTTCAATCCCGGCAATTCCATGAAAGATCGCATAGCACTTAGTATGATTGAGGATGCCGAAGCCAGTGGTACTCTGAAGCCAGGTGGGACTATCATTGAGGGCACATCTGGTAATACCGGTATGGGGTTGGCTTTGGTAGCTATAGCCAAAGGCTATAAATGTGTGTTTACCTTATCCGACAAACAGTCTCAGGAGAAAATCGATATTCTGAGGGCAGTGGGCGCAGAAGTAATTGTTTGCCCTACAAATGTACCCCCCGATGATCCTCGCTCCTACTATTCAGTGGCAAAGAAAATAAACCAAGAAACCCCCAATTCCTTTTACCCCAATCAATATGACAACATAATTAACACCAGGGCACACTATGAAACAACCGGTCCTGAGATCTGGGAGCAAACTGAAGGCAGGGTTACACACCTGGCCGCAGGAGTTGGTACCGGAGGATCTATCTGTGGTACCGCAAAATACTTGAAGGAACAGAATTCAAGAGTTTTATCGGTAGGCATCGACACCTATGGGTCCGTGTTTAAAAAATATAAGGAGACTGGTGAATTTGATGAGAAAGAAGTTTATCCTTATTTAACAGAGGGAATCGGTGAAGATATTCTGCCCAAAAATGTTGACTTCGATTTAATCGACACTTTCATTAAAGTTACGGATAAGGACGGTGCCATCATGACCAGGCGGTTAGCTCGTGAGGAGGGCCTTTTTATTGGTTGGTCCTGTGGCTCAGCAGTATTCGGTGCGCTGGAATATGCCCGGTCCAATCTAGCGGAAGATGATACTATGGTTATTATACTCCCAGATCATGGGACCCGTTATCTAGGTAAGATCTACAACGACAATTGGATGAAGGATCACGGGTATATTGAGAGCATAGATTTCGCCAACGCCAGGGACATCGTTCAGAACAGGTCAACAAATGGCAGGTTAATGACAGTTGAGGCTCACCAGAGTGTTGATGAAGCCATTCGGATGTTGCATTCAGGAAGCATCTCACAACTGCCGGTGACCAGGGATGAAGAATTTGTAGGAAGCCTGACCGATTCAAAAATCTTAAGACAGCTGATAGAAAATCCAGCGTTGAAAGACCAGCCTGTTACTCAGGTCATGGATCCTCCATTTCAATTCGTAGCCATGGACAATACTTTGGATGTTTTAAGTTCCCTTATTAACAAAGACAACAAGGCATTATTGGTGAGGGATGAACAAAACCAGGTACATATTATCACTCGGCATGACTTGTTGATGGCCATGACTAAGTAAAACTTTCCGAACACAACTTTTTTCTTCTAATTTCCTGCTTGTGGTTGTAGCTTTGGGTATAATTTATCTAATTTCGCTGGCAGCAAATACCCCCCAAAGCGGATGGATCTAAAGAAGTTAGATAAAATATTAGTGGCAAATCGTGGTGAGATCGCCATCAGACTATTAAGGGCTGCATCTGAACTTGCTATTCCTACGGTGGCCATTTATACCTATGAGGACCGCTATTCCCTGCATCGATATAAGGCTGATGAAGCCTATCAGATTGGCGCCAACGATGATCCTTTAAAACCATATCTGGACATCGAAGAAATCATTGGCCTGGCCAAACGTCATAAAGTGGATGCCATCCATCCTGGTTATGGTTTCCTCTCCGAAAATGTAACTTTTGCCAGAAGGTGCGCCGAGGAAGAGATCATTTTTGTGGGGCCGACTGCAGAAGTAATGGATCAACTGGGTGACAAGGTTTCAGCCAAGGAAATAGCCATAAAGGTCGGTATTCCGGTAATTGAAGATAGTAAAATAGACCTGGACTCTGACAAGATCGCAATTGCAGAGGCCAAGCGCATTGGTTACCCTATTATGATCAAGGCAGCATCCGGCGGCGGCGGTAGAGGTATGCGGGTAGTCCGGAATCAAAAAGAGCTCATCAAGGGGTTTCACGAAGCACGCAATGAAGCTTTGAATGCCTTTGACGATGACACCTTATTTCTTGAAAAGTATATTGATTCCCCCAAACATATTGAGGTCCAGATCATGGGAGATAACTATGGCAATCTGGTGCATTTATATGAAAGGGACTGTTCGGTACAACGACGTTTCCAAAAGGTTGTGGAAATTGCACCCTGCCCTACCCTCAAAGACAGCACCAAAGCAAAGATCTATAAATATGCTTTAAAAATCACCAGTTTCGTAAACTACAACAATGTAGGAACTGTGGAATTCCTGGTGGATAAGGATGAGAATATATTTTTCATAGAGGTAAACCCCAGGATTCAGGTTGAGCACACAATTACCGAGGAAGTTACCGGAATTGATATTGTACGGTCACAGATCCTAATTGCCAAAGGCTATGCCTTGGATGACCCACGCATTTATATCAACAGTCAGGAGGACATTAAGTGTAATGGTTATGCCATACAATGCCGGATCACCACTGAAGATCCAATGAATGATTTCCAGCCCGACTATGGGACTATTATCGCCTACAGAAATGCTGGAGGATTCGGCATCCGTCTGGACGAAGGAAGCAGCTATCCCGGTGTGAGAATTTCACCTTTTTTTGATTCCATGCTGGTAAAAGTATCTGCCTGGGGCCGCACTTTGAAAGGAGCATCATATCGACTACATAGAACTCTGCGAGAATTCAGGATCAGGGGTGTAAAAACCAATATTGGTTTTTTAGAAAATGTAATATCACACCGGACTTTTTACAGGGGCGAAGCTACGGTTAAATTTATCGACAAACATCCTGAGCTCTTCAAAATTCCCAGAAAGCTGGACAGAGGTACCAAAACACTACGATACCTGGCTGATGTAATCGTCAATGGTAATCCTGATGTAAAACACCTGGATGCTGAGCGGGAATTCCGCACTCCCAAAGTGCCCTCATTTGACCGCTATGGGAACTACCCTAAAGGCAACAGGGACCGGCTGAAGGAACTTGGCAGGGAAGGGTTTGTAAAATGGCTCAAAGACTCAAACCCCGTTCAGTTTACGGATACCACTTTCAGGGACGCACACCAGTCATTGTTGGCAACCCGGGTACGGACTGTCGATATGCTCAATGTAGCAGAAGGATTCGCAAAAAATCACCCGCAGATATTTTCTATGGAAGTATGGGGTGGAGCTACTTTTGACGTGTGTATGCGCTTCCTGCATGAGAGTCCGTGGAAACGACTGCAGCTATTCCGACAGGCAATGCCGAACCTGTTATTACAAATGCTGCTGAGGGGCTCCAATGCAGTGGGTTATAAAGCCTACCCTGACAATTTGATAGAAAAATTTATTGAAAAAAGCGCTGAATCCGGAATCGATATATTCAGGATTTTTGATTCCCTTAATTGGGTTGAGGCTATGAAAGTGAGTATACGAGCAGTTCGGGAGCGCACGGAGGCATTGGCCGAGGCTTGTATTTGCTATTCAGGGGATTTGACCAGCCCGGACAACAAGAAGTATACCCTTCAATATTACCTGGATATGGCCCGGCAGCTGGAAGATGAAGGGATTCACATCCTGGCAATAAAGGATATGGCAGGATTGCTAAAACCTATGGCAGCAGAGTTGTTGATCACCGAACTAAAAAAAGCCACGGACCTTCCAATTCACCTACACACCCATGATACCTCCTCCATACAAGCAGCTACTTACTTAAAAGCGATTGAAGCAGGAGTGGACATAGTGGATCTGGCGCTCAGCTCTATGTCTGGATTGACCTCTCAACCGAATTTAAATTCAATGGTGGCTTCCCTGGACAATCATCCCCGGGCACAGTCTATGGATATTACAAAATTGAATGAATATGCCAACTACTGGGAAGACGTAAGGGAATTTTATTATCCTTTTGAATCAGGCTTGAAGGCAGGCACTGCCCAGGTATATGAACATGAAATTCCTGGAGGGCAATATTCTAATCTAAGACCTCAGGCTGTTGCTTTAGGTTTGGAGGAACAGTTTGAACAAATCAAAAAGAACTACCGCACCGTAAATCAGTTATTCGGCGACATCATTAAAGTGACACCTTCATCCAAAGTTGTGGGTGACATGGCACTTTTTATGACTTCCAACCATCTGACTGTTGATGACATTATGAATCCGGACCGTGGGCTCTCATTCCCTGACTCTGTTATTGGGTTCTTTAAAGGAAACTTGGGACAGCCTTTTGGCGGGTTTCCCAAAGAGCTGCAAAAAATAATTTTAAAGGGAGAAAAGGCCATAACCGACAGACCCAACCTGCATCTGGATCCGGTTGATTTTCATTTAGGATTTGAACGGTTTCAGCAGAAATTCTCTGAACACACAGATTTTTTAGACTATTTAAGCCACCAGCTTTACCCCAAGGTTTTTGAAGACTATTTTGCCTATAAACAAGTATACGGCGAGGTTTGGTACCTCCCTACTTTGGGATTTTTTTACGGTCTTAAACAAGATGAAGAAACCCTGGTACAAATCGACAATGGAAAATCCATTATCATTAAGATGTTGTTTGTTTCTGAGCCCGACATCGACGGCATGCGGACAGTATCATTTGAGCTGAATGGGCAAACGCGTCGAATTAAGGTCCGGGACCACAGCTTTAAAGCTACCCGGGAGGTCCACCGAAAAGCCGTGGAAGATTACGAAATAGGCGCTCCCTTGCAAGGTCGTATTGCTAAGGTTCATGTAAGCGAAGGGGAGGTGGTAAAGGAAAACCAGCTGTTATTCGTAATTGAGGCTATGAAAATGGAAACTTCAGTTACCGCGATGAGTTCAGGAAAAGTAAAGAAGGTGCATCTCGGCACTGGGGTTATTGTGGAACAGGATGATTTGGTAGTAGAACTGGAGAATTAGTGAGTTGGTGAGTGTGTATATCCCAAAATACCGTTGGAATGGTTTTTGGTGCTCTCATGGAATATTGGTTCACTGATTGTGCAATTTTTCTTACATAGCGCATCTAACCTTAATTTCTATCAGGAAAATAGTCCTTTTGGGGTTATATTTGATGCCTTTTATTAAAATAAGATAAACAATGCAACGATTTGTTCTTTTTCTTATCGCCTTAGCAGTATCCGGGAATGTCTATGCCGATGCCCAGCGCCTTCTCAATTACAGCGGGGATAATGACTCACTGAAAACAGCTCCAATCAGCTGGTGGCTACTAGACCCTGAAAACGATCACGTTCCAGGAATCAGCACTGGAATGGCTTATGAGTTCCTGAAAGGCAGACCATCTCAAACCGTGGTGGTAGCTGTCATTGATTCAGGGATAGATATTGATCATGAGGATCTGAAGGAAGTTATATGGACTAATAATGATGAGATTGCAGGAAACGGCATCGATGACGATAACAATGGATATATCGATGATGTACATGGATGGAACTTTTTGGGTGGTAAGGACGGCGCCAATATAGAATTCGACAGCTACGAGCTTACCCGGGAATATGTTAGACTACAGGTAAAATACCAGGAAATGACAGAAGCCCAGCAACAAGCCGATGCTGAGTGGGCATATTTCAATAAGATCCAAAAGGAATACAATAATACAGTTGAAAAAATGGAAGGGCAGTTTGCCGGATTTAAAGAATTTTATGACCAATACCAAAAGGCGGAACGACTATTAAAAGCCTATACCGAACTTGAAGAACTCAACAAAGAAGATCTAACTAGTTGGGATTCTCCAGATGATAAAATCACCTTGGCCCGCGACATAGTATTGACCGCTTTGGACAATGGCTTGGATTCTGAGCAGATGGAAAAAGGGTATGAGTATTTCACTACCGCTTTAAACTATGGTTACAATCAGGATTTCAACCCCAGGTATGTGATTGGCGATAATATCGATGATCCCTATGAGAAAATATATGGCAACAATGACGTAAAAGGAGCGTTTGCATTTCACGGCACCCACGTAGCAGGTATCATCGCTGCCAACCGCATGAACGGCATCGGTGTTGATGGAGTAGCTGACAATGTCCGGATAATGGTTGTTCGGGCGGTGCCCAACGGGGATGAGCGCGATAAAGATGTAGCCAACGCCATTATCTATGCGGTAGACAATGGAGCTCAAATAATTAATATGAGTTTTGGCAAACGCTTTAGTCCTGACAAAGAGGTTGTCGACAAAGCCGTTAGATACGCAGAATCCAAGGGCGTACTACTCATCCACGCAGCTGGCAACAGTGGGCATGACACTCAGGAAATTATGCACTATCCATCGAAAGTAATTGCAGCCACCGGTACCAATGTTAACAATTGGCTGGAAGTTGGTGCAGTCAGTTGGAAAGGCCAGGAAGAACTGGTCGCTACATTCTCCAACTTTGGAAAAACCTCGGTGGACATATTCGCACCGGGGGTAGACATCAAATCCACCGCTCCAGATCAGGATTACCAAACAGCCAGCGGTACTTCCATGGCCGCTCCAGTTACTACCGGTGTGGCAGCGTTGCTCATGTCCTATTTCCCAGGCTTAAGCGCAGAGGAGATAAAGAACATCATCCTGAAATCAGCAGTAAGCTATCGTTCACAAAAAGTAAATGTCCCCGGTAAAGAAAAGCAGGAAAAATTCGGGAATTTAAGTCAAACCGGCGGA
>CAZOJZ010000324.1:0-2110 GCA_964580205.1 uncultured Roseivirgaceae bacterium
AACGCTTTAAGTCTAATGGTTATATTCGAGAAACTAGCTAAGGGTCAGGTAGTTTCAAAGGAAGCCTCGACCGCGATGATCGAAGTGCTTAAACATCAACAGCATAATAATGTAATTCCCGCTCTACTTCCGGAAACTGTAGTGGTTGCCAACAAAACCGGCAGTATCTCTCATGTTCTCCATGATTCAGGAATCGTGTACCTCCCAGATGGCTGCAAATATGTATTAGTGCTTTTGTCTAAAGATCTGGTGGACTTTGATGACGGCACCGGGTTACTGCAGAATATTTCGAAGATGATATATGATTATGTAACGCAGGGATAAGAAGCGACTTTTATGGAAGAAATTTTACAATATCAATTTTCCTGCCAAGCTCCAGGAGAATCGGTTGAACAGACTATTTAGTGCTTCCTATTGGAAACCCAAATCATCGGGATTGATGGGGCCGGTTACTATGACTCCGGCTATTCAAACCACAGCGGCTCATCAAACTTTTCAATAACTTCTGAGTGAAGCTTGAGTAAAAAATTTTAATTAATATTTGCCCGATTCGGAGCACCATCACCGAATCTGGTTTGGAAACCCCACCTTACCAGTACCGATCACTCAGCAAAAATTCCAGAAAAGGGGGCTTCAAATGAACAAGACTGCATTGTTCTAATTTGATTGATTAATTATTATACCAATTTCTTAAACGTACTTCAATATCCTTCCCCGAAGCTTCGACAAGTGATTTAAACTGCTCCACATCACTAAACTTTCCGCCACTTCCACGGTAGTGGAAAGGATAAACCACTTTCGGCTGAAACTCAATCACTGCATCTGCCGCTTGAGAAACGTCCATGGTATACGGTAAATTCATACAAACAAAGGCAATGTCAATATCTTTTAACGCTCTCATTTCCGGTATATCTTCGGTGTCACCTGAGATATAAATATTAGTACCTCCAATACTAACCACATAGCCGTTACCACGTCCTTTAGGATGCCGACTTTCATCGTTTTCTGGCAAATTATACATAGGCACCGCTTTCACGGTAATCCCATGGTTGCTAGTAGTTTTCCCATTTTCCAAAACAGTAACTTTTTGAGCCATATCATCACTCATAAGCTCTTTAACTGCAGCAGGTGCAATAATGCTGGTATTTGTCAATGGCAAACCCTGTAAGGTTTCTGCATTATAATGATCACCATGAATATCTGTAATAAGTATCAAATGTGGAGGATGTTCCTTATAGAGATCGGCGCCACCATAGGGATCTATCAGGATATTCTGGCCCTGCCATTGCAAGACCATGGAGCTGTGTAAGACAGGAAAAATATTTAGGGGCCCTTCTGAAGTAGGAATAACCTCCTGGGCAAACATATTTAATGCACTACAGGCGAAAAACAATAAAAGAAAATGTCTCATGGCTTCTTGTTTAATGATTGCTGCTAGTTATCCATTATTTTAGTACTTTTTTAATCTTATGTTACTTTTGCAAAATTCAATCTTCATACTAACAGATAACTCATATATTAAACCAATAGGTGAGTTTGATGACAAGCGCCCTTGACTTAGGTCGGTTGAGGTCGATAAATCTACCATCCACTCCGGCAAAATAGTTGTCCGTATACACGAGAAATAGGTCTGAAACTGATTTATACCGCCATTGGAAACGTGTGTTGATATTCACATTGTTAATCTGGTTATTGTACTGGATAAAGGTGGTCCAGAAAATATTACGTGTAAAGGTTATATCAATCTTTGGTCCTATTAAAAAAAGATTAGCGTCATGGTAGGGCTCGGGCAACCGTATTCTATTGACTTCAAAATTCAGGGCTGCGGTCACTTTCATTGAATGTCGATAGGATAATGTCCCTTCAAGATTTAGGCGTGAACCGTTGAAGTATTGCCCTGAACGAGTACTTAGTTGATAAAAAAATGGCTTCCGTTGATCAGAGTTGAACCTGGCAGCAATGAAATTATAGGCATAGTCGGTGTTTTCAGGTAGTTCTGGGCCGTCAGTGCCACTTGGATCAAAAGGTTCAAACAGATAAGTATATTGTCTGCGTAACCGTATGCTGAACCTGGCGTTGTTTAGAAAATTGATTCGGTATAGCAGGTTAA
>CAZOJZ010000325.1:0-2886 GCA_964580205.1 uncultured Roseivirgaceae bacterium
ATGCCGGCCCCCTTTTGGAGGGGTAATTCTCGTATTGTTCTACCTCTGTCCTATATTGCAGAAATGAGTTCAACCCCTCATCCATCCAGGTCCATTGCCGCTCATCAGAGTTTATGATCATCGGGAAAAAATTATGTCCAACCTCGTGTATTACAACACTGATCATACCATACTTTACCCCATCCGAATAAGTTCCGTCCTTATCGGGTCTTCCGAAATTAAAGCATATCATGGGATACTCCATCCCAATGCTGGCGGCATGTACGGAGATAGCCGCCGGGTATGGGTAATCAATAGTGTACTTGGAGTAGGTTCTTAGGGTATTCACAACAGCTGCAGTGCTGTATTTTTCCCACAAAGGGTTTCCTTCTTTAGGGTAAAAAGACATAGCCAGAGGCCTTTTATCTTTTATCTGCACTCCCTGGGCATCCCAGATAAATTTGCGGCTGGTGGCAAATGCAAAATCACGAACATTTTCAGCGCTAAATTTCCAGGTACAGGTTTTGTCTTTAACCGGAGCTTTTTCCTTGGCAATTGCAATTGAGTCAGAAACTATGATAACTGGTTCATCTGCATCTTTAGCTTGTTGGAATCGATCATATTCTTCTTTGGAAAGTACCTCCTTGGAATTCTTTAAAGTACCAGTGGCTGCTACCACGTGGTCGGCTGGAACGGTGATAGCTACATTATAATTTCCAAAAGGCAACGCAAACTCCCCTCTCCCCAGGAACTGTTTGTTCTGCCAACCATTTACATCATCATATACTGCCATTCTTGGAAACCACTGGGCAATGGTATAGACATAATTCCCATCTTCAGGAAATAGCTCGTAACCAGATCGCCCTCGATCCAGCATGGGATCCAGCATCCGGTCATTGATATTGTAGCTCCAGTCGATTTTAAAGCTATAACTATCACCTGCATCGAGGACCTTTGGAATTTCAACCCGCATCATAGTACTGTTAATGGTATATATAAGTGCATTACCCTCCGTATCTGTAACTTTGTTGATCTTGAATCCACCGTCATACTTAAAATTCTGAGTAATTGCCAACAAGGATTTTGCTGCTAGGCTGTCCCTAATGCTACTTTTATTGGTCTTGTAGGTGTTGGAGTCTTTAGCTCTCCTGTTTTGATCCAGTTGTAGCCATAAATAACTCAAAGGATCTGGTGAATTATTGGTGTAGGTTATAGTCTCAGATCCGGTGATCGTTTGATTCAGATCATCCAGGGTCACAGAAATGTCATAATCTGCTTGTTGCTGCCAATATTCATGTCCTGGCCTTCCCGAGGCGCTTCGATATGAGTTAGGTGTAGGAAGCATGGTTCCTAACTGTTCAAATTTTTGTTGATACTCCTGGGCCCATGATATGCTCATCGTAGACATTAGTAGTACGACTAGTCTTATGTATTTCTTCATCTTACTAATTCCAATAATTAGATTGAACCATCAGCATCAGTGCGATGCCTGCAATAGCAGAGGACATTACTAATCTCCAATCCCGCT
This sequence comes from uncultured Roseivirgaceae bacterium, assembly GCA_964580205.1. GTDB lineage: Bacteria > Bacteroidota > Bacteroidia > Cytophagales > Cyclobacteriaceae > SZUA-3. The sequence continues at coordinate 1,508 of CAZOJZ010000325.1, forward strand.
GCTTCACTCCCAAAATGGAGATCAAAATAAATGAGATCAGTATGAATATGCCAACAATTATTATTTGACCTACCTCTAAGCCTAGATTAAAGGCGAATAATTGCTTTAGAACCGTCGCATCCTTTCCCAGTAACGCCCTGAGGTAGTTTGAAAACCCCATGCCATGTATAAACCCAAAGAACAAAGCAAGAAGATAATTATTGTTAATATAAGCGGCTTTCCTGGTGGACCTGGATCTAAATATATTTGATAAAGCAGTAACGAAAATAGTGGCAGGAATTAACATTTCAATTAAATCAGGATCAATATTTAAGACCCGAAATGTAGCCAATGCCAGAGTAACGGAATGCCCAACAGTAAAGGCTGTTACCAATATAAAGATCTTCCTCCAATCTCCCGCGACATAGATTGCACATAAAGCCAATATAAACAATATATGGTCATATCCCTGGATATCCAGGATGTGCCCCATTCCCAACTTTAAATACATATAAAATTCATTCATTCCGAACCGCCAGCTTTTATTGACACTAATCTTAAAACAATTTGCAATATTAATTCATAATTTTGAATTCCAGACCATACACAATCAATGATTCAAGCAATACTTCTATTGGTTTTTGAATGTGCAATCTGCTGTTTGCATCCTTTTCACATAAGTATCTGTGAAATAAAATATGACATTGATAGTAAATCTTTGCAGATTACTACCAGTCTGTTTCAGGATGACCTGGAATTTGCCTTCAATCAAATAAGTGGAACAAGTGATTACTTTAACCAGGTTAATGAATCTAGAATAAGGGAAGATCTTAAAGAATTCTTTGAGGAACATCTCCAGGTATCAATAGATGGCCGCTCCAGGACAACTCAATTCCTGGGATTTGAAATTGAAGAGCATGTTGTTTGGTGCTATTTGGAAATTAAAGAAGTCACATCCATAGGTGAAATTTTCGTGAAATATACACCTCTTATCGACACCTTCGATGACCAAATTAATTTGGCTCATATTCGGTATCAGGGAAAAGTAAGAAGTCTAAAATTTCAACGCAAACAACTTACAGGAACCGCTACTTTTACTGATTGATTAATTTCTTCTTTCCGCGAGTGCTCTGTTAGCAAGCTTAAAGCTGAAAATTCCATCTATGCCCTTTCTATTGGAAGAAAAGTATCCAAAAGTATTGTTTGGAGCCCAAATAATACCGAAATCATCTCCTTGTGAATTAATGGGAAAACCTAAATTCTCAGGTTGATTATGGCCATTCAAGTCCGCCTTAAAAATGTCAAGCCCTCCTAAGCCACCAAGTCCGTTAGAGGCAAAATAAAGCCTGCCTTCCTCGTCTAATGAAGGGAATAGTTCATTGCCTGCGGTGTTGATACCC
>CAZOJZ010000326.1:0-2093 GCA_964580205.1 uncultured Roseivirgaceae bacterium
TTTACTATCCCTGGAAATTTTTGACGCTTACCTTTAAACAGAGCAATCAGGCTTCTTTCGGCAACATAGTCTGGCTCTAGTGTGCTGATTCGGGCAAGCCAGCCAAATGAGTTTACTCTTCGAAGAATATCATCATTGGTAAACATGGCAGGGGGGAAAGTTGTAGTAACGGATATTTCGGGTTTTACTTCTTCCCGTAAAGCAAACGAAAATGTCATCACAAATGATTTTGTAGCTGAATATATGGTTTTATATGGAACTGGAAATAAGGAGGCTATACTCGCGACATTTAGGATATAAGCTTTATTGTTTTTCTTAAGTGCTGGAAGCAATAAGTGGGTAAGCTTTATCATCAACACAGCGTTAAGGTTTACTATTTTCATATGTAGCTCCAAAGGTGTTTCATCGAATTGGGACACATCACCAACACCTACATTGTTTACTAAAATGGAGAGTTTCTTATTTTGATTGTAAAACCAATGGGCGACTTTTTCTGCAGCTTCAGGTTTACTAAGATCAATTCCAAAAGATAATACATCAACACCATATTTTGATTTGATTGAATCCTCTGCCTCTTTGAGGTGTTCGTCATCAACAGCTACGAGTATAATATTGTAACCTCTGGATGCCAAACTTTTTGCAAGACTATAGCCAAACCCTGAGCTGCTACCGGTGATTAATGCGTAAGATGAAGTCATTTATTTTGTATTAGAATCAAAATTAAGCCATTTTAATGTTTGTTGAATCCCATATTCCAAAGATTTATGATTGTATCCTAAGTATTTATTTGCTTTATAACAACCTGTTTTCCAATTATATAAATATTTTCTTGCAAAACCTGGAGTAATCAAAGGGGCAATCCCAAACAAATCAGCTTTAATCTGCTGAAAATGAGCCATAAACAATATTAAGGATACCGGTACTTTTGTCAATTTATAAGTCTTTCCAGTGATCTTACCAATGGTATTGAAAAAGTCTATATAGCTAACATTATCTCCAGCAATTATATATCTTTCTCCTGAGATACCTTTTTCCATAGCTAGCTGGTGACCTAAGACAACATCATCAATATAAACATAATTGCTGATAGCGTTGCCATCTCCTGGAAGCAATTTCCATTTTCCTTTACTATACTTGTCAATTAACATGGTAACTGCATTGCTTTTACTCATTGGCCCTGGCCCAAAAACTCTGGTTGGATTTACAATTACCACCTGTAAACCCTGATTAGCATATGATCTAACCAACGCTTCTGCTTGCTCTTTTGTTCGTTCATATTCAGTAGTAGAAGGGAGTGTTTTAATGGTATCCTCTGTTACCAGTCCATTATCAGATGGCCCAATAACACCGGCGGTTGATGTAAATACAAATTTTTTAACACCTTCTTCAAGACAAGCTTTTAAAACATTTTCAGTACCTGTAACATTATACCTGTAAAAAGTGTTTTTATCTCGATGCCATAAATTTACATACCCGGCAAGATGGTATGATTCTTCACAACCAGAGGCTGCCTTATGTAAAGAATCCGTATTCATCAAATCTCCATTAAAGTAATGTATGTTTGAATGATTGATATATTTCCTGGCTTTATTTTCGTCTCTTATCAATGCATGAATGATTTGACCTTGATTTGCCAAACTATTGGCTAATGAGGAACCGACAAACCCTGTGGCACCGGTAATAAATATGCGTTTACTTCCCTGAGTCATACTTTATATCAGGATGTGCTAAAAATGAAAATATCGAATTTGACCAGGCAATCACCAGGTGAATTCCAAATGCAAGCCAAATAGATCCCAACTCAAGCGTTAGATAGCTTAAGAAAAATCCCAATACGAATGAACCTAAAGTTTCTTTCCATCCTTTGGGTATATGAGCTAATGTATACACTACAGCATTTAACACAATTGCTCCAGCTACCCCAATTAGAGGCACTGTACCAAAGAGAAAAACTCCCCGGAAGAGATATTCATACCCAAGTAAATAGAACGCCCATCCAAAATACTCAATAAACAGAGTTTTGTTTGTCCATTTTTTAGCGCGAATTTGAGGATACTGATTGAGGTTGGCTTCATTATTTGATGATAGAAAAT
>CAZOJZ010000327.1:0-15524 GCA_964580205.1 uncultured Roseivirgaceae bacterium
TCGTAATTGTATTTCAATCCTGATAGTCTCATCGCCCGGTACGCGCGTTCGAAGTCAGGACTCCTGCCCCTTCCTCCTTTGGAAAAAACAGTTTCAGCATAAACGGCATCTCCTTCTAAAAACCATTTTGGCTGAACCGCACCGTTGTAGAAACCCCATCCTGATTGTCCGAAAAGAGTGCGCAGTAATTTTCCGGCAAAACCGACCCTGGCATTGGCCAATTGCTGTACATGACGGTACTCATGAATAGTTAACATATCTAACCAGGGTGTCACTCCTGCGAATTGAAATTGAGGAGGGTTCAAAAAATACTCTGATCGCCATGGCGCCAATGTTACAAATCCGTTGGAAATTACTGTTTGATTTTGCAGAATAATGGGAATTTTAACCTCTGGATGGTTTAACCTCAGACTATCGTGATCCAGAATAAAATCTAATAAGTTAGCCACCCTAAAGGCATCTTGTTGCCGGGTTGATGGAAATATTATCTGATAATTTTGTTCATCTATCTGCTGCCAGGAAATTCCGGGAGCATTGAGTCCAACATTTACCTGGGCCGTAATACCCACGGTAACAGTAATCCATACCAGAACACTTACAGTCAGCCTAAGTTTATTGATTCGGCTATTCATTGTTATCTTTAAATTCAACTGAACCGAAAATAATCAAAAATACCAATTCATACCGGAAGGTGACGAAATACCTCAGAGATATAATGCCGCCCTATCTTCAACCTAATGGTCATATACAGACTATTGTTCCCGCACTATTTAGAAAAGTCCTGGGCTTTGACTACTGCCGTGAACGGATCAATACACCAGACGGAGATTTTTTGGATTTAGACTGGGGGCTGCGTACCAACAACAATCTTTTGATAATTTGTCACGGTCTTGAGGGTAACTCATCCAAATCCTATGTAAAAGGTATGGCAAAATATTTTTATGAAAAAGGTTGGAATGTTTTGGCCTGGAACTATCGTGGATGCAGTGATGAAGTCAACCTTAAAATCCGTTTCTACCACAGCGGAGCCACCGATGACCTGGATACGGTTATCAATCATGTCGCTGACAATTATAACTTTACTAAAATACATCTGTTGGGGTTTAGCTTGGGAGGCAACCTGGTACTAAAATATCTTGGGGAAAGAGGAACATCAGTCATGAAGAACATCCACAAGGCAATAGGCATCTCTGTTCCCACAGACCTTTACGCCAGCTGTTCGAAATTGTCCAGGGGCTTCAATCATATTTATGGTCTCCGGTTTCTCAATCAGTTAAAAGATAAAGTGAAAAAAAAATCTGAATATTTTCCAGACGATTTCAATATAAGCTCTTTAAAAAAAATCCGGCGATTAATTGATTTTGATGACTCTATTACAGCCCCCATCCATGGATTTGATAATGCGCTCCACTACTATGATCAGTGTAGTGCTCAGCGTTTCTTAATGAACATCAAAATTCCTACCCTTATCATTAATGCCAAAAACGATCCATTCCTTGCGCCTTCTTGTTATCCTGAAGGAGATTTAAAAAGGCACCCATTCGTGGAATTAATAACCCCAACAAATGGCGGCCACTGTGGATTCGCCGATAGAGAATTAGTCAATGGTTACTGGTCTGAAACCCTGGCCTGGAATTATATGAACAGATAGATATTTAGCATTGCAGGTTTAATATATAAATGGTTAATTTTATAGCCTATGCTAGAAAGATATAGTATTTCAGCTTCTAAGGAAGTACTAGCGGAACGGTTCCCAGGAGTAGAGGTTACCGACGGCTATACTCCCAGGTACAATGCCGCACCTAGTCAGCTTTTACCGGTGGTAACCAACGAAAACTCTAAGGGTTATTCATTTTTCTATTGGGGAACAGCCCCGAAATGGTCTCGCAACAAAACTATTAGTCGAAAGCTAATAAACGCGGCAATAGAAGAACTCAGTGAAAAACCTACTTACAGAAAAGCACTGGCAAATCATCGATGCCTGGTTCCTGCCGATGGTTTTTACTGCTGGAAAAGCATTGGGAAAAAAAGCCGCATTCCATACCGCATAATTTTTAATCAAGGGGCCCCGTTTTATATGGCAGGATTATGGGAAGAATATCAAGACGAGTCAGATGAATTAATCCACACTTTTTCAATTATCACTACTCCTGCCAATGATCTGTTGGCTCCTGTAAGCGACCGAATGCCAGCAATACTGTTAGACAACAATGAATCAACCTGGTTGGACCGCGCTAACACTACAGAAACCTTAGTGGAAATGCTGCAGCCTTGTCCTTCAGAACAGATGGGAATGTACACCGTATCACCAATGATAGATTCAAAATCACTGGACCTGCCATCAATGGTCCAGCCTGCTCCACCGGTGGATCAATTTGGAAATTTCACCCTATTCAATTAATACTCTTTTAGTTTAGAATAATGAGTGGTTTTTGAAGTTTATACATTGAATGTATATTTGCTTCTTCTGGTTTCTAAGAATTTTCAAGTATGACAAAGGCAAAGGTGATTGGCATGGGGCATTATCTGCCAGATCGAGTAGTGACTAATTTCGATTTGGAAAAAGTAATGGATACCAGTGACCAGTGGATCAAAGAGAGGACCGGTATTTCTGAGCGTAGATTTTTTGATCCCGAGAAGGATACAGTAGCCAACATGGCTGCCAGAGCTTCAAATTTGGCATTGAAACAGTCTGGAATTGACATCAAGGACATCGAATTCATTGTACTCGCAACAATTACTCCAGACTACTTCTTTCCGGGTTCAGGTGTTTTATTGCAAAGAGAATTAGGTCTGGATGGGATTGGCGCCCTTGATATTAGAAACGCTTGTTCAGGTTTCATTTATGCACTCTCCGTGGCAGAACAATATATTAAGACCAATACTTATAAGAATATCCTGGTAGTAGGTGCTGAGATACAGTCATCCGCTTTAGAAATGAATGATCGTGGGAGATCCGTTTCGGTTATTTTTGCCGATGGCGCGGGAGCCCTAATTTTACAAGCAACTGATGATTCTGATAATCAAGGCATATTATCAACTCACCTCCACGCGGATGGACGTTTTGCAGAAGAGTTATATGTTAGGGACCCCGGCAGTAGTCGAAAAGAAAGATTAACCAAGGAAATGATCGATGATGTAGGGATTAGGGCTCATATGAATGGCAATGTGGTGTTTAAACATGCGGTGGTGAAATTCCAGGAAGTTATTCATGAAGCTTTGGAAGCAAATCAACTAAAGATTGACGACATCGACCTTCTCATTCCACATCAAGCAAATTTACGCATCAATCAATTTGTTCAAAAGCAGTTAGGTCTTGGAGATGATCAAGTGTTTAACAACATAATGCACTGCGGAAATACCACAGCCGCCTCCATACCAATTGCCATGTGTGAAGCTTGGGATGAAGGGAGGTTAAAACCAGATGATTTATTGTGTATTGCAGCTTTTGGCAGCGGTTTTACCTGGGCCTCCGCATTGATAAAATTTTAACCCGGTTTATTCTATGAGAACAGAACATTACAATCCTAGTCAACTGGAAGTTGAATTTTCCTATGCTATGACGAAACTTCAAAAAGACCTGGAGCAATACCTCACCCACAATACTATAATCAAAGTTGAAAACCAAATTCAGGGAGACAATCCCAAGCTGATTTTTCACTTAGTGGACAATGACGGGGATCCCCATGAAATAGTAATTAAGGTTATACAACGAGCGGATAAATTTTAATCTTCGGATCTTTTTGCGTGAACCATTTGCGGGGAGCCCTGTTTAATAATAAATTTAAATGAGCTGCCCTCTCCCTTTTTGCTTTCCGCCCAAATCTTACCGCCGTCTAACTCGATAAACTCCTTGCAAAGCAACAACCCAATGCCAGTGCCTGCCTCGTTAGCCGTTCCCATTTTTGAGTAGTGACTTTTGGTATCAAATAATTTTTCAAGATCCTCTTTAGTCATCCCAACACCATTGTCATTTACGGAAATGAGCACATTGCCATCTTGATTCTCAGCAGCTAAGCTAATCTGACCCTTTTCATGAGTGAATTTTATAGCATTCACTACTAAGTTTCTTATTACCAAGCCAAGGAAATTCACGTCGGTCTGTACATAACAGTCCTCGGAAACCTGATTATCTACCTTGATCTGTTTTTGCTCAGACATTGGGAGCGTGGTCTTTAGGTTTTCATCGACTATTTTTTTTAATGCAACATTTTCCTTTTTCAATTTGATGCCATGCATTTGGGTCTTTGACCAGCTTAGCAAGTTGTCTAAGAGGTAGGTTAAACTGTGTACCTCATTATTTAGACGATTACTTTGAGTAATGAGCTCTTGATAGTTTAGGTGTCCTGATTTTAACAAACCCAATAATCCTGAAACAGCTGCAATTGGCCCCCTTAAATCATGGGAAATAACACTTAATAGTTTGTTTTTTACAGTATTTAGCTGCTTCAATTCCTCTCTTTGAACAATAATGGCTTGATTTTGATATTGAATATCTCTGGTACGCTCATGCACCAATTTGGCCAAGTGAAAGTTTCTTCGCTTTAATTGTCTGGCTCTTAAGTAATACAGGAATGCTCCAAAGGCCACTAGTAACACCCCAACAATAACAAAGAACCAGGCTGTTTGATAAAAATAGGCCTTTTGAGTCAGATGTATGGAAGCTGCTGTTTCACTCCAAAGCCCATCATTGTTAGCCGCCATCACCTTAAATTCGTACTCGCCAGGTGGAATATTTGTATAATAAGCAGTTCTGCGGGTACCCGCATCTATCCAGTTTTGATCAAAGTTTTCAAGTTTATACTTGTATTGTATCTTTTCCGGAGCGTAATAGCTGAAGCCCGTATAATGAAACTCTAACCGACGATTCCCAGCGGGAAGGACCGCCCACTCACCTGTTGAATACTCCTCATCGTCAGCCATTAGCTTAGTCATTAAGGTATTGGCCCGTATCTCATTGATCGGGATATTCTCGCTATCAAGTATAGCTATACCTTTTATGGTACAAAACCATATTTCGCCCTCTTTGGTATGTCCCGAAATTGATGCCGCAGTAATATTTCCGGTTCTAAGGCCATCTGACCTATCGAATATTCGAAAGTCAAGTAACTTATCCGCTTTTCCGGTTAATAAATTGGTGATATCAGACATAGAGGTCCTCATAATTCCATGATCACTGGTGAACCAAACCTGCTCCGAATTATCAACAAGCACTTGGAAAATATTATTACTAAGCAAGCCATACTTTGGGGTAATATTAAACTCCAAGCTGTCGTTAATAAATATTACTCCCCGGTTGGTACAAATCCAAATTGCATCATTACCATCTTGAACCATGTTGAAAACAATGTCATTGGCTGCGTCTGGTGACAATGCTTGTCGGAAGCGACCTTCCTGGAATTTATAGGTACCCCCACCATTGGTTCCTACCCAAAGTGTATTGGTTCGATCAATGAATAGCGACATAATAAATTTATCGTTTAGCCCGGACTCAACGCCGTAAGTTTCAAATTTTCCATCCTTAAATCGACTTAGCCCGTTAGCAGTACCTATCCATAAGTTGCCTTCCCCATCTTCAACGATTCTTCTGGTATTATTGCTACATAGACCATCTCTGACAGTAAATCTTTGAACCACCTTCCCCTCGTCAAACTGTGCAAGACCGCCATATGTACAAAGCCATAATCTACCTTGAGAATCTCTAAAAATATCTCTTATCCTATTTCCCGCGCTTCTCCGGCCAAGTTTGAAAGTCTCGATCATACCCTCTTTTAAGCAAATCAACCCGTCGTCCGAACCAGCCCAAAATATCATTTCATCCGAGTAAGTAACATTAATTACCTCATTAGACAAACCTTCATGTTCCCCAAGCAAGAGGAATTTGCTTTGATTTAAGCGTTGAAGTCCAGCCCGATAGGTTCCTACCCATATATTTTCTTCGTCATCCTGATACAAAGACTGTACAACGTGATGTCCCAATTCCAGCTCGTAATCAACTAATTCAAATGACTGGTTAAATCGACGCAGTCCATCATTGGACCCTAACCAGATGTTTCCATCAGTGTCTTCCAAAAACCTATTAGTAAATCCCGAAGGCGCCCCCGTTACCGGATCCATCCGTTCTATAGTGCCATCGGACCGGATCAATGAAACACCTTGATCGGTACCTACCCAAATATTGTCTTGAGAATCAATAAATACAGCGCGAATAAAATTGCTTTGAAGTCCTTGATTTTGGGAAATATTCACAGTGCCATTTTCGTCTAGTACAAAGATGCCTTTAGTGGCAGTCCCAACCCAAAGTCGTTCTCTATAGTCAAAAAATAACGCAGTTACGTTCACCGCACTTAATTCGCTCTCCCGAATTTTACTAATAGATCCATTTTCTAATTTTTCCAAGCCCGATCTGGTTCCAATCCATACCGCGCCTTCAGTTCCTTCCGCTAGGGCGGTAATTATGGACCCCCTCATAGAATCAGTGTGAACTCGAGTAAATACTCCTTGATAATATTTCACAAGACCTCCTCCATTGGTCCCAACCCAAAGTTGATCATTACTATCCACTACCAACGAGGAAATACTGTTAGTGACAAATTCAGGGGTATTGCTTCTGTTAAATACTTTAAATTCCCTTCCATCAAACCGTACCAGCCCGTTGAAGGTAGCCAACCACATAAACCCTTCCGAGGTTTTGGTAATGTCCATTACCGCATTATTAGGTAAACCATTATTCATGGTCCACTCTTCGATAGTATATTGCGATAGCGGCTTGGTAACTTCCATCTGCTCAAGCGGGATCAACTCCTGACCATGGGCCAAAAAACTAAAATGAAACAGAATAATCCCCACTAATGTTTTCATATGAAGGCTATTTAAGAAAGAGCATTTCCCGATACTTTACCAAAGGCCAGTCTTCGTCATCGACAATGAGCTCCAACTTATCCACGGCATGACGAACGGGCTCGAAATATTTTTCCTTTATATCATCGCAATAAGCAATCGCCCTTCTGGCTGTATCCTCAATTTGATTAACCCTTTTTCTTTCCTTAATCATCCGGATGCAATCGTTCTGGATCGATTCAATATAAGTTGAAATACGTTTGATGGTGGCTACCACTGATTCATTCCTTATTCCCAGACTTTGTAAGCCGGTAGCATTATCAATAAGCTTGTTTTGATAGGCAATTGCAGTTGGTATTATATGATTCATGGCAAGGTCATTCATAATCCTGGATTCTATCTGTATTCTTAATATGTAATTTTCCAGCATTATCTCGTTTCTCGCTTTTAACTCTACCTCTGAGAACACCTTATGTCTTTTGAATAATGATTTGGACTTTCTAGCCAGATAAGCAGTTAACGCCCTTGGTGTACTTTTTATATTTGACAATCCCCGTTTACGCGCCTCGTCCTCCCAGGCTTTACTATAACCATCGCCTTCAAACCGTATGTCCTTCGACTGTACAATATAATCTCTGAGAATTTCTACAATAGCAATTTTCCTTTCCCTTCCCTTATTGACCCTGATCTCTAACTCATCATTGAACTGATTCAATTGGTCCGCTACCGCCAGGCTAAGCACGGTCATCGGTTGGGCCACATTTGCATCTGAACCTACGGCTCTGAATTCAAATTTGTTACCGGTAAATGCGAATGGAGAAGTACGGTTCCGATCTGTATTATCCAGAATGATTTCGGGAATCTTATCTATTCCCAACTTCATATACATGTTCTCCCCCTTCTTGATTTTGATGTTTCCGTGCTGCTCCAGTTCGTCTAACACAGCGGTCATTTGAGCGCCAATAAATATAGACATGATAGCAGGAGGTGCTTCACTGGCACCCAGGCGGTGATCATTGCCGGCCGATGCCACGCTTGCCCTGATTAGATCCGAATACTCATAAACGGCTTTTATGGTATTGACGAAAAAAATTAGAAATATTAAGTTCTCACGGGCGCTACTACTTGGCTGATACAGGTTTATCCCAGTATCCGTTATTAATGACCAATTATTGTGCTTGCCGCTCCCGTTCAAACCAGCAAAAGGTTTTTCATGAAATAGTACTTTTAGATCATGTCGAACAGCAATTTTTTCCATTAGGTCTTTGAGCAGTTGATTGTGATCACTAGCTACATTAATATCTTCATTCAACGGGGCCACTTCAAATTGACTAGGGGCAACTTCATTGTGCCGGGTGTGCACTGGAATTCCCAATTTTAGTGCCTCTTGTTCAAAATCTTTCATGAAATTAAATGCCCTGGTAGGTATAGACCCAAAGTAATGATCATCTAATTGCTGTCCCCTCGCTGGATTGTGTCCGAAAATGGTTCTCCCAGACATTACCATGTCCGGACGAGCGCTAAACAGGGCTTTGTCAATAACAAAATACTCCTGTTCAACTCCCAGGGATGGTGTTACACGTGAGACATTCTTGTCGAAATGTTTGCAAATCCGGGTTGCAGCGCGATCTAATGCTTCCACTGCCTTAAGCAATGGAGCTTTGTAATCCAGGCTTTCTCCGGTATAGGAGACAAACACAGTAGGTATACAAAGAGTAGTTTCCAGGATAAAAATAGGGGAACTGGGGTCCCATGCAGTAAATCCACGGGCCTCAAAAGTACTTCTGATCCCGCCACTTGGGAAAGAGGAGGCATCTGGTTCTTGTTGGACTAACTCGCTACCCTTAAACCCCTCCATTCCGGTAGACGCATCAAAAAATGAGTCGTGCTTTTCTGCGGTAGCTCCTGTTAACGGCTGAAACCAATGAGTAAAATGTGTAACACCTTTTGATAATGCCCATGACTTTATGGCCAGGGCAATTACGTTCGCGGTGTCTTCATCCATTTGCGTACCCTTTTTTATCGCCTCAGTAATGCGATGAAATACCTCAGGCGATAGAGTTTCATTCATTTGGGTTAATCCAAAAGTATTCTCCCCGAAATATTCACTGGTCTTACGTCCCATTGACGGCACCTTCACTTCCTTTCTTTGCTGAAGCAAGTCCAATGCCTTGTACCGTAAATACGCCATAGTGCTAGTTAATTTTGCTAATTTTGATGATGTCTTTGATTAAATTGGACCGGTAATTTATCTATTTCCCATCAAAAATAGGTTTTATAATTACCTTTGTGGTCTGTTATGATAAAGGTAGCCTTTTACACGCTGGGATGTAAACTGAATTTTTCAGAATCCTCCACCTTAGCCCGGCAATTAAGTGACAAGGGGTTTACCCAGGTTCCTTTTGATGCATTACCTGATATTTACGTGATCAACACCTGTTCAGTCACAGATAATGCAGATCGTAAGTGTCGTAAAATTGTTCGTGATGCCATGAAAATCGCTCCGGAGGCTTTTATTGCGGTCATAGGTTGTTATGCCCAGTTGAAACCTAAGGAAATCTCTCGAATTCCTGGAGTTGATGTGGTATTGGGGGCTGCAGAAAAATTTCAACTTCCGTATCTGTTAAAAAGCTTAGATAAAAATCCTCCACCGAAAATTATGGCTTGTGATATCTCAGCGGCTCAGCAGTACTATCCTTCATATTCAGTTACTGACCGCACACGTTCCTTTCTAAAGGTACAAGATGGTTGTGATTATGGATGCGCATTTTGTACCATCCCGTTGGCCCGAGGTAAAAGTCGCAGCGATACCGTCCAAAGCGTAGTGAGCCAGGCAGAAACCATTGTTCAAGCCGGCAGCAAGGAAATTGTACTAACAGGAGTAAACATCGGTGACTTTGGTAACATTGATGGAAAAGAGCAACATAGGTTTATTGAACTTATCCAGGCGTTGGAGCAAGTAAAGGGGATTGATCGTATCAGGATCTCCTCTATAGAGCCTAATCTATTGACCGAAGAGATCATTTCTTTTGTCGCACATTCGGATAAATTCGTACCTCACTTTCATATCCCCCTGCAATCAGGGAGCGATGCCATTCTCAAAAAGATGCGAAGAAGATATCTGTCTGAATTATATGCGGATCGAATACAAACCATTAAGGAATTAATCCCAGATTGTTGTATTGGAGCAGATGTAATGGTAGGATTTCCAGGAGAATCTGAAGAATTGTTCCTTGAAACTTTTAATTTCATAAGGGATCTGCCACTCAGTTATCTGCATGTTTTTACTTATTCCGAACGCCCGAATACTCTGGCAGACTCTTTCTCAAACGGAGTACCGAAACACCTGCGCTCGCAACGATCGAAAATGTTGAGAATTCTATCAGATAAGAAGAAACGGGCCTTTTATCACAATCATTTATTTGAGACCCATTCGGTGCTATTTGAGAATGATACTAAGCATAACCTAATCTACGGTTTTACCGAAAACTATATACGCGTGGGTGTGCCATATGATCCTGAGTTGATCAATAAAATAGTTGATGTTAGGTTATCCAAAGTAGATCAATCCGGAAATATGATGGGACAAATTTTAGAACTACAAACAAATAATATTATATCTTAATTGTTTTTATTTCGTTGTTAAAAAAAAACATTGTAAACATATGTCTATGAGCCGGGCTTTTCTTTTAATCCTTTTATTTCTACTAATAACGGTGGGAGTTAAAGCTTCGTATCTGATAATCCCGATGGATGAAAGCCAAACCAATCATTTAAAGGCTTATGGAATCACCTACTGGGTACTTCAAAAAGAGTTGCCGGTTGATTGGCTTTTGAATTATCGGGGCGGAAGTTTCATGATGAAATATTTGCAAAGCATTGAAAATGAATTGATTGTTCGTAATGTGAGTTATGAGGTAATCTCAGATGCTGAGTCCAATCAGATTTTTGAGATGATTAGCAGTCCAGCCTCGAATACAGATATTATGAAGCTAGAGAAATACCCGACAATTGCGGTTTATTCTCCTAAGAGTAAACAGCCATGGGATGATGCGGTAACACTTGCACTTTCATATGCTGAAATTCCCTACAAAATAGTTTTTGATGACGAGGTAATGTATGGTGAGCTTCCTCAATATGACTGGCTGCATCTTCATCATGAAGACTTCACAGGTCAATATGGAAAATTCTACTCCATGTACCGGAGCTATCCCTGGTACATCAAACAACAACAAGAATATGAAGCGTCAGCTAAAAAACATGGGTTTGAAAAAGTATCGCAGTTAAAGTTGGCTATTGTAACCAACATCCGAGATTTTGTTGCGGGAGGTGGTTTCTTATTTGCCATGTGCTCTGCCACAGATACTTATGATATAGCCTTGGCAGGGCAAAACGTGGACATGATTGAAGGTATGTTCGACGGGGATGCAGCCGATCCCATGTCTCAAAAGAAATTAGATTTTAGTCAAACATTTGCTTTTGAGAATTTCATTCTTGAGCAAAACCCCTATATCTACGAATTTTCAAACATCGACACCGGACCACCAAAAGGCCGGCGAGGACTGAGAGAGGATAATGATTATTTCTCACTATTTGAGTTTTCGGCTAAATGGGACCCTATCCCCACCATGCTGACTCAGAATCACACCAGAATTATTAAAGGGTTTATGGGGCAAACTACAGCTTATAGAAAAAGTCTCATTAAAGGAGATGTGATAGTAATGGGTGAAACAAAATCCATAAGTGAGGCCAAATACATCCATGGAGTATTCGGCAAAGGGTTTTGGACTTTTTATGGGGGGCATGACCCGGAAGATTATCAGCACTTAGTACATGAAGAACCAACTGATTTGAATTTATATCCTAACTCAGCAGGTTATAGGTTAATCCTCAATAATATTTTATTTCCAGCAGCAAAAAAAAAGAAACAGAAAACTTAATCAATGCATGCGATCACTGCGAATTTCCAGGTTCGATATGATCTCAGCCTCTTTCTCCAACCACTGTTTCCAGCGAGTTTCTACTTTTTCGGGTGAATGGTATTCTTTGGCAAGTATTATGAAGTTGTTATAGTGTCCAGCTTCCGAAATCATTAATTCATGATAAAATATTTTAAGATCCGGATCTTCAATCTGCTGCCATAAAAGCTTAAAACGCTCGCAACTTCTGGCCTCGATCAAGGCATTGACTAACAGCTTTTCCACCAGTTGCTCTACTTTGCTCCCCCCCTTGGGAATACTCCGGTGCAACGCAACTACATATTCATCCCTTCGTGGCATACCCAGGTTGAAACCTCTTTTTTTCAAATGTTCCAATACCCTTTGAAAATGGTCCCACTCTTCAGAGACTACCGGTGTTAATACATCAACAAGCTTCTGATACTGAGGATATTGAACAATAAGTGAAATACAAGAAGAAGCAGCCTTCTGTTCACAATAGGCATGGTCGATCAGAATTTCTTCAATATTCTTTTTTGCGATGTCCACCCATCTGGGATCTGTTGGCAATTTCAGTCCTAACATTATAGCAAGTTTATTCCGGTTCAATCATAAAACTGCCAGGTGATTCCCCAATCAAATACCCGGCTCTGTCCCAAATAATAGGGAGCAGTGAAATATCCTGGCAGACTCAGTCCTTGATTGGCAAACACTAATTTCGCAAAAAGAAGCGCCCTTCCTACTCTAAAATTCACAAAAATATCGGCCAATAAATATTCGGGAATTTCGAAACTATCTTGTATAAAGAATTGCTGTACAGTAGGGTCATAATTATGCCCATAAAATGCCGATCGGTACTGAGTATCTATTCCTATTTGCATTTCCATCTTATCATTGAACAAATTATTAGTATAGGAAATTTGTGTATTGATCAACCAATCCGGAATTCTAAATACGTCTTCAGCCGGTCCTGTAATAGTGGTATGCACAATTTGTGTGTTTAACTCCAGCCGTCTTAGAAACTTCCAACTCAAACTTATTTCGGGGGATAAAATTTGGACAGCCCCGGAAGCCTGCTCCGGAAGTTTTAACTGGTTGAAATAAATATGATCGTTAACGTTCGTTAAACTTATTTTTGGGTAAAATTTGAATCTTTCCGTTTCAAGTTTGATCCTTCCTTCCAAAACATCAGCGGTGGGGCTGGTGAAATTGAGGTGCCATTCCCTATGATTGCCAAAGTAATCGCCATGCAAAAATGAAGGATCGTATTGTACCCTGGTATAAGATGCTTCCAAAAACCGGTTTGAGAATGTACCTTCGAATTTATAACTGCCCCCGTCCTGGGCCAGTCCATGAAATTGAAAAGTCTGACTGCCAATAACGTACCTTAGGTTCGCCCCAAGGTAATACTCGGTAATAAAATCTTTGGCTGGTAAGTACTTCGGAAGGTATTGAATGTCTCTGCGATTCAGGTAAAAGTTGTAAAAAATACCCTTGTGCTTACCTTTGATACCTAATTCATTACGGATGGTTTCAAATGATGAGGCATCCGTGGTCTCTGTTTCGCTAATTAAGAACTGGTCGAAAAAGTCACCATCGCTGGCAAGATCAGGGTCATTAAATGAAATTTTTTGAGGTGTATGGTCTAGTTGATGATAAATTTGAAAAAGCTCATGAATCTGATATTGGTGATACAAATGAAGATTGGTACGTATTTCCTCACTTTCTGCACTATTTAGCCAAACTTGAGCGCTATCTTTTAAAAATAGGTTGTCAAGCGAGCCGCTTGGTAAAGGCATCACCCCGCCTGATTCAAATTGTTGGTGCCTCATTCTGGTGTAATTCACCAAAACCTGGTACTTGCCGGGGTTCCAGCGGGCATAAATTCCATAGATAGTTGCCAGTACATTATGATCTCCACGACTTCCCAGGGCCCCAACCTGTTTATCAGAAGTAATACGCTTGAAATCAAATCCTACATTAAAAACCGTACTATCACTCCTGCTAAATGAAACATCTACCATACTTCTTCCATTTCCCCCAAATGTTACACCAAGCCTGGAGTATGGCGATTTAGTATCATAGTAACGAATATCCTGCGGTTTAATATAATAGGTGTCAAACGAGTTAAATCCAGAACTTTTACCTATAACATCTGGCAATTCATAATACAATGGTCTAATAGCAGTTCCAATGTTTCCCAGATCCTGCATTTTATTATCGAGTTGGTTTACGAAGTTGTGTCTGTGCCGGTTAGCCACCAGGGTATCGATATGATAAACCTTGGGATCATCATACTTTATATGTTCCTCTTTGGTGTACTCGGTAGTTTCCGGTCCGTATACTTGCTTGGTGGAATCATCAAGGATCTGTGCCCACACCGCTGATGTGCGTACTAAAACCAGTAATAATATTAATACAGTATATCGCCAGATCATGCTCAAAAATAGGAATCAGACTTTACTATTGTGAAAACTTTTCATGCTATTTAGCACAGTTTCGTCGAACTCGTCCCGTTTGTCAATGAATGAACATTCAATGGGCAAGTAGTACAGGGGTAAATCCCTCAGCATCTCGCTAAACTTCAGCAATCTTACCATGTCTTTTTCAGTGGTAAGCAGTATTTTTTGATCCCAGGATAGCTTTGCGAATCGTCGCTTTAGGCGGATTATATCCTTTTTACCATATTGGAAGTGATCTCTAAAACGCATATGTTCACCAAGTTTGAACCGATTGGAAACATACCGCACCAATGTGGATGAGTTTGCTATTCCTGAAAACAGGAGTACAGAAGGATTACCAGAGAGCATTGTACCGCTAATAAAATGTAAAGGGTTTAAATACCGGATGCTGGTAAAGAATACGGGGAGTCCGGTATGATACTTTTGAACCTGAACTGTATATTCCCGACGTTTCTCAAGGCCTATTTCCGGTGGACATTTTGTTACAACCACTACATCTGCCCTGCCAACTCCCTTTCTCGGCTCCCTTAGTCTCCCTGCTGGCAAAAGAAAATCATTAAAAAAAGCAGCCCAATAGTCAGTTACTAATATACTAAATTGGGGTTTCACTGCCCGGTGCTGGAATGCATCATCTAGAATAATCGTTTGAACATCAGGCTTCTCTAAGAGAATCGTTGGAATAGCCAACTCCCTTGACTCCCCCACCGCTACTGTTAGTTCAGGTTGAAATTTTAGAAACATCTGTAGAGGCTCATCTCCAATGTCAGAGGCTTGATCGCCGGGATTTGCCATTCTAAACCCGCCGGTACTACGCCCATAGCCTCGACTCAAGACAGCCAGTTGATAGTTGGTTTTGAGTAACCTGATTAGATATTCTACCATGGGAGTTTTGCCATTACCTCCCACACTTAGGTTACCAACGGAAATTAAGTTGGTCTCGAAACTAAAAGACTTTTTGTAACCGATTTGATAAAGGTGATTTCGGAACCTAACAATCAGGCCATATATTACACTGGCTGGCCACAGTAAAACTCTTAACATAAGTCTCATATGGATCAATCAACTGGAACTTGCAAATATTTTCAATTGAGTTAACTTAGTGCCCTGACATATGATTTGATAAACGTGTAGGCAAATTCCCGTAATTATGGTGAAAATAAAAGACATCACCCAGTATTTAGAGCAATTTGCACCTCTTCATTACCAGGAATCGTATGACAACAGTGGCTTATTAACAGGAGACGAGGATTGGCAGGTCAAAGGTGTGCTATTGTCATTGGACTGT
>CAZOJZ010000328.1:0-4152 GCA_964580205.1 uncultured Roseivirgaceae bacterium
AAGAAGTACTTAATGCTTTTGAACAGGGGAAGCAGGGTTTTGCAGATCTGAGGTCTGAGATCTGAGTTCCCCTCGGGCGCAGATTAGCGCGCGATATCAAAATAGTATAACTTGTTGCAAAAAGAAGGCACCTTTAGACCTTTCAAGATACTGGTGCTTATAGCCCCCATCTAAGTTTAGGCATGCAAGTACTTTAATATCAAATTGGTGATATTAATCCCTCATGATAGAATAATATTCGAAGACTTGCTAAAAGCGCCTTCCCTTAAAACAAGTTAATTATGGACAAGTTAAAAAATTCTAATGCATGTGGAATAGATATTTCCGCAAAAGAGCATGTAGTGGCTGTTCCTCAGGACAGGGACTCCCAATGCATCAGAACCTTCTGCACATTTACACAAGATTTGCACCAATTAGCTAATTGGCTGTTACAATGTAAGGTAGATTCTGTAGTCATGGAATCCACTGGAGTTTATTGGTATCATCTTTACACGGTGTTACTAGAATACGATTTGGAAGTGTTTCTGGTAAATGCGCAACACGTTAAACGAGTGCCTGGTCGCAAAAGCGATGTTTCTGATGCCCGATGGTTACAACAACTCCACTCATTCGGCCTGTTAAATGGTTGTTTCCAGCCCGATAATCTGACCAGGGAATTGCGCGATTACGTCCGCCTTCGCAAGTCCATTATCAGGGACATGAGCAAACAGACGCAACGTGCTCAAAAAGCCCTGGAGTTAATGAATATAAAATTGAACCTGGTCATCAGTGATATCACCGGGAAATCTGGATCAAACATTATCCAAGCCATACTTAATGGAAAAAGGGATCCACATACTTTGATCAAGTACGCCGATGGTAGACTTAAAGGTTCCAGAGAAGCTTTACTAAAAGCGCTGGAAGGAAACTGGAGAGAGGAACAAATATTCAACCTGAAGGTAGCATGGGAACACTATAAATTTCTGTCAGCTCAGCTTGAGCAGTGTGATCAGCAATCAGAAAATACCTTAACCAAATTTCAGACCATCGAAGATAAACAACTGCCAGACTCTAAAACCAGAAGCAGGAATCAGCCTAAATTTAATGTGCGCAATTACCTGTTTGGGGTATTAGGAACTGACGTGTTGGAAATAAATGGCTTTAAAGAAACTTCTGCGCTTACAGTGTTTTCTGAAACCGGACCAATGCTACAAAAAAAGTTCCCCACTGATAAACAGTTCTGCTCATGGTTAAATCTGGTACCTGACAATAAGATTTCCGGCGGGAAAATCTTATCTAGTAAGGTGAAGAAAAAGAAAAACAACGCTGGTCAATCCTTTAGGGAAGCTGCCTTTACACTGTGGAAGTCTAAATGTCCATTGGGTGATTACCTTAGAATGAAAAAAGCAAAATCGGGGGCTAAGGCTGCTATTACGGCTACTGCACGAAAGATAGCAGCCATTTATTATAAAATGGTTACTGACAAAGTTGCCTTTGACAACGCTGTCTTAATTCAAAAAAGTCGTGTAGACTTACTTAAAAAAGTGATGGCTCTTGAAAGAAGCCTATCTTTAGCTAAAATTCAACTCGCTGGTACACTGCTATTTGTGAGTTTTGTTATATGATAGATCTGAGATCTAGATCTCAGATGCATACAAACTTAAAACAGACAGTAATTGCCCCCTCTTCTGAATTTGGATTTGTCCTGTTCAGGCATTTTCCTGTCACCATAATGTCTTCTAACCGCTGATTTAAATACCTGGGAGATAATATCAGCCAACTGACCAGACCCCTTAAGTCTGCGGTGCCATTCTGAGTCATTCAATTTCCCATCATGGCACTCAGCAATTTGATTGAGAATTTTCCTGGCCTTACCCGGAAAGGTTTTATTGACCCAGTCTTCGAATAAAGTGGCGATGGTCCCATTTAATCTGACAATGGTATAGCCGGCAGTTAAAGCTCCACGGGCTGCTGTTTCTTTTATTATGGCTGGTATCTCATGGTCGGTCAACCCTGGGATTATTGGGGCAATCATCACACCAACCGGGACCTTATTAGCTGATAGTTTTTCGACAACCTCTAATCTCTTTTTGGCGGTAGCGGTCCTTGGTTCCATTTTATTCCTGATGGATTCTTGAAGTGTGGTTATTGAAATAAATACTTGTACCAGATTTTCACCGGCTAATTTTGACAACAGGTCGAGGTCTCTTAGAATCAAACTGTTTTTAGTGATCAGGCTGACTGGGTGACGGAATTGATAAAATACCTGTAGTAATTTCCGGGTAAGCCGGTAGTGCCGTTCAGCAGGTTGATAACAGTCGGTATTTCCGGATAGGAGTATTGGTGTGACTGGCCCCTGATACTTACATAGATAGTCTTCCAACATCTGAGGAGCATTTGTCTTAATAATAATTTTACTTTCAAAATCCAAACCGGAACTAAACCCCCAATAGTTATGGGAGTTACGGGCATAACAATAAATACATCCATGTTCACATCCCTGATAGGGGTTAAGTGAGTGCATAACACCAAGATCCGGGCTTTCCGATTTGCTGATAATCTTCTTTGGTGATTCAAAAAAGAATTGCGTGTGAGGGCGGGACGTGGGACATTCGTCAAGACCCTCAGTGATGTCTGTGTAATAGTGTTGTTTGTCAAATGGATTGGCCACATTGAATTGGGAGCCCCTGCCTTTTATAAGCGTCTTGTCCATTATCAAAAATACTAATAAAAATAGTCAAATACTATTAAAAATAGCAAGCATAAAAAATAATTGAGCCGTTTTGCAAATTAATTTGCAAAACCTGGTGAATACACATAAGTTTATTTTTTATATTCACTGATTAATTAAAAAGAACGATGCATAAACTAACATTACTTATAAGTTTCATGTTGTTGGGTACTTTAATAAAGGCACAATCAACCTGGAATTTTGACAAGACACATTCAAACATCTCTTTCAGTGTGGAGCATCTGGTGATCTCTGAGGTTACCGGAAAGTTCGGGTCTTTTGAAGGAGAGGTTGTAGCAAAATCGGATGATTTTGACGGTAGCAAGATCAGTTTTGTTATTGATGTTAACAGCCTTGATACCGATAACGAAAAACGAGATGGCCATCTTAAATCAGATGATTTCTTTAATGCTGAAAAATATCCGAAGATCACCCTTTCGAATGGAGTATTGGAGCAGGTAGAGGGTAATAAATATAAAATGAAAGGTGATCTTACCATAAGGGATGTGACCAAACCCGTAGTATTGGAGGTAAAGTACGGTGGTACCATCACAGATCCTGATGGCAACGTGAAGGCCGGATTTAAAATCAAAGGTATGATCAATCGGTTCGATTACCACATGAAATTTAATGCAGCCATGGAAGCCGGGGGATTGATAGTAGGTGAGGATGTGGAAATTGTGTGTAACATCGAATTAATAAAACAATCCTAGAAGGAGGTTTGGATGATAGTAGACCAAGATCGGGCAATAACTAGAAAGAAGGAAAACTATCATCTTCCTCGTCAGTATTGATGCGCAGAAAATGGTCCTCGTGATGATAGTCGGTTGGGTCGTTTGCAGTTACTAAATGAAGTGATTCGGGTCGAAAACTGTGCTTATACACCCTGCCTTCCTTACCGATCCAACTACATTCTATCAGGCGTTGTCCAAATACCGAACAAATTTCCATTACGTCATCGGGGCTGGTTATTAAATATACTGTGTCGCCTATTCTGAAATCGTGCATGGTGTTACGGCCAAGGATTATTCCATAAATATAATACCTGCCGATAGGATATCCTATCACCAGCACTATGGAAATTTCATTGGAGATTGCGATATTTAAAGAACACTAGCTTAGAGCATCACACCTCGGCGTGAGGGTCGCTGGGTATCAAGTACAATCACTGGCAGTCATAGTTTGAGATGGCCTAAAGAATGGTTAATTTTGCAGGGATTGAGTTTTTAAGGAGAATAGTGAATTAAGACTTACTTACACCCACTCTCTCATACTCAACTCACACTCAATACCGGGATATTAGCTCAGTTGGTTTAGAGCGCTTGCTCGACAAGCAAGAGGTCGCTGGTTCGAATCCAGCATGTCCCACATTGATAATCAAGAAGTTATATCAATTGCGATCTCGTTTCTATTTTACCGGGTGACAGATTAGTGACAAATAT
>CAZOJZ010000329.1:0-3290 GCA_964580205.1 uncultured Roseivirgaceae bacterium
GTTCAGGTGTACCTGTACCGGATGTCAGAAAGAGTATTTCATTGGGTATCTGTAAGGTAAATCTCGCCACTGAGATTAAGAACATATTTATGAAGACCTTGCAAAGCACATTAGCTAACAACTCCGAAATTGACCTGAGAATAGTATTTCCAGCCGCGACAGAAGCAGTTACAAAACTGGTTACCGGTAAAATGGAGATGATCTATGGAATAAATCAAAAAGTATAAAAAAATATGCACACATCTAACAGAAATTGGCTGGTTTTTGCAGGTATCACCACCTTATTTTGGGGAGTTTGGGGGGCTTTTATTGAAGTTCCTGAAAAGAACGGGTTGCCTGCCACCTTAGGGTTTTCGGTATGGGCATTAACCATGATCATACCCGCAGTAATCAGCCTCAAGCGGATAAACTGGAAAATAAACTTTACCAGGCAATCTGTTTTCTATGGTTGTATAATTGGGTTTACCGGCGCTGGAGGCCAGTTAATTTTATTCACAAATGCCCTTAATCTAGGGCCGGCTTACCTGATCTTTCCCATTATATCATTATCCCCGGTAATCACCATTTTTTTGTCTATGGTATTCCTCAAAGAAAGAACCAACAAAATCGTCTGGATCGGAATAGTTTTGGCAATGTTGTCAATTCCATTACTATCTTATGTCTCTCCTGAATCCGGGGTTGGAAGTGGGGCATTGTGGTTGATATTTGCATTGATTGTATTTGCAGCCTGGGGGATACAAGCCTTCTTTATGAAAATCGCCAACCAGACTATGAAAGCGGAGGAAATATTCTTCTACATGACTGTTACCGGATTGATTATGATCCCACTTGCGTTAATGATGACAGATTTTTCACTGCCCATTAACTACGGCCTGGACGGTATGTATCTGGCAGCGGGTATACAATTGCTCAACGCTTTTGGGGCTCTTACGCTGGTATTTGCATTCCGCTACGGTAAAGCAATCATTGTAAGCCCTCTAACAAATTCTGCCGCTCCCTTATTAACGGTATTAATATCTCTTATGATTTATGGTCATGTCCCTAATAGTGTGGTAATTGCAGGTATGATCTTGGCTACCCTGGCCACATTTCTTATTTCATTTGGAGAAGAACTAAAGTCATCAAGATGAAAAAGTCAAGCAAAGTAATTGACCGGAGAAAATTTATCGAAAAAACCTCAAAAGTAGCTGTCGCTCCCCTACTAACGCCATTGGTCAGTTCTGCGGCAGCTATAAAACTTGGAGAACCTCAAAAGAAGAAATATGCCCTGGTGGGGACCGGAGTGAGGGGCACCTTGGCCTGGGGCAAACCAATTGTGCAAGAGTATGGAGATCATTTGGATCTGGTAGCTCTTTGTGATATAAATATGGCAAGATTAGCACATGCTAAGGAAGTCATCGGAACCACGGCCCCTATGTATCACTCTTCCGAGTTCGAAAAGATGATCAGCCAAACCCAACCCGATACCGTGGTCATCACCACCACTGATTGTTTCCATGCAACTTATGCCAGTAAAGCCATGAAACTGGGTTGTGATGTGCTGAGTGAAAAACCACTGGTCACTGAGGCGCAACAAGGCCAGGAGATTGTAGATGTGGAAAAGCGCACCGGAAAGAAAATAACCACTACTTTCAATGCCCGTTTTGGCAGCAGTACTGAAGAAGTTAAACGGATCATTTCTTCAGGAGAATTGGGAAGAGTAATTTCTGCAGAATACCAGGAATATCTGGATGTAGACCACGGCGCCTCTTATTTCAGGCGTTGGCATGGGAAAAAACGATTTTCCGGTAGTTTGTTGGTCCACAAGGCTTCTCATCATTTCGATCAAATGAACTGGTGGCTTGACTCAGAACCAGAGACGGTTAATGCTTTTGGTAAAGTGGCATTTTATGGGAAAAACCACTCCTTCCGGGCCCGTAATTGCAGGACTTGTCAGTTTAAGGAACAATGTGACTTCTATTGGGATATCAACACATATGGAAGCAAAGACTTTTACCTGAAAGGAGAGAATGAAGATGGATATTTGAGGGATGGATGTGTTTGGGATAATGATATCGATACTTACGACACCATGACGGTTGAAGTTAAATACACCAATGAAGTGATTTTGAGCTATAGCCTGAATGCCTATATGCCTTATGAGGGGCAAATGATTGCTTTTAATTGTGAACAAGGCAGGTTGGAAGTTAGGAATTACCACCGCCAACCCTGGGAGGTAGATGTTGCTGCTGATTTCAGGATTACCAAGAGCTTTAAAGACACCAAAGCCTGGACAATACCAAAGAGCACCGGTGAACATGGCGGCGCCGACAAGAAACTCAGGGATCTGTTGTTTTTGCCGAATCAGTCCGATACGCTCAATCAAGTGGCAGGGTCCAGAGCTGGATTGATGTCAAGCCTGATAGGAATAGCAGCCGTTCAATCAATTGAAACCAACAAACAGGTCAGGATTAGCGATCTGGTTAATTTTCCATTGAGTTGGGGTTGGTAAATATGTTTCGTACGACATTAAAAGGTAATTAATTAGGGCCACACTGTAGAGTACTCAACCCCTAAAATCTCACCATTTTTCTTCAGATATATGGTTAATAAGGACCATTCTCATAAACTACTTTCCCGTCAACCATGGTCAGCAGTACTATTATGTCTTTTAAATGCTCCTGAGGACAAGTTAGGATGTCTTCGGATAATACTGCCAGATCAGCCAGTTTCCCAGGTTCAATCGAGCCTTTTATATCTTCTTCAAATGAAGCATAGGCATTGTTTATGGTGTACATTTTTAGCGCTTGTTCCCTGCTTATCGCTTCTTGAGGTGCATAGATATTCCCCCGATCTGTTTTTCTGGTTATCGTCGACCATATGGCAACAAATGGGTTATAAGGATTGATAGCAGTATACGAGTCAAGCTTCACCATATGGTCAGAGCCACCATTGATGAACACACCTGCCTCTGACAATGATTTGTAAGGATGAAAGGTATTCATGGTTTGCTCACCAAGCACTTGGTTCAGCAGGTCAGCATCTTTGTAGAACCAAGCAGGCTGCATATCAGCATATATGCCCATCTGTGCCATTTTATTGATGGCTTCCTTAGTGTAAAAATTACCATGTATAATGGAGAACCGCTTTTCACTAATTGGACTTTCATTGTTTACTTCTTCCAGAGCTGCTAAAAACTCGTCAACACCCCCTCCTCCGGTGATATGGGCAGTGAACTTCCAACCGTGTTCATTGGCTGCCGTTGCAATCCTGATCAGTTCTTCTTTATTTAGGTTGAGCATACCACGATA
>CAZOJZ010000330.1:0-1969 GCA_964580205.1 uncultured Roseivirgaceae bacterium
CCTACCATAAACAAATTAAGCGACCTCCGATTTGAAAGAAAGAAAGCCCCATGCAGTACTTTCAAGGCTTTGGGTAAATTATATTCATCTATTACCACCGAGACATTCAATTCCGAAGAACCCTGGGCAATAGCCACCACATTGATACCATTCTTTCCTAGCGCTCCAAATAACTTGTCCGCTATTCCCGGTGTTTTACACATATTTTCTCCAATGATAGCAACAATGGAATGACTTTGCTCTATCGAAATCGGGTCAATCAGTCCGGCCTTTAATTCAAAGCTGAATTCTTTATCTAAAATCGATCTGGCGATATCTGATTGTTCCGGGTTTATGGCAAAACATATAGAGTGCTCAGAACTTGCCTGGGTGATCAAAATAATGTTAACCCCGCTTTTTCCCAGGGCCCCAAATACCCTGCTGGCAACCCCCACAACACCTACCATACCACTGCCCTGTATATTAACCATTGCTACAAATCGAATTGAACTTATTCCCTTTATGGGCATATCCGGAGTGCGGGCCTCTTTACTAATCAGTGTACCTTCAAAGGTAGTGTTGAAAGTGTTTCTGATTTTCAATGGTATATTTTTGGCAAAGGCAGGCTGCAAAGTTGGGGGATAGATTACCTTGGCACCAAAGTGGGTCAATTCCATGGCCTCCACATATGACAGCGCCTTTAACGAAAAAGCCCTGGCTACGATATTGGGGTCGGCCGTCATCACTCCGTCAACATCCGTCCATATCTCAATCTCGCTGGCATCCAATGCCGCCGCCAAAATTGCAGCTGTATAGTCTGACCCTCCCCTCCCCAGGGTGGTAGTTTGACTTAAATCATTGGCCGCAATAAACCCGGTCACTACCGGTAATCCTTGCAGGTCTTTAAAATAATCTGCAATTTTTTTATTACTTATTTTAAAGTTTACCGAGGCAGATCCAAACTGAGCATCAGTCTGTATCAACTCACGACTGTCCACACAAATGGAAGGAAGACCAAGGCGTTTTAGGTAATTATGAATGGTATATGCTGACAACCGTTCGCCAAAACTTAAGATAAGATCCTTGCTGCGAGGAGAGAGTTCCTTCAAGAGTGTAACCCCATGAATGACTTCCTCCAATTCATTGATCATGCGTTTAACGTGTGCCAGAACATGGCTTTGATCCTTTACCGGAAGTAGCGCCTTTACGGTATCGAAATGCCGGTCTTGTATGGTAACAATACCTTGATTTACCTGATCCACATCGCCAGCAACCGCCCACTCTCCTATGTCCTGTAATAAATTTGTAACTCCTTTTTGGGCGGAAACCACAGCTATTACCTGCGTTCCTAAACCATGGTATTGTGCCAGGATATCACCAACCAGCTTAATGCTATCATTGGATCCAACAGAGGTGCCACCAAACTTTAAAACCTTCATACTAAATTTTAAGGGAGATAGGTTTGTCCCATGAGGAATTTATCACACTCCCTTGCTGCTGCACGACCCTCGTTAATTGCCCATACCACCAGACTCTGACCCCTTCGGGCGTCACCGGCGGCAAACACTTTTTCAACATTGGTGGTAAATTTTCCGTAGGGAGCATTTATATTGCTTCTTTGGTTGGTTTTGATTCCCAGAGCTTCCAATAATTGTGATTCCGGACCCAGGTACCCCATGGCCAATAACACCAGATCCGCAGACAACACCTTTTCAGTTCCAGGAATCTCAACCGGCACATATCGTCCGTCCTGGTTTTTTTCCCATTTGATAGTGACTAAGTGGATTTGCTTCACATTACCATGGTGGTCTCCTGTGAATTTCTTGGTCATGCTGCAATAACTGCGCGGGTCATCACCAAATTTTGCCTGAGCTTCTTGTTGCCCATAATCCAGAAAATAAACTTTTGGCCACTCCGGCCAGGGATTGTCATCGGCCCTTTCCATGGGTGGCATGTCCAGGATCTCTAATTGGTTCAGATTTTCGCAACC
>CAZOJZ010000331.1:0-1791 GCA_964580205.1 uncultured Roseivirgaceae bacterium
CATACTGGTCCGTTTCAGGAATATATCGAAAGTCCTGCTTTTCAAATCGTCCAGCAGCCTTACTGTTTGAGGTGTTGGTCTTAGGCACCATTGGCACAATGTCATGTTGCTCACAATCGAGTATTTCTTTACTACTGTAGTAGCCTCGATCTGCGTAAACCTCTGGGTTTTCTATGCCAGTGGCTTCTTTGGCTTTAACAGACATGCAGGTCAATTGATCCCGGTCATGTCCACGATTGGTCACCTCATGGGCAACAATAAGGTGATGCTTATCATCAACAGCAGACTGCACGTTGTATCCCACAATGCCTGTTCCTTTACCACTGGTACGCATCGAGCGGGCATCGGGGTCAGTCATCGATATTTGCGAGTCCGGACTTTCTTTTAGCTGTGTTTCCATGGTATCTAACCGGTTCAATAAAGCTTTTGCCTCCTTTAGGCGAGTCTTCAGTTGATCTACATGGGCTTCGGGCAGGGCATCCCCTTGTTGATCAGCTCGATCTAACTCTTCCAAATAGCGGGCAACTCGTTTTTCTGTTTGTGCAATGCTAACCTTGAGTTTTCGTTCAGTGTAGTTGTTATCACTGCTATTAACGGCTTTAAATTTACTGCCGTCAATTGCGATTACAGACTCGGTGAACATTCCCATGTGCTTGCACAGCATTACAAACTGACTGCACACCTTTTTAATGGCAGCACCATTGTCTTTACGGAAATCAGCGATGGTTTTAAAATCCGGACTTAGTCGGCCGGTTAGCCAAATCAACTCCAAATTTCTCTGAGTTTCTCGCTCTAGTCGACGAGAGGACTGGATGCGATTAAGGTAACCATAGATGTAAATTTTAATCAGAGTAGATGGATGGTAAGAAGGGCGCCCGGTGTCGGCTGGCTCAACTTTGTCAAAGCCGAGTTTTAACAGATCAAGCTCATCGATGAATAGATCTATAAAACGAACAGGATTGTCATCAGATATGGAATCGTCAAGGCGTTCTGGAAACAAAGCCAACTGGTGCCTGTCCTCACCAGAGATAAATTTTTTCATAGATACTTCATTAAAAAATCCGCTAAACTTCTATGAATCAATTTACTACATTTTGGAGTTTTCACACAGCCTGGGCCGAAAGCGGCCGTT
Source organism: uncultured Roseivirgaceae bacterium (assembly GCA_964580205.1). GTDB lineage: Bacteria > Bacteroidota > Bacteroidia > Cytophagales > Cyclobacteriaceae > SZUA-3. The sequence goes on from CAZOJZ010000331.1 coordinate 1,133, forward strand.
CAGGTTTACTCTGGAAATCTCACTTTATCCAGCATCTGCTTCCAGCGTGGGGGTACGTAGTGGTTCAAAAGGCGGCTCCACTTTCAACCAGCACATCTCCACTTCGTGCTCTTCATAGGTTTTATCCAACCATTGAAGGCAGTGTCGATTTCTCCCATCTTGGCGTAAATCATGGTAAAATAGAAGGAACGGCAGCTGCCAACCCGGGATTCTTGACCTTTGGCATTTAGCAACATACTGGCTTTCTCTCGTTCATCCAAATTGAAATAGGGCATGGATAAAAATGAGATTACTCTGGGAAATCTAAAATTTGGATTCATATCGAGCATTCCACTAAGTAACTTAATGATTCGATTATAATCATCTTCATAAAAATATGCCCTCGAAGCTTCGACTTTCAGGTACCATCGCTCTTGATTCTGAGTTAGAGGGGCTAATTGTTTCACCTTTTTAAGCTCTTCTTTTGCGGTAGTAAAATCTCAATCATACCAAAGGTGTAAATCGGCTAAATGCTAAGAAAAGGAGCTTACCGATCCCTAACGGGAATCGAAGATTTATGAAAAAAAAAAGCCCCTCGCTAACGGGGCTTCACTAATTAAATCAATAAACTATATCCATTATACCCGGATACTTATATCGGTTCTTTAAGTTCACCTGGG
>CAZOJZ010000332.1:0-2320 GCA_964580205.1 uncultured Roseivirgaceae bacterium
CTGGCCGCCACAAAGCGTGGCATCAATGGGTTCGTCGACGGCATAAATCACATGGGCAGGGGTAATGTCATCGGCATTTAACGCCAGGCGATAGCCACCCCCGGGTCCACGTATACTTTCAACCAGGCCTTTTTTACGCAGTTTGCCGAACAACTTTTCCAGGTAGGTCAGAGAAATTTTCTGCCTGGCTGAAATCTCCGCCAGATTCACTGGTGCCTGATCATTGTGTAATGCCAGATCGAGCATGGCGGAAACAGCGTAGCGGCCTTTTGTTGTTAGTTTCATTGTTCATTTACCTCGGGTGTTGCCCGAAAAGGGGCGCAATTTTCTCTTTTCTGACTAATTTAGTCAACTATATAGTTGATAAGTTTAGTCGGGATTTAGGATTTGTGTAGTGGTTATTGATTAGCAGTTGTTTTACAGAGAGTAACTACTTACTATTTATGGTCCTTTTGGGTGTTGGTTTCGCCTATTACCGGCGAGTTACTTCTTGTTGCTCACCCCACAAGAAGTAACCAAGAAAGAGGGTGCCCCGATATCGTGTCCCCAAATAATAACTTGGGGATACCCTCACAGCTTCATGATTTTTTAAGGTCGCGCCTACATGCCTTCCTGGCATGAAGCCGCTCATTTGAACTTCCCTGTTCAAATGACCTTAAAATCATGCAACTGCTCGGCACGATATGAGGGGACTAAAAAACACGTCCAAAGTGGCATATCTATAACAACCGATCTATTCTGAGACACCTTATCTAACTAGTTAGCCATATAAAATGAGAGATGATTTCGTACAAAAAATTAAGGATGAAATAGCAAGGAGAGTTGGATATGTTTGCTCGAATCCTGAATGTAGAGCCCCTACCTCTGGGCCACAAGTCGAGGAAGGAGCGGTTAACGTTGGTGTAGCTGCACATATTACTGCCGCGTCTGAAAATGGCCCACGTTATGATAAAGAAATGGAGCCTGAAGAGAGAGCGTCAGCTAATAATGGAATCTGGCTATGCCAAACTCACGCAAAATTAATTGATAGTGATGTTAAAAAATATTCAGTAGAAATTTTGAAAAACTGGAAACAACAAGCAGAAAAAGTTGCAAGTAATAGAGTAGGTAAACCTAAAGTCGAGAAAGAACAGTCACATGATTTGGAACTATTTAAATTAGCTGTCGAAGCTTATAGAAAAAAAGGGACTCCAAAATATTTCTTAGATTCTCAAAGAATTACAAATGAGCAACGAGCAGATTTATATCATAGGGCAATTAGTTCAGAAAAGGGCAGTCCTCCAAAAAATAATCCGTATAAACAAAATGAATAACAAAAGCATCAAATCGGACTGGCTTTTCCGCTGGGAATAATAGGGGTCAGACCACGATTTAGACGAAGGGGTTTTCTACCCGTATATCGTGCCGAGGAGGTAAATGATTTTAAGGTTATTTGAACAGGCAAGGATTGTTCCAGACAATCCTTTTGCATTTTCTCCATCCATGGAGGTCAGACTTCAAATAAGCGTAACCAAAGTTCGTGAGCAAGAAAAGTTTTGTACAGGGATGTACTTATATTGCGATCGCATGGAAGCGAAGGAGCAGTAAACTCGCCGGTTATAGGCGAAAGCATTCTCAAATAGAAACAAGGCTGAATTATGATTGGTCAAAAATTAATATTTATTCCGTTACTTGCGCAGGTTTTTCTGACGTTCCTTGTTTGGTGTTGGATGTATAAAACAAGAATTGCTGAGATGAGGCGGAGTCGAATTAAGCCGCAGAAGCTAGCTACTGCGGCAGACGGTGTTGAACTGCTTAAGTCTGTTTCCGGGCCGGCTGATAATTTTAAAAATCTATTTGAGGTTCCGGTTCTTTTCTATGTGGCGGTCATTACGCTTTACGTCACGCAATTGGTTAATATCACATTTTTAACATTGGCTGCTGTGTTTGTGTTGTTCCGATATATCCATAGTTTCATTCACATCACTTATAACCACGTCATGCATCGATTTTACGCTTATCTGGCTAGCACACTGACGATCTGGATTATGTGGGCAATGATTGGGATCAGGTTGATGCAGTAATAGGGGCTTAGACATGAGTAACAAGGAAAATGAAAGGGGACAGATTTATTTGCAACGGTTTGATTGTGAGTGAATACTTACTTAATATACCAAATTTCTAAATTTAACTGAGGAAGAATGATGTCTGATTCAGATATTCCTGATGAAACGCAAGTCTGTATTATTGGTGCCGGCCCCGCTGGTGTGATTGCTGCCTATATTTTTGCTTTGCGAGGTGTCTCTGTTGTTTTACTCGAAGGCATGAAAGATTTTGATCG
>CAZOJZ010000333.1:0-1977 GCA_964580205.1 uncultured Roseivirgaceae bacterium
AATGTCTTTACCCTTCAAGTTGGTTCCGAGCCAAAGAATATCGTGATTGATCCCAATACCTGGGTCCTGATGGATGCAGACTTTAGAAAGAATGAGTAATACTATGTTACTAAAGCAAGCGAGCATCAGTGGTCTTAACAAATAACATAAAATGAAAAGTTTTATACAAGGTATCTTTTGTCTGCTTGCCCTGTCAATTGGACCGGCTGTCAGTTGCAGCGTTAAACCAGCACCAGAACAACCCAATATCGTTTTTATCTTCATTGATGACCTTGGATGGACAGACCTGGGTTATATGGGATCTACCTATTATGAAACACCCAGCATTGACCGGCTGGCCAGGCAGGGTATGATATTTACCAATGCCTATGCCAATGCCGCCAATTGTGCACCAACACGGGCTAGTTTATTAACTGGTCAGTATACGCCTCGTCATGGGGTGTTCACCGTTGCAAACCCTGCCAGGGGTAAATCGGTTAATCGCAGGCTGATACCTGTTGACAATTCCAGGAAAATATCCCTTGACAAAATTACCATTGCTGAAGCCCCGGATATGTGAGCGCAGCAATAGGAAAATGGCATGTAGGGAATGATCCAAAAGAACAAGGATTTGACTTCTCTGTGAATAAACATGAAATTGGTTTTTATAAAGGACACTTTAATGAAGCAGGTGGTTATTTAACGGATAAGTTTACCAATGATGCGATAGATTTTATTACCCAAAATAAAGACAACCCGTTTTTCTTGTATTTGGCGCACGATGCTGTTCATACACCAATTCAGGCAAAAGAAGAAATCACAATAAAATATGAGTCGAAGGAAGCAGAAGGATGTCATAGCCATGCCAAATATGCAGCCATGATTGAAAGTGTTGATCAAAGTGTGGGTCGTATTCACAAAACGCTGGAAGATTTAGGTTTAAGCGAAAATACCGTCCTGATTTTCTTCTCTGATAATGGAGGGCATGGCACCTACACCTGCCAGGAACCTTTGCGTGGGGGCAAAGGCATGTTTTACGAGGGTGGTATTCGCGTTCCGATGTTTGCCTACTGGCCTGAAAAAATAGAGGGCGGCACCACCTGCAATGATCCGGTTATCAGTACGGATTTCTACACCACATTTCTTGAATTGGCAGGGACCGAATCTCCTGACAATTATCCATTGGACGGGGAAAGCATGGCACCACTTTTTGCCGGGGACAAATCAATAAACCGGGATGCAGTATACTGGCATTTCCCGGCATATCTGGAATCTTATGAAGGTTTGCGACAAGATTCCAGGGATACCACTTTCAGGTCGCGCCCTGTAAGTGTGATTCGAAAAGACGATTGGAAATTGTTGATGTTTCACGAAGAGTGGGTACTGGATGGAGGAAGAGAAAAAATGAAAACAAACAATGCCATCGAATTGTACAACCTAGCCAATGACATAGGGGAAAAGCATAATTTGGTAAAAACTGAAACAAAGAAGAGAAATGAGTTGCTGAATCAGTTGTTAGATTGGATGACGGAGATTAATGCCCCGATTTCCTCGGTGGCAAATCCCGAATATGAATATATTGATCAATAATGTTGACTGCCAGAAAAGAGATGGAAACCAATTATTGTGGAATATGAGTTATGTATCAAGAATTATAGTATCTGGAGTAATAGCATTCTTATTAGTACAATGTGCAAGCAAAGAGGTGAAACCGCCTAATGTATTGTTGATTATGGTTGACGACATGGGCTTCTCCGATTTGGGGTGTTATGGAGGGGAAATGAATACACCTAACCTGGACAAATTAGCCTCAGGCGGGTTACGTTTTACGCAATTTAATAACACTAGCCGTTGCTGGGCTACACGGGCTGCCCTGCTAACCGGCTATTATCCGCAACAAATCGGTCGTGATAATGCTCCCGGAATTTTTGGGGGTGCCACGGACATACGACCTGATTGGGCAAGATTAGTCCCCATGTATTTAAAAGAGGCAGGTTA
>CAZOJZ010000334.1:0-12588 GCA_964580205.1 uncultured Roseivirgaceae bacterium
TCTTCCAGGGAATTTCCGGAAGGTCCCTCAAATGTTTCACCGGTACTTGGTATCAGGTACTGAGGATTGATGTCTTCAGGCCCGAATACCGTAGGGATCAAATTATCATTAGGGGACAACAATTCCAGGTCCCTATATTCACTTTTGATGAATTGTGTGAAATGCGCTTTAGTAGGTATGTACGCAGCACTTAGGGTAACTGTCAAATCAAAACCCATGCTGTGCGGTCGGGCCGTATTGTACCAGCCATTATTCGCAGCGTAACCAAATCCTTTTGCCAGCGGTGCGATGTAGTCGGCGGTAAGTTTATTGGCATCATCAGGATGAGCTAAGAGAAAATCACTGAGGTCGTCCTGGCACTTTAAGTGATGATGACCGAAGAAAAAATAAACCAGGGTTAGAAATATTAATCTTAGATACAAGATATTGAATTATGGGTTTGGTTTGTGATCATCACCTATTCTAAATAGTTGAGATTTTAAACCTGCGCAATATAACAAACTACCTTATTATATTTGTGACCAAATGATCCAGAATATCACATGCCCCTAGTACTTTATGACTTCGTTGTTTGGTGTTTTGAGGTAATATTAAGACTGGTTTCTCCATTTCACCAAAAGGCAAAAAAAATGCTACAAGGCCGGAGCCATTGGCAAACCAAGTTGAAAGGGGACTTTCAAGGCCTTGAAAATCCGGTAGTGTGGTTTCACTGCGCTTCATTAGGTGAATTCGAACAGGGAAGACCACTACTGGAATCTTTTTGCCGGGTATTTCCACACTACAAGGTCTTACTAACGTTTTTCTCACCATCGGGATATGAGGTCCGAAAAAGCTATCCGCATGCCCATGCTGTCCACTATCTGCCATGGGACACTGCTTCAAATGCCCGGGAATTCTACAATATTGTAAAACCTAAAGTTTCTTTCATTATCAAGTATGAATTCTGGTATCACTTCATCACCGAAGGTAAAGACCGCAATGTCCCCGTGATGGTGTGCTCCTCCATATTCAATGGCGGTCAAATCTTTTTCAAGCCTTACGGGGGTCTATTTAGGAAGATCCTTCTCAACCTGGAACATATATTCGTCCAGGACTGCAAGTCTTTGGAGTTATTAAAAAAGATTGGTATTGATTCTGTGACTGTTGCCGGTGACACCAGAATGGATCGGGTAGCCGCCATTACTGAAAATACCACCGATAATGAATTAGTGAAACAATTTGTCAACGAGCATGAGACTTTTATTATTGGGAGCAGTTGGCCTCAGGATATCTCTGTAATTGCACCTCTGGTAAACAGCGAAACGCACATGAAGTTTATCATTGCACCTCATGAAATCAACCACAATCAACTTATCCAGCTGGACACTCTCATTAAGCGTTCAAGCATACGTTATTCAGAGTTACCTGGCCCATCTGAGGTTGATGTACTGATCATTGATACTATTGGCATTCTTTCCTATTTGTATCAATATGGAAAATATGCCTATATCGGAGGAGCATTTGGAAAAGGCCTGCACAATATCCTGGAGTCGGCAACTTTTGGATTACCATTGTTTTTTGGTGATCGAAACTACCAGCAATTCCGGGAGGCCGTTTCATTAGTGGAGCTAAAAGGTGCATTTCCAATTAATGATGCCAAAGAACTTTACCAGGCATATAAATATCTTGACCAAAATGAGAACCTTTACCAACAAACTAGTGCTATCTGCCGTAACTTTGTAAAAGAAAATACAGGTGCTACAAAAATTATCATGGATCACGTTCTAACCGCACTAATACCCTGATATGGAAGGTGTCGTGGTCAAAACTACCGGATCCTGGCATGATATCAGAGATCATGAAGGCAACTTACACCGCTGCCGGCTTAAGGGGAAATTTAAGATCAAGGGGTTAAAAGTAACCAATCCCATTGCTGTGGGGGATCATGTTTTATTGGAATTAGATAACCAGCATGGAACGGGTGTTATCTACCATATCCTGCCCCGTGAAAATTATATTATCAGGACCTCTGTAAAGCATCCGGAAATTGGAAATATACTGGCTTCCAACATTGATCAGGCCATTCTGGTAGCGACCCTGGCACAGCCAAAGACTTCTTTGGGATTTATTGACCGCTATTTAGTGTCAGCGGAAACATTCAGAATTCCAGTGGTGCTTGTTATCAACAAAGTTGACATTTATAATAATCAGCAAATGAAAGAGTTAAACGCCACCCTGCAAATGTACCAGGGTATTGGTTATACGGCATTGGCCACTTCATTTACTGAGCATACCGGTTTGGTAGAATTAAGGGCTCACCTAGATCATCGGATATCGTTGCTTTCCGGGCATTCCGGAGTGGGTAAATCAACTTTATTAAATCTTTTGATTCCGGAGGGCAAACAAAAAATTAATCCTATTTCTGGTTTTTCATTAAAAGGAGTGCATACAACTTCCTTTGCGGAAATGTTCCAGTTAGACCCGGATTCGTATATCATCGATACTCCGGGCATTAAAGAACTGGGACTAATGGGAATCGGAGACGAGGAACTCAGCCATTATTTCCCGGAAATGAGGGCCTTAATGGGCTTATGCAAATATCACAATTGTACACATGTACATGAACCCAAATGTGCGGTTATGGAAGCGATTAGTAATACAATTCCTGAATCCCGGTACCTGAGTTATCTAAGCATGTTAGAAAACAGTGATAACCGACGTTAACGAGCCTTGCCTATAAACCGGGTTAGAAAAGAGAAATCCCATCCCCTGGTCAGCAGCCAACCCCAAATCCAGTACTCAACTGATTGTTTTTGAACGCACCCCAATAATTGATGCAATTCAATGGCCACTGAATAGTTGTTACTGATAACCGCTTGCCTAAGTTCATAGCTGATACGGGCGCTTAGTGCTTGAAACTCTTCATTAGTACCACAAAGATTAAAGGCCTTTTGACAGACTTTAAGAGTTGTTGGCAACATCTTACTTGTAGGTAAATACTGGGCTTTGGACATTGAATCTTTATGCACCCGTTTTTTTACCAAAACCTTATTGGTAAAATGATATTTATAATCTCGAGCGGAACGTACCCAAAAATCAAAATCTTCATAATAAAGGTCCTCATCATAGCCCCCTAAAGTATCCAATACCTCCCTGCTTATCATCATGGTTGGAGCGCAAATAAAATAACGCTCCAATAGCTGTTTAAAAATATTGCCCTCTGGTATCTGATCCATTATTTGCCCGCTAGAGTTCCTGCGATAATGTGTACCCTGAATTCTTGATAAGTCATCAATATAGTAAGCATCGCAAAAGTTAACTCCGGCATCTCCGTTACGCAGGGCTGCTACACCCTCTGCTACCCTTTCCGGAAGTAAAACATCATCCGCAGACAGGTCAATAATATATTCCCCGTTTGCTAAGCCCAAAGCTTTGTTAAATGCCCTACAATACCCTTGTTGTATGGGAACAAGCATCTTATTGAATGGCAATCCTTCTTCTTCAATGTCATTGATAACTGTAACTGAGCCGTCCTGGCTACCATCGTCGATCACCATAATCTCTATATTTGGATAGGATTGGACAACAGCTGACTCCAAAGCCTCTCTTATAAAACGGACCTGATTATGGCATACCACTATTATTGTAACTAATGGCTGATTCATGACCATACAATAGTATTTTTATACAAATAGGAGAAATCCTTAAAAATCGAGATGATGTGCATGGCTATAGAACGCGACGAGGTAAACATATCCAGGTGACGTCCCAGGAAAATTTGATAGCGGGCTGGATGTTTCATAAGGATATCTTCTGATATGAAAGGTATTTTATGTGTTGGCAGCAATTCTATAAATCCGGCCGAATGAGCGGTGGGAATCAACATATTTGACCCATGAACACCTATTACCAAATGACTTTGGGCGTACGCCTGACACCATTTTTTTTCCAAATCTTCTGTCATGGTCTGTTGGCGGAGATCCTCAAAATACTCAGGTAAAGTCCCCCAGGTGCCCAAACCTGTCATTTTGAACCTTACGGCAGGTAATTTCAACCTTACTTGTTTTGCTATGCTTACCATAGCTTTTAACTGGCGGTAAAGAAACCATGGCCTAAGCCAGTTAATGGATAATTTAGTGGCAGCAAAACTAAACCATTCTTCCAATCTAGTGCGTAACCAAAACCTGTCCTCTCTCCATATAAAAGTAACACAAAGTGGCTTATTGCTGAATTCTGAGATTCGGAAAGGTTCGGTGCGAAAATATTGGTAGTAATCAATTTCCTGATGGTTGATGTGGGTGGATACCGGCAACAATTGAAGGGACTCATAATTGCCTGAAACTTCCTCAATAAATAAATCCAATGAATCGATTTGAAAATTTATATCTCTAAGAGGCACCTCTACTGACCATATCTCGGCTACATGGTCTGGAACCATCCAGGCACAACTTTCAGGTATCAGTACCACCACTCCCTGTATCGTAGAAACCCTCTGATAATGAAATGTATTGAACAATTTCCATATAACATGTCCATAACATGGATCCAAACAGTTCAGAAGTAAGGCCTGACTGATCTTTTTTTTCACCTCACGTCTGATCTGGGCAGTAACTCTCAGGCCCTTTTTGACCGACTCAATAAGTGGTTTGGCCATCCAATGATAGGCCTTTGGAGGGTACTTAGCTAATCCATTATTGGTAAATGAAATAGGGAATTCCGCTCCATGACCGATAGGCCAATTGTGATAGTAATGGGTACCACAACTGCCACAAGCACCCTCGCCCAGAATATGGACTCCGGTAAAAATATGTTTGGTGAATCCAGCATTTTCATGCAAACACTTAGGGCACTTACTGGGTGGACTTTTATAGGGTTTCAGGGACCACATACAGGCTAATTTAGCTACATTTTACGAATTCCCCAGCGATCAAGAGTATAAAGGGCCCCGGTTTTCAGTCTGTTACGTCGTGCCTTGGGGGACTCTAGTAAGGTATACCTCATTTTAGGATTCAACAGTAGAGCTCCATAACTGACGTTGCTGTGGACCAACACCGCAGCCTGGCACACACTTAGGGCATAGCAGTCCGCCAAAACCTGCAACCCCAACAGATATCGATTAGGATGTAGCATATTGGTATGAATCGCTTCTTGGTTCTCCGAACGAACGGCTTCCTGAAAGATAATCCGATCTTCACCGAACTCCTTTATCATTAGGGTCAGCGCTTTACTGTTGTCTGTCGAAATAAAGAATTTCTCATACTTTTTTGAATTTTTGTCAAGTATCTTAAAATACCGCTCCAAGGGTATGGTTTCCACCTCAACCGGATGATCAGTACTTCGAATATGAACGCCTAGAGTACGGTACTTGCTACACCTTTCACTTAAGTACCCAACATAAGTTTGAACATGATCCTTCAAAACCAGGTCCTCAACAGCTGACAGGTGCACCTTTTTAAAATGGCTTCGTTTCCAAATTCTTAATGGATAATTCTCTATATAATTATTTGGAACTGTACGTCCCTGGTGTTGATCTACATCCTGTAAATAGTAATAATTCCAAAAGTTTAAATCACCGTCATATTTTGCTGGATCCGAATATAAGTATGGCTTGTCTCCAAAGTCTATGTAACTTGATATGCCTAGTTTATTTGCGAAGTGCCTGCCATATATCGCCTGAATCCACAGGGAAAAAAAGCCCCGTCGGCAGTCTACCCCAAAATGAGCGCAATCGCAATGTGTACCGGGGCAACGGACCGTGTAAACCACTCCCGGTTGTTTCAGAACTTTGAGACGTGCAGTACTTTGTTGGTTTCTTTTATCCTTTGTCCTTCTTCTCATAGGTTAAGCACCGATATAATATTCTTTCAACCCGATTTATATGGTTTTAAAATAACTGGACTTCATGGTAGTAATCCCACCAATTCTTTTCTTAAATGTAAGCAGACCCTTATTTGGCAGGCCTTGGTCTTCGGAAGTTCCTAAGTCTATTATCTCAACCCCCTCTTTCCGTGCATGTGCATACAACTCCGACATCAGGAACACCAACGGACTTTCTCTATTAAATTTATGGTTGTGCGCTGGGTAGAACTGGTACCAACAACGCGATGTGACCTTGATCACAATCGCAGCAGCAGCCAGGGTATTTCCATAGCTTGCCGTACATAGTAAAAAATTGGCAGGTAATTTCCTGATTACCTTCTCAAGAGACTCAAAGGACATCGACAGACTTTGATTGCGTTCCTGCCGGCAAGCCTCAATAAATTGGTATATCCGACTAAAAAAGCTTAATGGCTGCAACTTGAAACAAAATTCCCCGCATCTGGTCAGTTTACGTTTTTCCATCAAATGCATTTTGTCTCTTAGTGGAAATTTGTCGACAATGATGTGATGATTTATGCTGTGCCTTACTGAGAATCCTAAACTCCTGAGCACTTGTCCCCAGCCTGAGCCAGCGCTGTAAAAAGGAGCCGGTTGATTAAATTCCAGTTCTTTTAACCCATGTTTGATCAGAGTTTTAGTAATGTATGAAATGAAAATTGCAACCAATGTATTTTGAATCAGCTTACCGTCAAATGAGCCGAAAGGTGCATAAGCATGGCTTACGGCCCTAGTACCCTTTAAATGAAAATGTACCACACCATCTATTTGGGTACTTGGATGGTGGTAAAGCCAGAAAGTGTAACCCGGCAACTCGGGCTGGCACTCCAGGTATTCACTTCGATGATACAAATTCTGGTCATAGGAAAATTTGTAATGCGCTGGAGGAGTAGCGGTAGTTAATTTATAATCAACCGTCTTTAAATGCATCTTTTAACTGCTCAAACACTTCATAGTCTCGAATGTAATCAGTTTCATCAAAATGATCAGATGCCAGGCACAACGCTTTGGCATTTTGATGGAAAGTAAAGTGCCCCCAGCACAGAGGTGGCAGGTATAAGCCCTGCTGGTGAGCATCAAGTTGAAACTGGTAAAGTCGTCCGTTTATGTCTTCAAGTTGGGCATCAATGGTACCCTCCAGACAAAGCAATAATTGTTTAGAGGTCCGGTGTGCATGACCGCCGCGGCGGGTATTTTCCGGAACATGGTATAGCCAAAACATTCGCAATATCTTGAATGGAATTTGGTTATCCTGGAGTATTCCGATAGACCCTCTCGGATCCCTATGACGTTCAGGGGAGATTAAAAATGGTCCAATGTGCGTATTCATAAAATCTACTATGAATATAAAACGAAGTATCCACAATTATTGATTTAACTAATTAATTTAGCGCCCCATGAGTTACTTAGCTCTTAGCGTATTAATGAATGTAGGTTTATTTGTAGCGTTCCGAACCTTTGGTCCATGGAAAATTCATGTTTTTCAAGCCGTGACAGTAAATTACCTGGTTTGCAGTGTGCTCTCAGGAATTGCCTTGTGGGATATGCCGATCAATGTAGTATGGCCTCTTAGTGAGCCTTGGCATTATATCGCTATTTTTTTAGGGTCGTTGTTCGTGGGCACTTTTTACGTAATGGGTCTTACTACCCGAAACTTTGGAATTACCATCGCTACCGTTGCCTCAAAAATGTCGCTGATCATCCCTGTTCTCTTCGGACTCTTTGTACTGGGAATAGTGACCAGCCCGTTTGATATTTGGAACTACCTTGGAGTGGCCCTGGCGTTAACCTCGGTAATATTGACCACTATTAAGGGGAAATCCCCCATTAAAGTACCCTTAAATAACCATTGGTTTTTGCCTATAATACTATTTCTACTGGCGGGTGGCCTGGACACGTTAGTGAATTATACAAATTATCGATATTTAAATCCAGAATTAGAGATGCCATTTATTTGGTTGATTTTCACCACAGCATCCATTTGTGGATTGATAATTTTACTGATAAGGAGACAACCGGTCCGACTGAGAAGTATAGGTGGTGGGTTGTACCTTGGAATTCCAAACTTTTTTTCCATGTATTTTATTCTCAGAGCCCTGACAGCTTTCAGTAATAATGGAGCTATCCTCTTTCCAATTTTCAATGTAGGCATTATCGTTTTATCTACTTTAGCTGCATTAACTATTTTTAAGGAACAATTGTTAACAATTAACAAATTAGGTATCCTATTGGCGGTACTATCCGTATTAATGATATCATACCGTGAGCTCTTAATCTGGTGGGACTACTAAAATAAATGAGACGAATTATAATATTAACATCTCTGGTAATTATGGTCATGTTGGCGCCAGCCATGGCACAAAAAAACTCGCTGGATAAGGTGAGACTGGGCATGGATTATATATATAATCAGGATTTTCAAAAGTCACAGGCGATAATCAACGAAATTGAACGGACTTCACAGAAAAGTGCTATTCCCGACTTAATGAAAGCATTGCTGACGTTTTGGAAATACTATCCCGTTCATCTTGAAGACGATAAGTTGGAAATTTACCAAAAATATCTGGTCAGTTCGTATTCCAGATCATTAGAGGTTCTCAAAAGTGATCCGGGTAACCCGGAGGCAGTTTTCTTAGCAATTGCTTCTCAAGGATTATTGGCAGAAAGCTATTCTGAATCCGGACGCAGCTTTAAAGCGGTAGGAGCGGCCAAAAGAGCCTATAATTACATTAAGGAGGGATCACAAAAACTTGATCAATCTAAAGAGTTTTACCTCTCAACAGGGTTGTACAATTATTACAGGGAGTATTACCCGGATGCTTACCCTATTTACAAACCTTTTATGTACTTTTTTATGAAAGGAGACAAACATAAGGGCATTCAACAATTAGAAGTAGCCGCCAAAGAAGCCTCGATTGCCCACGTAATCGCTCAATATTATCTGAGTTATATATACATGCGTTATGAGTACCTGCCATCAAAAGCATTGCGGCAAGGCAGAAAACTCCATGAGACTTACCCCAAAAATGATCTCTTTACTGCCATATTTTTGGAAAGCCTGATAATCAACAAGCGATACCAGGAGGCCGCGCCACTAGCCCGAGGACTACAATCAAACCCCAGTCCCTATCTTAAGATCTATGGAGATCTATTTATGGGTGTGATAGAAGAGAAAAACCATAATAATTTCACCAATGCAGAAAGATTATACCGAAAAGCACTTGAATTGAATGATAAATATAAAATGAAAAGATCACACCTGGAAGCATTTGCGTACTTGGGGCTAGGTCGCATCTATGAGCATAAACAAGACCCAAAAGCTCGTAAATATTTTAAAGAAGCTTTAGATCAAGCCTATACCAAGGCTATGAAAAATGAAGCAAAAAGCCACCTCAACTAAACAATAATCCCTACTAAGCACGTTTTAATCCCGACTGTATCCATATGAAATATAGGGTAATTTTTTTCATCTTCTTTTCCATTTTTAAGGCATATTCACAAAGCAGTTTACTGGAGCACCCTACTGCTCTGGAAATTGTTAAGAAGGGGCTGTACTACATCTACAATACCGAAACCCGAAAATCCGAACAGTATATCCATCTGGTTGAAGAGCTCATGCCAAAGCATCCGGTAGCTCCTATGATGAGGGCATTATATACCAACTGGAGCTCGAACCCAATAGAATCAGACAGTAAAGAGTTTCGCAAGCTGAATGGTTATCTGCAATTGGCGTTGGATCGTACCAAAGACTATCTTCATAGAGACCCCGATGATATTGAAGCAGTTTTCTTCGCCATAATCATTTACGGTTGGCTGGCGCAATTTTATGATGAGGATGGTCATACATTCAAAGCGTTAGGCGCTGCAAAAAAAGCCTATCAGTACATGAAGGTCGGATTCGATCTCCTGGACCGTGACCCAGAATTCTACTTTTCCACCGGACTCTACAACTATTATAGAGTTCAGTATCCGGAATCTAATCCTATTTATAAACCATTTGTTTGGGTTTTTCGAAATGGCGATAAGAAATTGGGTCTGCAACAACTGGACCATGCCAGTAAAGAAGCTTTCTTCACACGTGCTGAAGCGTCTATGTACCTGGCCCATATTTATTTACGATACGAAAGTAAGCCTAAGACTGCAGTGAAGTATAGTGGAGAGCTGGTCGATCGATTCCCGGGAAATGTGTTTTTCAAAATCAATTATGGAGAGGCCCTGCTTGCCGCTGGTGAATTTCAGAAAGCCTATATAATCATTCAAATGTTGGTTCAGGAAAGCAAAGATTTCTACCGCATGTCAGGGGAGGTCTTTTATGGTATCTATATGGAAAAACATATTTCAGACCTCTCAAAAGCAAAAATATGGTATCAAAAGTCGCTTATAACCAGTGAGCAGCTGGGAGCACGAGCTGACAATAAAAAAAGCCTGGCACATGCAGGAATGGCTCGCATTGCGGATGCACAAGGAGACAAAGATGCCGCACGTGATCACTATAAGAAGGCCATGAAATTAGCTCAATACCATGGGGTGAAAAACGAGGCAAAGCGCTATTTACGAATGAATTGATGGTTCTTCGATGCCGTACGCTTTCTCTTGAATCACTGGGGATTACAAAGAAAAAGGCAGCAAGATTGAGGCCCGATAAAAATGAATGAAATCTATATCGCCATATTGCGTGGAATAAATGTTAGTGGGCAGAAAAAAGTTAATATGGCAGAACTGCGCCAGTTATTGTCCAACCTTGAATTTCAAGATCTGGAGACCTATATTCAAAGCGGGAATATTGTGTTTAAAGCAGATCAGAAGGTTGATGAACTTGCAGCGACCATTAAAGAGCGTATTTTAAACCACTTCGGATTTGAGGTTCCGACCCTGATACTGCCTGCTGATGAAATGGATAAGGTAATTCAGGGAAATCCCTTTCAGCATAAAGATTTAAGCAAGGTACACGTAACGTTTCTATCCTCTCCTCCCAATGAGCAACTGATTGAATCCCTGCCATCTTCACCAAACCCCAACGAAAGTTACCTGGTTAAAGGAAAGGTGATTTATGTGTATTGCCCGGATGGCTACGGGCGTACCAAGATCAATAACATGTTTTTTGAAAGAAAACTAAAAACCACCGCTACCACCCGCAATTGGAAAACCTGTATGAAGTTGTGGGAGATGGCACACAGCGTGCAATGAGCCTCAAGGCAAAACCTATCAATTTGGAGTTCCACCATACATTTGCACCATCAAAATAGTGTCCATATAGGCATGGGCCAATACGGTAACCCACAGGTTTTTTCCATAGTGTAAATAAAAGTACCCAAGCGCCCACCCCATAAAGGTAGTTTGAATCATCCCCATTGGACCCCATGCCACATGTACCAGGCCAAAAGTAACGCCACTAATAATAACCGACCAAACGCCTGCCCATTTTCCGCCGATTATCTTCATAAGCCTGGTTATCAAAAAACCTCTGAATACTATTTCCTCTCCCAAAGAAGAACCAATGTACACCGCCATTAGTACCAAAATAAAAACGCCAATATTGCCTTTAATATAATCGTATGAACTCATATCAGGGGGTCCCTGTACCAAGCCAAGGTTCAATGCTAACATTCCTCCCAATAAAAAGGCCATCACCGCTCCTAGTAGGGTCAACAAAGACTGTAACACTGTCTTCTTCCAGTAGTTTCTGTTTCCCGGGGAAAACCCAAAATCTAGTAATATTCCTCCCCTCCATCTCAGCATCCACCATATAAGTATCATGGTTAGCACATAGGTAAACCAAATTCCTGTATGATTTGAAAAAAGGCTTAATGAGTTCAAAGTCCATAATAAAAGGCCACTGAATCCAAGTACCATGGCAATATCCATCACTGATTGCCAACGATTATTAATTTGAGTCTGCATTTTCTTTTTTTTAGTAAAGAAAATATGAACACAGAAGTAAATCGACGGATTTCAGGAAGTCGAACGCATTATTTATCACGTTTTATTACTAACTCTGAATGCGGTGGGGGTGGTACCGGTATATTTCTTAAAAAATGTGTTGAAGGAAGATTTAGAATTGTAACCGCATTGATACAATATTTCCAATACCGTTGCCTCCGGATCTGATATTAATTTATTTTCAGCCTCCTTAATGCGGTAATGGTTAATCCACTCGAAAAAAGTGAGGTTGTAACTTTGATTGATCACTTGTGACAAAATCTTAGAATGAACGTTCATGGCTGCTGATAATTGATCCAGAGTAAGATCCGGGTCTAGAAATGGTTTTTGCGACCCTATCAACTGCTCAAGTTGTTTTTTCAACAGTATTCTTTGTCCCTCAATTAGATTAGATCCCTGGTATTTCTTATGAACAGATAACTGTAATACTTCCGAGTTACGCATAGATCTTAGTAAAATCCGGATAATGAAATAAAGCAAGAAGATGGCAAATACCAACAAGGTAAATCCAAGATACGCCGTACCAAAAATTGCCGGCACTATCCCATGGATCAGGGCCACTATAAAAAGGATGGAAATAAATTTAAGAATGAAACCAAGCCAATTCAAGTCAGCCCTTTCCGTGTTGGAGTATTGTTGTCTGATACTGGCACGATATTGTCCGAGCAATCTGAAGCTAAGAATCGAATAAATCAATGGATGTAATTGTGCTGCTATAACTGCAACTTTAACACCATTGGGAATTTGATAATCCTCAATATTCTGTAACAACTCTAACTGCTCAGAAGTGGA
>CAZOJZ010000335.1:0-2869 GCA_964580205.1 uncultured Roseivirgaceae bacterium
TCCAAAAATTTCCCTTGCTGTCTTCCAATATGGCCCTTACTTTATTACTGGCAAGGCTGTTCGCGTCATTAGGGTCATGCATGTATCGGGTGAAAGTACGGGTGGTTCGATCAAATCGATTGAGGCCTCCTTCATTATCGGGCACCCATGGAACTCCGGTTCCAATCCAAACCGTACCTTCGCGGTCTTCATAAATAGCCCTGACGATATCGTGACTCAGGCTTGTTGGGTCATTTACATCATGGTTGAAGTGATCGAACTGACCTGTTTTTTGGTCCAGTCGATCCAAGCCGCTACTTGTTCCCACCCAGAGATTGCCAAGGTGATCAACAAGTAAAGCACTTACGAAATCACTACTCAAACTTTCGGCATCATTGGGGTCGTGGCGAAAATGTGTAAATGTTCCCAACACCGGGTCGAACCTATCCACTCCCGTTCCATTGAAGCCAATCCAAATAACACCGGAAGAATCCACCAACAGACATTCAGGATAGTGCCCACCTAAAGTGTTTGGATCATCAGGATCGTTCAAATACTGGGTCATGTGGTTGCCATCGTATCTGACTATGGCCTTACTTGTTTGATCCGAGAACCACATAAAACCATGCCGATCCTGGGTGATCGCATTGATCTTGCCTAGTGAGATTCCGTTTGATCCTGTAATTAAATTGAATTTGAGTTGCCGGGTTTGAGCAATGCTGTTATTTGATATGCATATAACAGCCGCAAGAATATAAATTGACTTGAATTTCATAAACGCTGTAGAAATATACTGAAATCCATTTAATTTTCGTAGTCCCTAAAATCCAAGTTTTAAACCTATAGTGATCGTCCTGGAAGTGAAATACGTATTCCTTCTTTCAATACCGGGAGCCAATGGATCATCTAGATCATTAAAGTTTGTGGGATCGGTGAGGGATGAAGAAACATCTCCAGAATCTACATATCTTACTTCAGGATCAATTCCTTGGTAATCTGTTATAGTAAACAAATTCTGGCCTGCTACATACAGGTTAATACTACTAAATATATTATCGTTAGAAATATTGAAGTTGTACCCTATTGACATATTATCCAACTTAAAGAAACTTGCGCTCTCAACATGAATGCTATTCACTACAGCCTTTTTAACATCGGGATTAAAAAAACTGGTATTTACAACGTTAAAGTTGGCGACTGTAGTGGATTCGGTGTTTTCAAAGAATCCCCTATAGCTGTTTAAAAGATCATGCCCGAAAGAGCCTCTGAAAAACACGTTAGCATACCAACCTCCACCAAGTGAGAAGGAGTTATTCCAGCCAAGACTAAAATCAGGA
This sequence comes from uncultured Roseivirgaceae bacterium, assembly GCA_964580205.1. GTDB lineage: Bacteria > Bacteroidota > Bacteroidia > Cytophagales > Cyclobacteriaceae > SZUA-3. The sequence goes on from CAZOJZ010000335.1 coordinate 1,317, forward strand.
AGTCCATTGCCGATCACGGTCCTGTCATCATCACAGTTACAAACCGATCCGTCACCGTTAAGGTCTTCGAATATGGGCACTCCATTGGCATCAAGGGAGCTTCCATCCCAAACTGGTCCCCAAAGATCACCTAAAGGTTCTCCTTCTTTTACCCTTACTAGTTCTGTGTTGTTCTGTCCGGGCCCTCCCATAACAGCACGGAATAGCACTCCGCCTTCCCCAAATGAAAGGTTTCCAGATGTCAAACTTTCAACCTTAGTACTAAAGGTTGAGAAATTTAAACCTAAGTTATAGCTGAAATTGGAGTTATTGACAGCGCTCCAGTCAATGGCAAATTCAAATCCGTTACTCTTTAACTCACCAATATTTACATCTGTTACACTAAATAAATTTGGTGGAACTGGTACGTTTACAGGGAGAATCATATCTGTAATGGTACGCACATAATAGTCCATGGTGCCACTCAGTCTTCCATTCATGGTTACGAAGTCCAATCCGATATCAAATTCGTCTTTTGTTTCCCAGGCCAGGTCTGGATTGGCATTACTGACCGGGCCATAACTGGGAACGTAGGAACCATCAAAAAAGAAATTACCAATTGGGCCAAATCTTTGAAGGGAGATATAAGAATCTCCAGGAATCGCTCCGGTACGACCATAACTAGCCCGGAACTTTAGATTATCGAATCCACCCAGACTAAACAAGTTGCTTAGATTAACTGCGCCACTTACCGCCGGAAAAGTACCCCATTTGTTATTCTCACCAAATCGGGAAGAACCTTCCTGACGGACGCTCGCTGACACAAACCAGGTACCGTTAAAGTTCAGGTTAACTCGACCGAAAAAAGCGATCAGCTTGTGTGTATTTTTGAAACTGCCCACAACTCCAAGTCCATTTGCAAAATCCTGCGCAGCCGACATATTGTGATAGGAAAATGCATCGGTCAGGAATTGCCCTCCTGCCATTCCATGTCCTTCTTCCTGGAAATCCTGATAAGAATATCCCACTAGTACGGCCATTTCGGTGTTACCAAAAGTGCCATCCCAATTTCCCATGGCTTCAAACAGTTGGTTCTTTTTCTGTTCGGTGGTAGTCAATGCATTTCCACTGTTTAAGTTTCCCCGATTAAACTTTAATGTTGAAGGGTAGTATTCTCCCCTTAATTCGTTCTTGTATTGTTGTGAGTACGACATGGTGAATCTAAGACCATCAAGAATGTCCATAAAGTCATATTCGAAACGCAACTGACCGATGGTACTTAAATCTGTTCCGTCATCGATGGATTGGTCAGCGATAGATCTGGGGTTCAAATAACCAGATATGAGTCTTTCAGCGTATCCACCAATATCGATCAATCCTGCAGTTCCATCAAACAGTACAGGTAAGGTGGGGTTTGACAAAACAGCATTTTTAAAAACATCTTTAAATCCTGGCCCAAACTCGCTATCCTGATTTGAATGCGAGAGGTTTAAAGTAAAGGTAGCTCTGTCATTTAGCGCTTTCTGGGTCAGGTTCAGTCGTCCGTTGATTCGCTGAAAACCCGTATTAAGTTC
>CAZOJZ010000336.1:0-1578 GCA_964580205.1 uncultured Roseivirgaceae bacterium
TCCTTTGCCAGCTTATCCTGGCGCACGCCGCTTTGGGGCCGAAAGCGGCCGTTCATGGTTACTCTGGAAAGCCGACTTATTGCAAAAAAGGACGCATCTGTATAGAAAATCTTAAAGGCAGATAAGAGTTATACTCGTTTGCAACATTCCTACCGGCATTTGATGGAGTGCTGGCGACAATTACATCAGATAATTGACCTGCCATCAGCTTATGTTGGAATCGCAATAACTCCAGAATTGAGGAGATAATTTTTTTTATTCATTTATTGAGAAAATGACTTTAAGTCTGTTTCACTTTTTTGGATGATTTCATAAAAAATTCAAAACTAATTCTCCAAACAAGTAGCCAATACCTGCCACACCAAAACCGACAATAAACATGTCAAATCCGCTCCTGAACAGGCCCCTGCCTGTAACTATGCTTCTAGCTGCCCCTACACCGAAATGTGCCAACATGGCGAAGGCAAAAGATATCCAGATCGCAAGACGGCCTTGCCAGATAAAGAAGGGAAGCACCGGTATCAATGCCCCAATAGCAGTAGCGATTCCGGTCAACCAGGCTTCCTTCATTGGGTTGATTGCGTGATCTGAAAAGCCCAGTTCCAATTTTACTTTTTCCTCCAGGGCTTTGTCCTTATCTTTCATTACTTCTACAGCTAAAGACTTTGCGGCATCTTGATCCATTCCTCTATTTTCATAGATCAAGGCAAGCTCTTCTGTCTCTAATTCCGGCATGTATTTGATCTCATCGGCTTCCATTTGCCGTTCGTTCTCATATACTTCCTGCTCACTCTTGGCGGCCAGGTAGCTGCTAGATCCCATAGAAAGGGCATCAGCAATAAGACCTGCGACTCCGGTCACGAGGATAATGGGTGCGGCGGCCTGTGCACCGATCATTGCTGCAATTAGGCCAAAGTTGGCGGTAAGTCCGTCATTGAATCCATAGACCACATCCCGTAACATGCTACCAGAATCTGTTTTATGCCACGGTTCCTGGTCTTTGCCAAGGATATTCGACAGTGTTTGGGCATGACTTGCTGAATCACGGGCCAGTCTGAGCGCAATGTTTTTTGTTTGGCTGTCATTTGCCTGTTTATACAGGGAAATATAGGATTTTACCTCTTTGCTCTCCTCCCGAAGCATCATTTGTCTCAGCCATTCCGTACCAAAAAACCGGGTGAGCCAGACCATCAATCTGGCTTTTGACGAAGGTTGGTTCTTGGGGTAACTAACCCCTTCATCGCTCAGCAATTTTTCCCAAGCCTGTACGTGTCTTTTTTCTACCTCAGAAAGGCTTACATAACTTTTCTTTTCCTTTGGGTCAGAGGTTCTTTGGGCCAACTCCATGTATAAATATGAAGCATCTATCTCTTCCCTTAAATAACTTATCCACGTTTTACTACTTGTACTCATGTTTGCTGGTCTTTTAATTTATTGACCTATAATCATTATTTCTAGTAAATTAAATGTTTATTCTCAATCAATCTGAGGAGTAGAGCACACACATGAAATCTTTCCTCCAAATACGGATTGGAAACCCTATGTAGATTCATTCATTAAAAAGGTCCGTGTCCCCAT
>CAZOJZ010000337.1:0-2013 GCA_964580205.1 uncultured Roseivirgaceae bacterium
ATAAAGCCACCTGTGCAAAATAATCCAGCGTTTCAAAATTGACCGTTTAATCGGATTAAATCCATATATTGATTTTTCAGATTCTAAAATATCCGGTTAATCTATCAATCAATATGAAAACTCACTTCTCTACTTTTATCATTCTTTTTTCTGTTTTACTATTAACATTTAGTTGTCAGCATGAGCCGGTAAAAGATGAAACGGAGGAAATTCCGGATAAAGAAGATCGTAATATGGGCGGCATCGGATTACCACGCGGTGTGATTGTCAACTCTGAAAATGCGGCACCCGGATACGTGCTTTTTAATGTCTCCAATTCGGCATCCAGCTATTTGATGAATCGGGAAGGAGAAGTGGTCCATGAGTGGAAAGGAAATTTTCAATCCATTCTATCATATCTGACAGACAGTGGATCCGTGGTCCGCAATGTCATAGATCCTGACTTCCCGGTATATTATGGAGGTGGTAACACAGGACGTATCCAGGAATTTAACTGGGAAGGAGATATGATCTGGGATTTTGAAATTGCCTCGGAAGAACACCTGTCGCATCATGACATTGAACTGCTGCCAAACGGAAATGTACTGGCTATTGCCTGGGAAGCGAAAAGTGAAGAGGAAGTTCTGGCAGCCGGAAGAGATCCTGAGTTCATACCTAAGGATGGACTGTGGCCAGACAAGATTATAGAAATTAAGCCAACAAAGCCTAGAGGAGGTACCATCGTCTGGGAGTGGCACATGTGGGACCATATGATCCAGGATGGTGACCAAAGTCTCCCAAATTATGGAGTTCCTTCAGTTCATCCCGAACTTTTATATGTAAATGCTGCAGCTGAAAAACCTGAATCCATGCATCCTGATACACTAATTGCAAAGAAACGCTTGGGGAGCGTGCATCGAAATGCTACTACTGACACTGAGGGCTGCGATGTGTATCATTTGAATGCCATCGATTATAATGCAGAATTGGATCAGATAGCGGTCAGCTCCTATTCCTTAGGGGAAATTTTTATAATCGACCACAGTACCACCACCGAAGAAGCAGCCAGTCATGAAGGAGGTAGATGGGGTAAAGGTGGCGATTACCTGTACCGCTGGGGCAACCCTGAAAATTATCAACGCGGAGATTCCACAAATAGAAGATTATTTCACCAACATGATGTTAGGTGGGTAGAAAAAGGAAAGTCGGGTGAAGGAAACCTGACGATTTATAATAATGATATTCCAGGAAGACCTGACAGCATGAATTATTCAGCTATATATGAGATAACACCTCTGGTAGATGCTCAAGGAAATTACATCATACCGGAGCAAGTAGCTCTCGGACCAGAAAATTTATCCTGGAGCTATGTGGCGCCAGATACCATATCTTTTTACGGAAGCTATATATCTGGAGCTCACCGTATGGAAAACGGCAATACATTCATAAACTGCGGGCCGGCGGGACGTTTTTTTGAGGTTACTCAAGAGGGTGATATAGTCTGGGAATACTGGAATCCCTATCGTGGAGAGATCCGCGAACCCAATGGCGACCTGAAGCGACCAGGGGACCATCCCTATGGACAATTTCGATCTACATTTATTCCGGCAAACCACCCTGCGTTAGTTGGAAAGGGATTAACACCGCTGGATCCACAACCTGATGTGTATATACACAAAGAGGAAGAAACGACAACTGAATGAATGGAACTGTTAGCTGGAGTACCTCAATTAAGAAATGAAAACGCCCACAACACTTTCATTATCAACCCTCTAGTTTCTTTCAAGTTGTACAAATCCTTAGTTAATACTTTTATTTCTCTTGGATATTTATGAACTTCAATACCACAACACCAAACAATACTATTACTAACTGCATATGATCAACTTTAAGCCAAATAATCATGAAAACTCAATCTTTCAACTATCCTCTTGGGATCTGTTTAGTGTTAGTCACATGTACCCTAATTTGCTGTAGCCCACCTGAACAGGAGAAAGTAGCACCAGCCAACGTAGACGGGATCATGTTTGCCAT
>CAZOJZ010000338.1:0-3459 GCA_964580205.1 uncultured Roseivirgaceae bacterium
TGGTAGCTCGTCGGGCTCATAACCCGAAGGTCGTTGGTTCAAATCCAGCCCCCGCTACCAATTTATTGGTTGTCAGTTCAATACCTTACGGTTGATTGTTCGTTTTGGCGAATTGTTCAATTAACCCGCCATCACACTCTCATCACAGTAGATGGCATAAGTGAGGTAATTATGGCTTCTATTCGCAAGTTAAAATCTGGTAACTACCAGGTTCAAATCAGACTTCAAGGTCTGCTTCCTATCGTTCGTTCCTTCAGTACTAAGAAAAAATCTCTTGAATTTGCACGCCAAGTTGAAGGTGATACTGAGATTGCGCGTAAGTTGGGTGCGCCTATAGTCCAGCTACTAACCTTTGGCGAACTGGTAGACAAATACATGACTCAGTATCGTGGCAAAGACCCATCAACACAGGGGAGGCTTCGATACTGGGTAAAACGATTCGGCATATCTCAAGTTACTGAGGTTGATGAATTTGACGTTGATGAAGGTTTAGTTGAATTAGCTAAAACCAGAACCGGTTCAACTGTAAATCGGTATAAATCCACACTAAGTACTACCTTTATTTACTTCATTCAGCACCCAGACTACAAGAAGTTAGGCTATACAAATCCTGTCAGAAAAGAGTCGGTTACCAATTATTCGGAAAATAAGGCAAAAGAACGATTTTTGAACCTGGCAGAACAGGGTGCTTTATTAAATGCTGCCAAAAAGGTTAATTGGGGCAGATTTTATTTGGTAGTGTTGTTGGCGTTAACTACTGGTGCGAGGAAAGGAGAGATACTCAACTTGAAGTGGTCGGATATTGACTTTATAAAAAGAACGGCATTGCTTTCAGATACCAAGAATGGAAAACCAAGATTGTTACCCCTAACACAACCAGTTATCGAAGACCTGATGAAATATCGGGAAAGCACCGATACTTTAATTTTCCGTAACACTGTGTCAACCAGCACGCCATATGATATTAAGAAGTCATGGGCAACAGTTTTGCGACTTTCTGGTATCGGGCATACTCGATTCCACGACCTTCGTCACACAGCCGCGTCTAATCTAGTTAGTGCGGGAAGAACTCTATTTGAAGTAGGTACACTTTTAGGCCACTCATCCACATCGATGACTGCGCGGTACGCGCACTTAGCTATAGAGGATACAAGGAATATGGTTGATTCAGTAATGGGCGAATTGCGGTGAAATTTGAAGAACAGGCTAGATTGATATTACGGTTTCAAAATAAAAAACAGGTCGATAGTTTTCTGTCTATCTGTAAAAAACCTCTTGGCTTGCATGAATGGTCAGAAGACGAAATTCAAGATGTAGTAGAAAGGGATTATGAAGAATCTAGATCTGGTGGAGTGCCCCACGATATGGCTTATAAATCTGCAATGGAAGTCGAAATAAGACTTAATCTCTATAACAAAAAAATACCTGCTAGTCACTATAATCCATCAGGCAGCCTGATTTTAAAAGAGCAAAAAAGAGCATTGAGATATTTAAATGCTTTGGAAAAACTGCAAACGAAGAGAAAAGTCGAGGGATTGTGCCTTAATTTAGATAGTGTTCAAAATAGCATTAAATTTATAGAAGAGTCACTCAAAGTTAACGAGGTGATGAAAACGGGCGGTAAGCCAACAACTATCAGCGATCAAAATTTATCGAAATTGGTCAATCTAAAATACCTTTACACTGTTTGTTTTCCTGAAAATTCGAATAGCTACAAATCAGGCAGTCTACTTAATCGACTTGGAAAGGTTTTAATTGGGAAACCTATTCCTCGAAATATTGAAAGACTGATAGATAAAGCAGTGGCGTATATGAGGAACCTTGAGGAATAAAATAATTATAACAATCCCCAATATGTCGTAAGTCCAATTTTTCTATTGACTTAGTGGTCTTACAAACAGCTACCTCCTTCCACATAATGGTTACTGTGAAAACGAACATATAACTGTAAGTAACAGGAGACACCATGAACGGTAGCAGCAGCCCTATCCCTAGAAATTCTGACTATCACCAAGTACAAGATGCTAAAAACCTAGACTCTAAAGCAGTTTTCGATGGCGTTTACTATTGGAAAACTTTAGAGGGGTTCGTAGAAGTGCATGATCAATTCCATTTAAACCAACTAAAGTGGTTATTGCGTAACCGTAAATATAATGGCCTTGATAAAGCTGTCCGTAAGATCGGAAAGCGGATATACATCCATGAGCAATTGTTCGCTGATTGGATACTGACAAGTGCATAGACCTGCGAACAAGCAATGCTTAGCCGCATCACGGATGGAGGGCTAGTCATGGAATCAACAGCCCACCTTACAGATAAACAATCGCCGGTAGACGAGTATGACGATCCTTTTGAAGAGGGAACGACAGCACGAGACGCACAACGCACCAAGATACTCGAAAGACTGTTAAAAAAGCGCGGTTTTAAGGCCAAAATACACGCCTTCTGCTGTCACTGCATATATGACCCTTACCAGGATGGAACGTGGCGAAAACAGGTCGAAAAATGCACTTCTAAGCATTGTCCTCTGTATTCAGTTCGACCCTTGCCAAGCACCAAAGGGAAGGGGTGTGATGGCTAATAGCTACGCAAAGACAAAAGGTCGAAGTGAAGGTGGACGATTTGTCAAACTACCCCATCGATGCCTTGAGCATGAAAATTTCACCCGGCTAACACCAAAGGCTACGAAATTATTTATTGATCTATCGTTTCAATACAACGGGCGGAATAATGGAGATCTGACTACCGCTTTTACCATCATGAAAAAACGTGGGTGGAAATCTAAAGAGACATTACGTCTTGCGATCGACGAATTACTCCATTATGGCTGGATTATTCTTACCCGCATTGGAGGACTCAATAGGAATCCAAATTTATACGCGCTCACAATCCATGCTGTCGACGAATGCAAAGGGAAGCTGGATGTCAAACCAACTGTTACAGCACCAGGTAACTGGAAGCAACCGGTCGACGACTGGATTAAACCAGTCAATTATCGAGCGCGTCTCGCAAAGCGAAAAATTAAATCATTGGTACGGAAACCGTACTTAATAGGGACGGAAACCGTACCGATAGAGGCAAAAAATAGCTAAAAGTAGTGTTTCAGGGTACAGAAACCGTACTTGTAGACGCTATTTTGACCATTTTCAGGGTACGGAAACCGTACACCTTTATAGATATACCAAGGGGTACTGGTTAATTAAGCATTAAGTACAGGCTTACTCATGAGCAATACCAGTACAGCACTCTGATCAATGAAACCTCTAAGTAGCAATTCACTAGAAGTCTAAATTAGACAGAAGTAGAGACATGGCCAAGAAAGGTGAACCAAAAAACAGGCGACTAGTCCTCAAAGTAAAATACCCGTTGATTACCTTGTATATCGGGTGGGGGGCTGAGGAGAAAGATGTGTGCGCTCATGGAATACCTCTCATATATATTTTTTTGTAAATTTTTGGG
>CAZOJZ010000339.1:0-1657 GCA_964580205.1 uncultured Roseivirgaceae bacterium
GGAGGACCATTTCTCGAAGGATTGGATGCATGTCGTCAGCCTCTACCGCGGTGTTCAGCAAAGGACAACCTCCACTTAATTCCGGCTCGTAAAGATATTTCCGGTAGAATCCAGTGATAGCGAATAACTTATCACGGGCAGTGCTCTGGGAAAGAACTCTGGACTTAATCTGGTCCAGTATGTATTTACTATTGTACTCAAAAGCTGCTGCAGCTATTTCATCTTTATTCTCAAAATTCCCATAAATTCCGCCTTTCGTTAGACCAGTTGCTTCCGTAAGATCATGCATAGAAGTTCCCGAATAACCTTTTTTATTAAATATTGGGGCCGCCTTTTCAATAATGAAACGCCTGGTCCTGGCAGATTTCTTCAACTTTGGCTCATCCATTTTGTCATTTTGTTCGAATTTACTAAAAAATATACCAATTGGTTTAAAAAATATCAGTGATATAGCTTAAGCTACGGATACAGCTTCAAACTACGGACAAGCTTCAAGCTATGGATACAGCTACAACAAAAATCCTAATCGAAAATTGAAGAGCAGCCCTTCTTCCGAGTGCGCCAACTCCAATGAAATAACGGAAACATTAAGAGGTGATAACCAAATGCCACCACCAAAACCATGGTGCCATTTATTGGAATTTTCATCCTTGAACCAAACACGGCCAACGTCGTTAAACCCGTAGATCCCTAAACTAATGGGAACAATACGGTTGCCAAACGTTCCAAGTTTCAACCTAAGTTCTGTGTTATTGTAGAGACGACTGTCTCCATGGAATCTGGTTTTGCGATATCCCCGTAGATTACTGAGGCCTCCAAGAGTCTGGGCCTGGTAAAATTCACTGGCACCAAAGTTGTGCCCACCACCGAACCTGGTGGCTATGGTGAGACGAGAAGGTAATCTAATACTGAAGAAAAATGAAAGTTCAGAGCTGATGGTTGCCAGATTATTGGAATTGCCATTGAGCCCGGCATAAGCGCCAAATTTGGTGAGCCAATTGATGCCGCGAGTAGTAAGATTGGGGTTATCCCTGCTGTCATAGTGAAACTGTAATACTACACCCTCATGAAATTTCCAGGAAAAAAAGCGAGCACTGTCCTCTACATTTCCGGGGTCCAGGATAAAACGGTCTTCACCATCATAATCGCTTTCAACTTTGGCAGACTGGAAATGGTGGCCGATTCCAAAGGTAGCGTTGGACCCAAAATTTCTGATTAGCATACCCCCTTGATTAAAATACTTAAAACGCATTCTGTAATAGTCAATGGCTTTATCGACATTGAAATCTTCATCGGCCTGTTGGTTGAAATCCGTTTCATTACCAAAACCAAAAAAGTTAGTAACAGAGTTAGGCGCTGATACATCCACATCGAGCTTCAAGTCCCAGGGGCCAAAAACATCGGTAAAAGTCCCATGGTATTTAATATGGAATGCCCCGGTTGCTATGGCCCCCTGCGCAGTTAGTATCTGACGGCTTTTAAATGGGTATTTTCGAAATCCGTGATTTTCATAAATAAACCCTCCTCCAATAAATATTCCATCATCCGGGTTAATACTCCCTATTATCAGTGGAATCAGTTTGTTATACTGGAAATCATTCCGATAATAGGTGTTTACGTTTTCCAGGTCCGAAGTTAGATCCTTTGCTTCTTTACC
>CAZOJZ010000340.1:0-8264 GCA_964580205.1 uncultured Roseivirgaceae bacterium
ATGTATGGTGCCACCAAAGCTATGGCCATGGATTTCGATTTGGACGGAGATGTTGACATTTTCGCAATCGGCTTTTTCCCGAATTTTGATGAGGAACTCCCCGAGGGTTTTGTCTATTTAGAAAACCAGGGTAATTTGGACTTCATACCATACACTTTCCCAGAGTCCATAAATGGAAGGTGGTTGGTAGCAGATGCTGGAGATGTCGACGGAGATGGAGATTATGATATTGTGCTGGGGTCGTTATTGTTTAAGATCAATGCCGCCCCCTCGGATTTAATAGAACGTTGGTCGAACCACGGATATCACATGGTATTATTAGAAAATACTGTCAGATAAACTAAACTAATGCAAATTTGGCCGTACGATAACATTTTCATTTAACTACTGCAACTCCAGAGGCAATGGACTGGTGGCTGTCCATCCGCCGTCAACTACTAAAGTTTGACCGGTCACTTGTGATGAATGGGGTCCCACAAGGAATAAGGCGGCTTTGGCAATATCTTCCGTATTTGAAATCCGGCCGGTAGGTATTACCCTGTTCCAAATAGCTGCGTATTGAGGGTCAAGTACGGTGCGTTCAGTTTCTGTGGCCCCCGGAGCGACACAATTCACGGTGATCTTGTGGGGAGCCAGCAGCGGAGCCAGGTTCTTTGCCAACATCCTCAGAGCCGCCTTGGTCATACCATAACCCTCCATGTCCTGGTGGGCCTGTATTCCGGCAACTGATGATAATAATAAGATCCTACCACCGTCTTTTTGTTTCATCATGTGATTAGCAGCAGCTTGGGCCAAAAGAAACGAACCTGCCAGGTTCAGATTTAACATATCATGCAACCTTTCTTCCGGAAACTTCAGGAATGGTCCGATCACCGTTAATCCGGCATTGGCTACCGCAATATCCAGGCTGCCAAATTTGCTCACCGCTAATTCAATCATTGCCATGATTGCTGATTTCTTAGAGGCATCACCCTGATGAGTAATAAAGTTCCCTGTAAAATCACTTAACCGATTCTCAGCTTCTTGTAAAAATTCCTGGTTGAAATCATTCAAGACCACCTTGGCTCCGTTTTCCAGTAGCTCCAGGGCTATTTTAAACCCAATACCTTGGGCAGCTCCGGTGACAATGGCGCATTTTCCTTGGAGATGATTGGTCATTTGACTTCAACACCTTTCCAAAATGCCACATAGTCCTTGAATCCTTTGGCAGGTTCCTTTGGATGCGGGTAGAACCAGGCCGCATCTTGGTTTACCGCTCCGTCAAATTCCAGACTATAATAGGAAGCCCGGCCTTTCCAGGGGCAAACGGAATGTGTCTCACTTGAATTGAAATACTCCTTTTTAATACTGTCAGGAGGGAAATAGTGGTTCCCTTCGATTACTATGGTTTCATCACTTTCCGCGATTACTTGTCCATTCCAAATTGCTTTCATTTTTCTTTTTCTTCAATTAGTTTTAAAAATGTACCACACCTCTTACAATAAATAGCATCCGGTGCATGATTGTCAAATCCACATTTATCGCAACTATGGATTACTCGATTGGTAATTTTAGCTTGTGTTAATTCAGCTGTCACAATGCCTGTGGGAACTGCTATGATGGCATAACCCAGTATCATTATCATAGAAGCCAATACCTGGCCCAAAGCTGTTTGAGGTGCAAGATCTCCATACCCCACGGTAGTCAAAGTTACAATGGCCCAGTATATGCTTTTGGGTATGCTGGTAAATCCATTTTCTCCGCCTTCTATCAAATACATGATGGTACCCATGATCATCACAATGGTGAAAACTGCCCATAGGAAAACAACAATTTTATGTCGACTGGCCCTTAGTGCAGTGAACAGTGTGGAAGCTTCTCCCATGTAGCGGGATAATTTAAGTACCCGGAATACCCTTAACAGACGCATGGCCCGTATAACCAACAAATACTGTCCACCCACCAGGAAAAGACTCAAATAAGTAGGAACAATTGAAATAAAATCAATAACACCATAGAAACTTGTTATATAATACCATGGTTTTCGAATGGAGATGATTCGCGCTGTATACTCAATGGTAAATACAATTGTAAATACCCACTCTGCAGTTCGTAGCCAGTATCCGTATTCTTGTCGGATAAAATCCACGCTTTCAAGCATAACCGTTAGAATACTTAACATTATGGCCCACAGTAGTGCTACATCAAAGTTTCTGCCAGCTCGGGTGTCTGTGCCGAAAATAATGATGAATAACCTTCGTCGCCAGAGGGTGTCTGGCAACAGGTCCTTACGAAATTCTATCCGGGTGTGATCTATTAACCGCATTAGTTATTTAAACCGGTTGGCAGCATTCATTGGATGATAATCGTGCACTATCTGTTTGGCAATGTCAAGTACAATTTCCCAATTTTGATTAGTATCAATATCCACTAAATACTCTGTGGCCAAATGAGTAATCAAAATTTGCCTACCACCTTTAGCAATTTTTAAGGCATAGTACCCACTTTTATCGGTAGTATCAGATACCTGACCCGATGACACTACTGCATCAGGAATGGCGATTCCTCTGGTATCTACGATCCTTCCTACGGTAATATGAGTGACCGTATAATCAATTCTCCTTTTTATTGGCGCAGCAGTGGTTGCTGGTTCCTTTTTTGATGTTGCTGTAATTTTTGTATTGCTCAGATCTTTCTTCAGATCTTTGTCGACAGCTACTTTGTCTTGGGAAAGTTTGCTAGCAGTGTCTACTGAAATTACCTCTGGGGTGGATTTAAGTTGAGGTGCAACTTCAGACTGTTGATTTTTGGCAGCTGTACTTATGGGTGCTTTTGGGGCAGGAGATAGATCGATAGTTTTCGTGCTGCCAGATGTGAAATACCAGGTTGTCAACAGGCTGGTAACAAAAAGTCCTATCAGTGTCAAAGCGATTTTTTGGGCAGGATTAGCACCTTGATTAATGGAGAACTCTCTCATTATTCTGGATTCTGTTTCTTCCAGTTGTTTTTGGCACTGTTCCCATGGCACTTGCTCCAGACCGTCCATGGCTTCGAAATAGAAGTCATTCTCCAGTAGCCGGTCTTCTATTTGATATTTTTCTTTAGGGGAGAGGGTTCCGGCCAGGTATTGTTTACTCAATTCCCGCTTCAGATATATGCCGTCGCCACGGCTGATATGTACTTCTTTACCTTTGATGTTATTCCTGATAAATATTTACTCTCCTTTTAGCGTTTCTTAGGTGGCGTTTTATTAGGGATACATCCCATCCGGTAATGTCAGCAATCTCCTGAAAACATTTTTGTTCCGTGAAAAATAACTCCAGACATTTTTCCTGCTCCTTTTTTAAATTGATTATCTCATCTTCCATGCTGCTTATTTCCTTTTCAAAGGCATCATCGTCCTCATCGTAAAAAGTAATGTGAGCATTGGAAGTTTCTCCTAATGCCACTATTCGTTCCACATCCGAACGGCCCCCTGATCGCCATTGCTTACAGAAATCACGGCTCATGATATAAAGCCATGATCCAAACACTCTAATCTCCTGACGCTTTACTTCGTTAATCAATTTCTTGAAGATACAGTATACAATTTCCTGACTTTCTTTTGGTTCATGAACAAATTTAAAGCCCAGTCCATACACTAAATGCATGTACGGCCGATACAGATCAAGCAGGTAAGACAGCTCACCTGAATGAAGGTAATTTTGGAGAAGAGATGATTCGTCCCTGCGACTAGCGCCTACCCATTTCGACAATGCTTGTTTATCGATCCAATCTCTTGAATTCATCCGGGACAATTTAGCAAAATTCTAAGTTTTTGTGCCTAATTATTTTGCAATAGTTCGTCCGAAAGGAAAGATTCTCGCGTCAAATTTTTAAAACCTCTATTTGATCATTTTTGTGGCGGGAACTCAACTTCAATGTGACCACGCGATCTTATAGGTATTCCATTTATCTCTGCAGGTTTCCATGAAGGACCCTCGCGGAGTGTTCTGATAGCTTCCTCATCACATCCAAAACCCAGCTTTTCAACAATTTCAAAATCCTCCAGACCTCCATTTTTATTTACTGTGAAAGTTATTACCACCGAGCCCCTAACACCATTTTCCTCAGCAGTCTTTGGATAGTTTGTGTGTTTCTTCAGGTAGTCGCTGATTTCCTCAGGTGGCTCAGCCATAGGTAATTCGGCTGACCTCGTGTAATTCCTGGCTGTCGGCTCGATCACGGCGGGAGTATAGGCTTTTTTTGCTTTGCTCCTGTTATCAGTAATATCGCCTTCCTGTATGATAGACGCCTGCTTTTCTATTATATTATCAACTGGAAGTGCTTCGGTCCGGTTGCTTTGTAACTTGGGTTCATTGCTAAATTCTTGTTTATTTGTTTGAGTTGCACTTGCAAGATTGTTGACTACCGGAGCTGAAGTCTCAACCTCAGGATTTACTTCAATTTGTTCCTCAATTTCTTCGTCGTCGGCTACTTTAATAATTTCTGTATCCTTCTTTATTTCGCTCACAGGAGCAGGGGCTACATTATCTGTGAAAGGGGTTTCAGGATCAATTTCAAGCACTGTTTTTAATTGTTCTTTTGGCTTAACTTCCGTGGCCTCTTGACTTAATGCTACCTTGTCATAAGGGTCAGGCGTAAGTAAATAAAAGATTAGCCCGGACATTAATAATAAAGATATGGCAGCAGCCACCGGCCAGATATATCTGAAGTTATCTTTAATCGTCAACTTCCGGGATAACCGGCCTTCCAGATCTTGCAATTCTCCCTGCAGGTCTACAGACTGAGATTTTAAACCTTCAATGGCCTCAGCTTCGAAAGGGTTCTCATCCAAAAACTCCTTCACCTTTTGCGACATTCGAGGTGACAAGGTGCCTTTCACATACCCTTCCATTAGTTTTGGAGTCAATTCAGTAATTGGCCCTTGCTTATATGGCTGCTTGTCTTTCATTTTGAGTCCAGGTATATTTTTAGCTTTCTTTTACCATTTTGAATGTAACTTTTTACTGTGTTAAGCTGGTACCCGGTTTCATCGGATATCTCCTGATAGCTCATATTTTGGTAATAGAACAGTTGAACACATCGTCGTTGGTGCTCAGGCAAATTTAATAAGGCGTTGTGCAATGATGCATGGTGGTCCTCTTTCTCCTCTCCATTAAGATGCTGAAAACGGTCAGATTCCATAAAGATGGACTGACTATCTACTTCAATTTTTTGTTTTCTTATGGCCATCAGGCAGTGGTTCCTGGTAACCACGTATAGCCAGGATTTGAAATTATGGATTTCCTGCTTGGGTACAGCATCAACCAGTTTCTCAAATATTTGCATCACCGCATCTTTACTCTCCTCAGAATCTTGGTAATACTTTAGACTTACTCCATACACCAGGTGCATGTAACGATGATAAAGGGCCCCAAGC
Organism: uncultured Roseivirgaceae bacterium; assembly: GCA_964580205.1. Taxonomy (GTDB): domain Bacteria; phylum Bacteroidota; class Bacteroidia; order Cytophagales; family Cyclobacteriaceae; genus SZUA-3. The sequence continues at coordinate 5,402 of CAZOJZ010000340.1, forward strand.
ACTTCCAGATTGCCGGTTTTCCGGTATTGATGCAACAGCGCAGCATCATCTAATGATTGATATTTTGTAGATCCAGGCCCGAACATGATAAATAACTATAGCTGCTGGTTAAGATAACGCATAAATGCAAAAAAATTGAAATCTATTATGGAATTACACACTTCACTGCATCCTATGGGAAAAAGAAAGATTATGAAAACTCTATTGTTTATTACACTAATGCTTGTAACAGCCGGTTATACCGGGGTTATTGATAGTTTCGAGGTTACCGGAACCGTTTATTATAAAAGCCGGCAAAGCCCAATGTCCCGGGTAAACATATCGGTCAAAGGCACCAGCTTGAGTACCATAACCGATATTAATGGGAAGTATAAAATCATCATTGCTAACCAGCAGGCAATTTTGGTAGTAAGTTCGGTAGGCTTCAAAAGTCAAGAAGTGGTAGTGGGTCAGAAAAGAGTGATTGACTTTTATTTGGAGTTAGATGAGTCTCTGGTAATTGTGGAGGAAAAAGTTGAGGTGCCACTAATAATAGGGCCATCGAAAGACAAATCCATAAACAGAATTGGATACAAGCACTCCGGTGTTCCTACCTTGGGAATGGCTAAAGCTGAATATTATCAAGGGAATAATCAAGTATATTACCAGGAGCCCAACCTTAGGCATAACACTGAAGAATATGCCACCATCCATGAAAATATTTTCCTGGATCCTACCAGAAAGCCTTTGTCCACGTTTTCAATTGACGTGGATGCGGCTTCATACAGTAATGTAAGACGATTTTTGCGACAGGGGCGAAAGCCACCAAAAGACGCGGTACGAATCGAGGAATTAGTCAATTATTTCACCTATGATTATACGGAACCGGAAGGTGATGATCCTTTTTCAGTTTACACTGAACTTTCTTCGGCTCCCTGGAACCCGGAACATCAATTGTTGCATATCGGTTTACAAGGGCATAAAATTCCCCTGGAAAATTTACCTCCCAGTAATTTGGTATTTCTTATCGATGTATCGGGCTCTATGAATAGTCCAAACAAACTCGGTCTGCTTAAATCAGCTTTCAAACTGTTGACTAATCAGTTACGCGCTCAGGATAAAGTTTCTATGGTGGTCTATGCCGGAGCAGCGGGCGTAGTGTTGGCACCTACTGCTGGAAACCAAAAGCAGACAATATTAGGCGCATTGGGTCAATTACAAGCCGGTGGCTCTACTGCTGGTGGCCAAGGAATCAAACTTGCCTATAAGATAGCACAAGAACAATACCTGGAGGGTGGTAACAACAGGGTTATCCTGGCCACCGATGGAGACTTTAATATTGGCGCCTCCAGCAATGCTGAGATGGAGCGACTGATAGAAAAGGAAAGAGAAAAAGGTGTTTTCCTGACCGTTCTGGGTTTTGGCATGGGTAACTACAAAGACTCCAAAATGGAGATCCTTGCAGATAAAGGCAATGGCAATTACGCCTATATTGACGATATTATGGAGGCCAAAAAAGTGCTGGTAAATGAGTTCGGGGGTACTTTGTTCACCATAGCCAAGGACGTCAAGATACAAATAGAATTCAATCCAGCTAAGGTTAAAGGCTACCGGTTGATTGGCTATGAAAATCGCCGGCTAAGGGATGAAGACTTTAACGATGATAAAAAGGATGCCGGAGAACTTGGGTCTGGTCACACAGTCACCGCTCTATATGAGATCATACCTCATGACAGTCAGCCCCACTCAGAGTATATTAAAAGCATTGATCCATTAAAATATCAAAAGCAAAGCGCTGGGCGGGATACTGGTTATTCCTCGGAGTTATTGACCTTGAAACTTAGGTACAAGCAACCTCAAGGCACTCAAAGCAGGTTAATTACCAGTACTGTAGGAAGTGAACCGATTAGACTGTCCGCGACTTCTAATAATTTCCGTTGGAGTGCTGCTGTAGCTTCTTTTGGCATGCTTTTGAGGGAATCAGAGTTCAAGGGTAATGCCACTTATGCGCTGGTAGAGAAGTGGGCGCTGGGCGCACAAGGTACTGACCGCCAGGGCTATCGCAGGGAGTTTATCCAACTGGTTCAGTCGGTGGACTTATTGGCGCAGAACTAGCTAATTACTAAGCACCAAATAACTAAAATACTGGTCGTAGGATATCCTACGACCAGTATTTTGTAAGGCTTGGAGCTTATTTGTTATTTGTTATTTGTTTTTTGAGATTTATAACTTCAACTATACGGAATTCAACTGGTCTCAAATTTGTTCTATAGAATTGATGATGCTAAGAATTATTACCATAACCCTGACACTGGGGGTCTTAATGGGTGCTTGTCGCCCGGCAAACGATCCCCAGAAAATAATTGATCAAGTAATTCAGAATCATGGAGGTGATCGTTATGAAAATGTTCGTATAAGTTTTGATTTCAGGGGGCGTCACTACGTAATGCTTCATCAAAATGGTTTTTTTCAGTATGAACGTCATTTCTCTGACAGCGCTGGACAAATAAAAGACGTATTAAGTAACCATGGTTTTAAGCGCTATTTGAATGATCATGATATAACCGATACCGTAAAAAAAGCGGCAGCCTATGCCCGGTCGGTTAATTCTGTGGCCTACTTTGCGCTGCTTCCGTACCGGCTCAATGATCCGGCGGTTAACAAATCCTATTTGGGTACAGGGGATATCAAAGGTGAGCTTTACCACAAAATTCTAGTAACCTTCGACCAGCAAGAAGGAGGCGATGACTATAGCGATGAATTTATATACTGGATACACACAAAAAACCTGACCATGGATTATTTAGCCTACCTGTACTTCACTGACGGAGGAGGAAAGAGATTCAGAGCTCCCTTCAATGTTAGGACCGTCGGGGGCATTCGT
>CAZOJZ010000341.1:0-3882 GCA_964580205.1 uncultured Roseivirgaceae bacterium
AAATTCAAACTGTCCAGCATGGGTATCAGATAATCCCGTTCTGCCCGGTAGTGCGCGTGAATATCAATTTTGGGCGTGTGCGGGTCTGCCTGTTCTTCTACTACCTGAGGTTTTTCAGGCACGCAGCTAAGCAAGATCCCCCCTACCATAATACAAATAAAATACTTCATTGAATTCAATAATTTAAGTGATGGTCTCAATTTAACTAAATGGTTGAATATAGCACAATGCTTTGGCGCTAATACCTATGGTCTCATGTCGAGTAATTTTTAAGCATCCCGGATTTGGAGGTTCCCCGAAAACCTGTAGATTGGGTTCAAATTATCTGGCTTATAAATCTAAACCATGAAGACTCGAAAAATAACCCTGGAGGAACATGAGATCCCCGATAAATGGTACAATATCGTTGCCGACATGCCCAACAAACCGCTGCCCCCATTAAACCCGGGCACCAGAGAGCCCATCGGCCCTGACGATCTGGCACCTCTTTTTCCTATGGCGCTGATCCAACAAGAAGTTACCACCGAAAAATGGGTGGACATTCCGGATGAGGTAAGAAATATATATTCCATGTGGCGTCCTACTCCGCTTTACCGAGCCTATGACTTGGAAAAAGCCCTGGATACCCCCGCAAAAATATACTACAAGTATGAAGGGGTCAGTCCGGCAGGTTCCCATAAACCCAATACTGCAGTACCGCAAGCCTACTACAACCAGCAGGAGGGTGTAAAACGCATTATTACAGAAACCGGAGCAGGACAATGGGGTTCAGCCCTTAGCTTTGCCTGTAATCATTTTGGGATAGAGTGTGAGGTCTATATGGTGAAAATCTCATATGACCAAAAACCTTACCGAAAAACCATGATGAAAACCTGGGGGGCCAAAGTATATTCCAGTCCCACCACCCATACAGAAGCCGGGAAAAAGATCCTGGCGGAAGACCCTGATAGCCCCGGCTCATTGGGAATAGCTATTTCTGAAGCTATAGAACGAGCCGCCAGCGACCCTGAGACCAAATATTCCCTGGGTAGTGTATTGAATCATGTTAAGTTACATCAGACTATTATTGGACAAGAAGCTGTGAAGCAAATGGAAAAAGCCGGAGATCTGCCGGATATCGTGATTGCTCCTTTTGGCGGAGGCTCCAACTTTGCCGGCCTGGCCTTCCCATTCCTGCGCTTTAATTTGGAGGAAGGCAAAAACATTCGCTGTATTGCCAGTGAACCATCTTCATGCCCTAAGTTGACCCGTGGCGTATTCCGTTATGACTTCGGGGATACCATAGGCATGACGCCTTTGCTACCGATGTACACTTTGGGGCACAACTTTGTACCAGCCCCCATACACGCCGGAGGGCTTCGATATCATGGTGCCGGAGTCATTGTAAGTCAATTATTAAGAGATAACCTGATCGAAGCTTGTTCACACGATAACCTTGAGGTTTTTGAAGCGGGGATGCTATTTGCAAAAACTGAAGGGATCATACCAGCCCCCGAGGCCAATCATGGAATCGCCACTGTCATTCATGAAGCCAATAAATGTAAAGAAGAGGGCGTTTCACGTACCATCCTGTTTAATCTATGCGGGCACGGGTATTTCGATATGCAGGCTTATGATGATTATTTGGAAGGTAAACTGGTACGGCATGAAATAACCACCGAAGAAATACAAAATAGTCTGGCGGAACTGGATACCCCGGAGATTAGCTGAAATTGATGATTTCAGGGGTTATCAGGAAAAATAGAATACTAAATTTTGCCACAATTTTTTACCTTGAAAAACGGAGAGGACATACCACAAAAAAGATCCTAGATCGATTCCGCTTAATTAACAAAGTTATTTCTACAGTTGACCAAACGGCTAAAAGTTATCAATCCGCTCTGGATGCTAATTTTTCAGATTTTGAAGACGCCCTGCAATATTTTTCTGCAGTTGAGAACCAATCCAATTTTTTTATTACCGGCAATAAAAAGGACTATAAAAATTCAGTGATTCCAATTCTATCTGCAAAGGAATATATCCAGAGAAAGTTGTGAATTTTGTCCGAAGGTCCAAATGACCCCCAAGGAGACTCGTTCTAAGAGTTTTTATTCCTTTGTGGTCCCTGAAACCACCTTATTTAACCCTTCAATAAACATGTCAATCAGGTCCACATCCCCTAAATAAAACTTCTCAAGCTCAGGCCTGGCATTTTCCAGAAAACTCGGATTATCCTTCAGAACATCCTCAAGCTTGGCCTTGGCTTTTTCCATTTGATCCAATTGAGCCAGTATAGCGATGGTACTGATTTCAAGGATAGGCAGTCCACGAAACTGTACCTGGTTAATTTCCGTACTTGCCTGAGGATAGGCACCCTGGTAATAGTAATCAGATGCTCTTATATAGTGCAACCAACTCTTCAGGCTCGAATAGGGATTGATAATCATGGTCTTTTCGAGAAGATCAATTCCCATCTTCCATTTACCAGCTAAAGCAATATGGACACCCATTCCCCCGATTATTTGTGAATTGTTTGGATTTAGTGCGATCGCGTGTTCGGAGGCAATAAAGAAATCATTTACTTCCTTTTTGCCGAAGTAGGCCAATGCCAATGCATAGTAGGCATTTTGGTTCATGGGATCCAGGTCAATAGCTTTTTGAGCTAATTCGACAGCCCGGTTCAAAGCATTGGGTCGCTGATTAAAACCATGCTGATATTCTTCCCTATAGAGATAAGCCAGGTGAGCCATGCCATCCACGTAGGTAGAATCCATTTTCAGAGCATTTTCAAGGCATTCCCGCGCTCGTAGATGATCCTCCTGGTTGTGACTTTCCACGTACTGGTAGGATCTTAAGACACATTCATAAGCATTGAGTTCACTGGGATGTTTCCGCTGCAACTCCTCCTGATTCACCCTGGATATAATCCCGCCAGCATCAGCAATGGTGCCAACGACTCGAATCGTAATATCGTCCTGAAGGGCAAAAATGTCTGATGTGGTTAGATCGCGGTCATAGGAAGTGCCCCAAAGTTGACCACCGGTGGTAACATCAAGTAACTGGGCTGACACCCGTATGGTGTTTGCGTCTCTGCGCACACTGCCCTTTAGTATATAACCAACTCCCAGCTCCTCCCCTATATCTAAAATGTCCATAGAATCCGTTTTGAATCGGAAGCTTGTGCCGCTGGCCAACACAAAGAGATCGGTACCAGACAAAGCAGTAATAATATCCTCGGTAAGTCCATCGGTGAAATACTCTTGATCCGGGTTATTACTCAAATTTTCAAATGGCAACACGGCAATTCTGGGGCCTGGGGGTAAAGTCAGCACATCTTCATTTGCAGTTGGATCTGAAATGGATTTTTCATTAGGAAAAGAGTCATCAGAAGAGGCAGCACCCGGGTTGAGTACCCACCAGATACCTGCGCCAGCTAAAATGAGTATCCCAACAAATGCAACCAGCCGCCTCCACCTTTGTTTTGGAAGGTCAGAAGTATCATTGGCGGCATCCACCAGCTTGGACAAGTATTGTTTATCCTGAATTTTTACCTGGTATAATTTAACCGGATGGCTGATGTTTTTTAAGGAGGCTTCCTCCACAAATACCGCCTCTATTTCTTTTCTATTGGAAATATTGTGATAGACAGCAGACGAAACATAAACAGCTCCGGGGGGAGCCAGGGCCTCAATACGAGAAGCAATATTAACTCCCTCTCCAAATACATCGTTATTTTCAAATACAACTTCGCCCTGGTGGATGCCGATCCGTAATTTGAGGTCTGGTTCATTTTCAAAAGCTTGTTGAATTGCTGCCGCACAAAATACGGCATCAGATATTGTAGTGAAACTGGCCAGCACACCATCACCCATTTCTTTCAGCCATTTTCCGTGAAACTGTTTA
>CAZOJZ010000342.1:0-1685 GCA_964580205.1 uncultured Roseivirgaceae bacterium
AAAAAACGTTTAAAGCAAAGAAAGGAGAAGCAAGAAAGACGAGAAGAACGTAAGGCCAATTCACAAGGTGGTTCATTGGAGAACATGATGGCCTACGTTGATGAAAATGGCAACATTACAGACACTCCGCCAGATCCCACCAAGAAAAAGAAGTTCAGCGCAGAAAGCATCGAAATCGGAATTCCCAAAAAAGAAAAGGTGGTAATGGATCCCATTCGTAATGGGAGAGTGGAATTTTTTAACCATTCAAAAGGTTTTGGATTCATTAAAGATTCAGAAACTCAAGAAAAGTATTTTGTACATATAAATGGTGTACTAGAAGATGAAATTGATGAAAACGATATGGTTACTTTTGAGCTTGAGCGAGGGAATAAGGGTATGAATGCAGTCCTCGTCAAAAAAGTGTAAAATAAGTAGGTAACAACCGGTATTAATTTAGGCTTGGCTGAGATCTTTATTAATCCGATCCAGCTCTAACTCAACTCATTGGCAAGTTGGCAAGTTTCAGGGCTTTTTTCTTTAACATGCCGGCTGCCCGGGTATATCCTCCCTCAGATCCGTCTACAAAGTGAATATGTTGATCGATCCGGTCACGTACGTAACACGATATCACACTTTCCTTGTTGGTATGCCAGCCAAATATTATTTCACCTGCCTGCTCCATTTGATTCAGGGATGCAATCAACAATTCCCTCTGTTGCACCGTCCCTGTAATGACGGTGCTGATCTTGCCATCGATGGTTAAGGTGTCAGATAATTCCACCAGGCGCTTGAGATAATATTTTCCTCCTTTGTCATATCGAAAATAAAGCTTGCCAAATAATGTGATTAGCCAATTTTCGATCAAGTACCACAAGGCAAACTTGCCTTGTTTTACCCGCATCTCGATATTCATCCTACCTAGCGTTGCCTGTAGTTTTAGCCTTCCAGTCGATATGGGGTTTCTGGCTTGCTGCTTACCGTATATTTCATCAATTCTGTCCAGCACTTTTTTATAGAAGACAGATTGTTGTTCATCATTCCGGACCACTACCAGTAAACAAACCACTTCAAACAAGTTTTTCGGGGGTTTTACTTTGTCCCACCGACACTCCATTCCATCAAGGTCCAGGATAGCCCCAGCCTTTGTTTTAGGAAGATTTAGAACCAAGCCATCTTCTTTCAATACTTGTTCTGCATATCGCAAACCAGCTCCTAATATAACGGGAATGAAGAATTTTTCACCCATTTTTACTTTGGCGATGATAAGCCGGTGTTTTTTTTGATAGATTTTTGCCACTGATATGTGCCCTACCCTTAGTTCAAGACCAAAGTTTTTGGAGGTGTTTTCCCGGTGTTCATATAAGGCCCTTATTATCTGATCAACCAAAGATGCCGGTACCAACAAAGTGGCGCCATCCCCTCCGAAGAAGAACGGGATGGTAGTATTGGACTTGCGGGCGATATTGAGGCCGGCGATAATACTTCCGGTGGCCACCAGATTAACTACCTGGTGTAATCCATCTTTCACTGCCTGAGTGGATCCTTTAATATCGGTCATCACTACCTGCCAGTCATCCGGGATAGGGAAAAAGAGTTTCTTGTCTGCCACCAGCTCGTTTACTGAAACTTCATTTGGCGGCAGTTCGGAATAAAACTGATCAGTAGTAGGTCCATGCATTGGATAGTGTCAATTTACTGATTAG
>CAZOJZ010000343.1:0-3998 GCA_964580205.1 uncultured Roseivirgaceae bacterium
AGCCTGCCGGGTTTCACATCCGGCGGAAAGACCAAGAGCCGAAAAAGCAGTAATGTTTGCACCTTGCTTGAGAAATTCCCTACGCGTGTTGGACATAGTTTGCAGGTTTAATTGAGGTTTATTTAACAATCGATGTTCCGACAATTTACAAAATTACGCAAATTATAAGTTGCGAGCAGTGTGACTGGCGCTTGGGGCCGGGCGCTTAGGGCCAAGAATTCAATGTCTGCTTTTCTAAGCCTTCGGCTGGCAGGCGAGCCAATGATTCCAGACAGGTCGGGACATGACTTTTCAAAATACCAAAATATAATTAAGGAGATTAGAAAGACTCAATACTCACACTCAGGAATCGTATTCCTACCAGATGGCCGCAAATATGTATTGGTGCTTTTGTCCATAGATCTAGTCGATTTTGATGACGGCACCGGGTTACTGCAGAATATTTCTAGGATGATTTATGAGTATATGATGGAAAATTAACCTACTTTCTTTTTGTAGTAATTTCTATTACTCCGCTCATTCCCCTGGTCCCATATAGAGCAGCGTCTGCTCCTGAAAGAATATTGATCCTGGAAATATCATTTACGTCGACCATTCCTTCTATCTGAGAATAACTATTGCCAATTGGTACCCGATCCAAAACATACAAAGGGTCCGTGCCTGCGGCTCCAGAGCCCCCTCTTATAAACACTTTAGTGCTGCTTCCCTGGCCTTGCACAGTTACACCGGCTTTGCGTCTTAAAAGATCAGCCAGACTTAAGTAGGCCACTGTGTTATCTGCTTCTTTGGAAAGTTCCTTTGATTCCTTCTTTTTCTTCTTTTTTGACTCCTCATCCTGAGCCTCCGCCTGGAAGGCTAGGCACAAACCAATGAAAGCGATAAAAACAAATTTAAGTAGTCTTGATAAATTCATAATTCTATTTTATATAGATAATGTTGACATTGTTTAACTATTTATACTGCAAAAGTATTAATTGGGTTTGTTATTAGCTATAAATATTAGTCATTAATTGTCATCACGGGGAAACAGGATGTTCCGGGGGCGTCCTTCTTTATACTTATTTAAGCATAGATCCAGGGGTGCTAATTTAAATTTAGTCAGTCAAAAGCAGTTTTCGATCTTTAAGGGGGTACCAATTATAAATCTTAGATTTCAATACCTTAACAATTTCTGGATGCTCTTGAAACAGATTGCTTTTCTCATGGGGATCTTTAATTATGTTATAAAGTCGAATGGGCTCCTTCCGCATATCTTCATGAGTTGATAATCCCCACCCTTCTAATTGCCCATCGTAGCATAATATCAATTTCCAATCTCCGTCTATGCACCAGCGATAAGCTAGAGAAGCTTCGGGATTATCCTTATCGATGATATCGTGTCCGTATCCTTCGCCGTATATAATTTCACGTTGAATGGGATTTCCACTAGTCAAAGTCGGCCATAGATTTATACCGGACATAGGTACATTGGTTTCTATTCCTGCCACTCCCAGTATTGTGGGCATTAGATCGATGCTTGAAATCAACTCCGGACGAATCTCTGGCTCTAGGACTCCAGGCCAGGAAAATATAATAGGTGTTCGTACTCCGCCATCTTTGGCACTTTGTTTAGAACCATTGGCAAAACCTTCTGAATCTGGTTTTTGAATCCATCCATTGTCACAGAGATAATAGATCAAGGTGTTTTCCCTCAGTCCTTTTTCCTCAAGAAAATTTATCAATTCACCACAAGTTTCATCAAACCACTCAATCATTGCATAGTACTTCGCCACTGATTCTGGAATATTCAAATCAATGTACTTTTCTAGCAAACGTTGCGGTGGATTATGTGGAGTATGAGGCAAGAATGGGGCATACCATAAGTAAAATGGTTTGTTTTCCAAGCTAGCATGCTCTACAAATTTAAAAACGGAATCCATTCCTTCCCTACCAATGATGAGTCCATCATCACCATGGCGTTCTCCCCTAGTCATTCCATGTGTAAATCCTCCCCTCTTATAATCACCCTCCCACCACTTTCCAGATTGATAACTCAGATATCCGTGCTCTTTCAAAATTTCTGGCAGCGTTTCCAGTCTGTCAATGTGAGCCAGTAGTTCTTCTCTTGGAAATAAGGGAGTACGCCATCCCCCGGCAGGATCATTACCCGTAATCTTGTGTTCGTAAGGATAAAGTCCTGTAACCATGGTCATTAAGGAAGGTCTACATACCGCCGTCGGTACATATCCACGTGGAAAAACAACACCATCATTTGCAAGTCGATCCAAATTAGGCGTTTGCACTATCTGATGACCCATAAACCCATAATCAGTCCATGCATGGTCATCTGAAAAGATCAGGACAATATTGGGAGTGGCATATGGAGTGGAAGTTGAACTAGAAATACTGAACTTGCATGACGCTGTTCCCAAAAGGAATATGCAAAAGTAAAGCATGCATAGTCTATTCATACAAATCTTAATTAATATGAGTTCGGGATAAGATAATTCATGTAAGAAAAGTGATTTTATATGCTTAAAGATATAAAATGGGGATTTGTTAATTAATTATTCATTGTTAATTGACTAATTAACTCCCTCCCTCAGCGCATCGTACAACACCTGATGAATGCCGGGGCGAATATTAAGCTGGTATAGCTTCCGGTTGTTACGGGTTGGATATACCCGGTTTGACATAAAGATCATAAGCAATCCGTTTTCCGGATCGGCCATGGCATAGGTTCCGGTATAACCTGAGTGCCCAAAGGTAGCATCACTGGCATCGGCTGCGGTGGAACCATTGGCTCTATCTTCTATCAGCGGTTTATCAAAACCCAGTCCCCGGCGATTGCCTTCATCACAATATTGGCATCGGGTAAATTCCTTTAAAGCGGCCTCATTAATGTATTCCTCACCTCCATAGGTTCCCCATTGCATATACATTTGAAATAGTTTTGCCAAATCATTAGCATTGCTAAATAATCCCGCGTTTCCGGATACTCCATCCATCATGGCCGCTCCTTCATCATGTACGGTACCATGCAATTGCTTCATCCGGAAGAAATCATCATTTTCAGTGGGAACAATCCTTTCAGGAGGAAATAATTCCAGTGGCCTGTAAGTCAGTGTCTGTGCACCAAGGGGAAGGTAAAACTGCTGTTTAACATAGTCCTGATAGTCTTGGCCAGTGAGGTTCTCAATGATTTCAGGGAATAAATAAAAAGAGAGACCAGAATACCGATACTCCTTTTCTTCTTCAAGAGGGGATTTCCGAATGGCTTTGTATATCCCTTTTTCACGATAGTTGTGGCGGAGATACAGATCCTCAGTCACCTCTACCGGAAATTTCTCGGAAGCCTCGGTCCTGAAGTACTTTCTTTTGAACTTACCGTTTTTCTTCTTGGTGTCCTCCCAATATACTATATAAGGTTTAAGCTGTGCGTAATGGGCCAGAACTTCCCGGACTGTCATATCTTTCTTGTCTCTCCCCTCAAAATCCGGCCAATATTTACTAAATGGTGCGTCCAGATCGATCTTTCCCTGCCCATATAATTTCATAAGAGCTGGCAAAGGGCCTGTAACCTTGGTGACTGAAGCCAGATCGTAAATATCATCCAATCGTACCTTTCGCAAGGAGTCGTAGGTGAGAAATCCGTAGGCTTTATGAAAAACCACTTTGCCATCCTTTGCTACCAGAACCTGCGCTCCGGGGTATGCCAGTGAGTCCAAACCCATCCGGACCACCGAATCAATCCGGTGGCTTAAATAATGAGCATTCATACCTACTTCTTCCGGCTGGGTGTATTTCAATCGTAATGCTCCCGGACTGGTCAGACCCGTTCCGTACAGCATCTGTTGATTAACAGTGACTGGAAGTTTACCATTGGCCGCTACCGCCCCAAACAACACCTGGGCGGCTGTTTCCTGCCCTATTTTCTGGTCCTGGTAGGCACATAAAACTGTATGGGTTTTATCAGTAATAGGTAAATAGTCCAAAGTATAGGGATTCCTGAATGACAC
>CAZOJZ010000344.1:0-5946 GCA_964580205.1 uncultured Roseivirgaceae bacterium
GTATTACATTTGAAATACCTGAAAACTAAGTTCGAACTGAAATACAGGCCATATAGGGTGCTATGAAATAGACCGTGGGGACGATCTCTTCCTTTAATGATTAAAAATAAAAATCTTTCAATACACCAATTACCTTACCATATCTGCTCTTTGTGCTCATGAAACCTGTCATAACTCACTTCAGATTTGACATACAACATGATGAGGATCAAGCAAGCCATACCAATGGTTAATCCCAGTATTTTGATGACCGAATGACCCTTGTATCGCCACAATTTTCTTAAATTGTATACATGTCCCAATCCCGAAAACTGGTTGCCATAGTATTCACGGATATTGTCGGCTATACATCATTGATAGGACGGGACGAAGCACAGGCACTAAAGTTACTGGAACTAAACCGGCAGCTCCATAAAGATTTGGCGAATAGATTTGGAGGAGATCTGTTAAAGGAGATGGGGGATGGTACCCTTCTCAGCTTTTTCAGCCCTACAGAAGCTGTCCGGTTCGCCATAGACCTACAAAAACTGGCGCAAACAAATGCCCTTAGAAGGAAATTGCGCATGGGCATTCATCTGGGAGATGTGGCCATTGACAATAAGGATGTATTCGGGGAAGGAGTAAATATTGCCTCCAGGCTTCAGTCGGCGGCAGATCCTGGTGGCATTTATATTTCAGAGGACATTCAAAGATTAGTACGTTCCCAAAGAGATATAGATTTCTATGATCTGGGCAAGCTCTCACTTAAAAATGTAGCGCATCCGGTGAAGTCTTATGCTATCAAGGCGCCAAGCCTCCCCAAACCCAAGCCCAGATTAACCAAAGCTGGTTGGTTAAAGGTTCGCTCACTGGCCATAGGAGCATTGCTGCTAATATCCATCATAGTAGGTATTGTCCTGATTAATAAACACATTTTTAATAATCAGATAGTAGATTCTGTGGCGGTAATGCCGTTTGATAACCTTTCAATGGAACCTGGACAGGAATATTTTGTGGAGGGAATGACCCAGACCTTGATTGCATTTTTAGGCAAAGTATCGGCATTGAAAGTAGTTGGGAATATGTCCACCAGACTACTAAAGGAAACTGATGTATCTGCCTCGCAGATTGGCAGGGAGCTGGGCGTGGATGCAGTGATTTACGGATCAGTGATGAGAGAGGGTGATATGGTGAGGATTATCGCACAAATGATCGATGTAAATACTGACGAAGTTTTATGGTCCGACACTTATGTCCGGGACCTTACCAGTATTTTAAAATTGCACAGCGAGGTGGCCCAGGCTATTGTTAGCTCAGTCAGCGTACTTGCGAGCCCGGCGGAATTGGAGCAACTAAAAGCAGTACCACTGGTAAATGCAGACTCCTATGAAAATCTATTAAAAGGATTGTATCACTTGTATAAACTTAATCCCGAACACTATGATGTAGCATTAGAATATTTTAATAAAGCATTGGAGAAGGATCCGGAGAATGCATCCGCTCTAGCGGGAATCGCTTTGGCTTGGGTCCACAAAGGACAATGGGGGGGCGAGGATCCACGGCTGGCAGCAAACTTGGCTAAAAAGTATGCACTGATGGCTTTGGAAATCGACAAAGACCTGCCAATGGCCAATATGGCGATGGCACATGTATATACCAGCTACGAATGGAAATGGGACCTGGCAGACGAAGCTTTTAACAAAACCATTTCCTTAAATCCAAATGCCCCGGAACCAAGGCTTTTCTACGCGGACCTTTTGGTGTCGTTGCACGAAAATGAAAGAGCCATTGCTCAAATTGAAGCAGCACTGGAAGTGGACCCCCTCAATGCATTCTCCCATTGTTTGAAAGGTTGGGTGTTAATGGCTACAGGACAATCTAACCAAGCGATAGAATCAATGAATACCTCTATTAAATCTGAAGCGAATATCCCATTATCTCATCGTTGCCTTTGGACTATTTACCATTTGAGCGAAGATTATGAAAGGGCCATCTCGCATGCGATACATTTCTATAGGAATCAGGATCTAGGAGAAACGGCGGATGACCTTGAAAGGATGTATATGGAATCAGGATATTTTGCGGCTATGAAATATGCGGGCGAACGGCTTGCCGAACGATCGAGGATAAAATTTGTCCATTCAATGAGAGTGGCCCGACTGTACACTTTTTGTGGGGATAAAAAACAAGCACTGAATTGGTTGGAAAAGGCCTTTGAAGAGCGCTATACCTCCCTTTTCTCTTTGAATGTCGATCCGCATTGGAGCAGCTTACACCAGGAACCCAGGTTTTTGGCGTTGTTGGAGAGAATGAATTTGACTCTTAGGAAGTAAATGCAGCGGTACCAGCGTAACGCGCCATATTCTAAATATTTTGTTAATGGGGAACCAAATAACTGTTTTGCGAAATCAGTTGATTTAATTGATTCTCAAGTTGCCTCAGGTCCTTTAGTGCTTTGGTTTTCCAACACTCATCCATATTGGAAAATAAGCTCTTATAATACTGCAACCCCGTATGAAGGTTATCACTAAAGGAGTTGAAGTACTTTTGTTGTTTAGTGGAATAAGGAGCGGTTGCTTCTGATAGTTTGTTTAAAAAGTAGTCCAAATACAGTTTGAACTCTTTAATAAACATATTAGGACGATCATTCCGCTCCATAACATTGGATCTACCGTAAATATGGTCCACCATTGTTTGCAATGAAACGGTCTTATTGAAGTAGGCAATATTGGGCCCAGGGCATATCGATACCCCAGATCCATCCTTTTTCCCTTGTAAATGGTGAATTTGTAAAACTCCATTTGCCAAACCAATGCAAATACAGGATTTTTCAACTATTTTTTCTGATGTTTTTTGATCTCCTCTGCGGATAGATGCTGGCCTTCCAATTCCTTCAGTTTGGCATGCTGATACTCTCTGGAAGCAGTACAAATAGGTTTTGTGGTATATTCGGTGTTTGATACTAAAAATTTCTTTGGGCAAGCGCTACCAGGAAGAGGCCCAAAAACGCGAGTTGTTTGAACTTGGTAAGAGCAGCTTTAAAAATTTAGGTTATGTGGACATTGGCATGGACCATTTTGCCTTGGAAACTGATTCAATATGTAAAGCCTATCGGGCCCAAAACCTGCACCGGAATTTTATGGGTTATACGGATAGTCAAACAGATTTACTGATAGGTTTGGGAGTATCCGCTATTAGCGACACAAAAACTGCCTATGCACAAAATAATAAGCAGGTTGAAGGCTACTTGCAACAGATTAACGATCATGGATTGGCAGTATATCGAGGCCACTTTTTGTCGGACCAGGATCAAAAGGTTAGAGACACCATTCTGCAATTAATTTGTAATGACCAGGCATCAAATGATCCTGTGATAATGGAGCATATGCCTCTCCGGGGTCGGGAAGCATTGAAAACCATGCAATGTGAAGGATTAGTTGAAATAGACCACCAATTAATTAAGGTTACAGGTCCGGGAAAAACGTTTGTTCGCAATATCTGCAGCACTTTTGACACCTATCTGTGGGACCAAAAAGGAAGCAGTAGTCAAATATTTAGTAAGGCGATATAGCTAGAAAACGCTGAACATTGAACGCCGAATGTTGGACACCAAAAACCTAACTCACGGATTAATCAAAACCTAATCGAAATTCCTGCATCCACAAAATAGTCGGTTGCTTCATCGTTTTTTCCGTATCCCATACCAAGGTCCAGTTGTAGGTCATTATTAACCAGGTAAGCCAGACCGGTATCGAATTGTGTATCGAAATCACTGTCCTCTATCTCTCCATAATTTTCAGCTAATACCGCCCATTTATCACCCACTGCAAAGGTAAAGGCCACCGTATAAAACCCCCGTGGAGTGGCATCATTTCCATTCCAGGCAACCCCCCAGTTAGTGGTCAGTCCCAGCCAGGGGTTCAAAGCCTGACTATGTAGTAACAATATTCTTGGAGTAATATGATCGGGATTGAAATCGGAGCTTATCGAGTTGATACTCAAATCAACCTGAAAACCCAATGCTGGTTTTGAGACATCTTCAGGGTTTAAAACATTGAACCGCATACCAATGTTCCAGCACTGAAACCATCGAGCACCTCTTTGTCAGCACCCATATTAGTCTGGTCCCGATTAAATTGGAATTCAGAACGTATTTCAATGGTTTCGGTAATACCATAACGCGCCAGGGCTACAAAGAAGACACCATTCCCATCTTCATTGGAGTTTGTTTCATCGAACCCGTTGAAGTTGACCCCTGATTGGATTTGAAAGACATTTTTTCCTACAGAAAAGGGGGTGAACGATTGCCCAGGCCGGGAGGAGCGAATTACCTCACTGGTTTGAGCCGGAGTCCACAGGGAACAAGTTGATAGTATCAGCAGACAAAATCCCTTATTCATTACCTGTCTGATTTCTGTTTATGGTCACAAAAAACTGGTCGTAAGATATCCTACGACCAGATGTGAAGTGAGCTTTGCTTCATGGATTATTCTGGGGGATTTGCATTAACCACTTGTATTCGTCGATATACGTTGTTGAACCTTCGGTTTATCTCCAGTCCATTGATTATAGTTAACCCTTCTGTAGGAAAAACTACTTCTGTACCATCCGCAAAGCCTCCGGTCAATGCACTTTTCAAATCTGGATAAATATCAAAAGAGATGGTGTTGGCCAGCATGTTTGGCCCGGAAGGGGCTAATATTCTAGCATTTCCCCATCCAACTTGAGTTGTTTGACCTGCATCCATTGCTGATTTTATAAAGGGTGCCCAATGTTCATTTTCTAGTGTAATTAGCGAATCAGGAGCGTTGGTGTTGTGAAATATAAACCTCACAAAATTGTAGTCATCAGGAGGTGAAGCACCTTCCTTCTCTACAAAGTTTTCAGGGCTTACATAAAACATATGCTTGGTTGTGCTGATTGAACCGGTCTCTATCTGATCCATGGGGACATCAGGGAATACTGCAGAGGCATTCCATACTTCTCCTAAATTGACGGCATCGATGTCTTTAAAGGTGTTAATAAAGATCACGTTGACACCATTGGGAAGGTCAAAACCTCCTTGTTTTACAAAGAGTCCCCAATGCGTGAGGTTGCCTTTTTCGATAGCAGCTTCGGCCACTTTACTCCAGTATTTGGTTTCCCGATAAATGAATTCCTGCATATTGGCCTGCTCAACATGTCGGAATTGCCAGACCGAAATTTCTTGCGCAGCTGATTGCTGCTTAAAGCCAAAAAGAAAAATAGCAAATAGAATAGCCTGCAGGAATTTGAAAAGGAAATGTTTTGGTAAATTCATAGTTTTGAATTTAAGGGTTGATTTATATGATTGTTTAATATAACTATTTATAAATCAGAAAGAAAACCAGAGTTAGTGAAGTCACACTTTTCTTCATTTCTTAACTGTAACGATCACATAATTTATGTTAATTAGTTATTTGAGTATAGATGTTCAAATCACCAATGCAAACTTCGAGGCCCTGAAGAGACTGATTCCGGGCAGTTTCATAACTAAAAATGATCGCTTTCATAAGTTTCAGGACCGCCAGAGAAACCTTTTCGGTTTACTTTTATTGATGAGGTCCTGGCATAACCTCTTTGATGAAAGTTTAAATCTTGAAAACATTAAAACTTCTAAATTCAATCGCCCATATCTGCCTAATTCACCGGTTGATTTCAACATCTCACATTCAGGAGATTTCGTTGTTTGTGTGCTAAGTGCCGATTCCCGGGTAGGCATTGATATCGAGCAAAAGAAGGATGTGGACCTAAAAGACTTTACCAGAACAATGAATTCCGATCAATGGACTGAAATTCACACTTCCAATAACCCATTGGATACATTCTTCAAATATTGGTCTATGAAAGAAAGTGTGATCAAAGCGGATGGCAGAGGTTTGTCAATTCCACTAACTGAAATAATCCTTGACAAAGACAGAGTTTCATATGATGGCAATCTGTGGCACC
>CAZOJZ010000345.1:0-1864 GCA_964580205.1 uncultured Roseivirgaceae bacterium
ACTCTTTGAAGCATTGAAATTACAAACATATTTCAGAAGTGTATAACAAGCGGTAAATTGGCCACAGGCGACAAGGTTCTTAAGTCTTTCCACTTCCCGATCTGCTTTTGTGAACCAGAGTGTGGTTTCAGTTTCAGTAGCAATCTTGGCACTTTTGAAAATCTTGTCACCAGGGCTGGGAATATCTTCAATTGGCTCCTCCCCCCTGTTCTCGTCTGATTCCTTATCCTTAAATTGTGCTTTGGTGAGTTTGTAGATTAAAGCTGAAGCACGTCTGTTCTCTAATTTGGGACTGGAATAGAACAAATCATAATTAAGTCTTCGGATTTGTTTGAGAAAAACATCATTGACCATTTTCGCCCCTGAAGTCAAGCGTTCCTCCATCATTCTACGAAACAAATTGATTTTGAGATCATCGAAAAATTGCAATTTGCTGAGGAAAAAGGGAGGGATGATTTTCTTTACTTTGCTCCTGATTACCCAAAAGATGACCTGAAGGACTAACTTCCACAGGAAAAGTAACATGCCTGTTAAGGTTAAAATTCCTCCGAAATAAATAAACACTTTTGAGAATTTTGCTAAGAAATCGCCAATGCCAACCACAGTGAGGCCAATGCCGACAAGGGCTAAGATTATAGCTATTCCCTTCCTATTGAGCCATCTAGTGAATCTCTTAATGATTGATTTTAATGACGAATTTTCTCCCGGTCGAATGGCAGACTGTTCCCATGGCGCCATCATGTAACTTCCTACATCACAAACCATAATGAGATCATAGGGGTCGTCACGTCGACTATCTGCTAGCATGGTACTACCAATACCTTGATTATCGACGATACCACCATCTAAGATGCCCACCCCGTTATGAAAAGTATCAATTTGTTTTATCGCCTTGAAGTGTTTCGATTTAGGAGAAAGGTAATCATCGGGCATGATCATGGGAGCAAAACCAATCGGAAAGCATGATGATGAGGCTATCATATCTGCTACCAGAAATTCGCCTTTGGCACCTTCCAATGCATCATTTTCTAATTTGAAATTTCCAAATTTTCCTCCAAGCTGAAAACGAAAAGCAAGTCCGAAAGAAAAATCCGTGGCATTGAAACAGATATCTTCGAGGTGACCGTTTCCATTAATAAGTTCATCAAATTTTGCATCGGTTAATTCTTCTTTATACGCAATGCTGAAAGCATTAATAAGGGAATGTTTCTTGTAGGTTTCTTTCCAAATGGCATTATCCTCCATTTTCTTGAGTGCGTTATCAAGCAATTTGTTTTCGTTTAAAAATGTGTAGAAGGTTTTGTAGAATGTATCGAATTTATCTTTTCTGGCTATACAAACGGCATACTTGGCACCGGTGAGTGTGCCGCCACTGACTGTACTTAGGCCTTTTACATTTTCTAATAGTGGCGTGGTCTTCTCTTCGTGGGAATTCTTAATTTTGACATTATTGAAATATGACAACACACCAAGGGAGAAGGATGATGCCCTGTAACCTCCGCCGCTAAATGATAATGCAATGTTCTCCAGAAATGTTACTGGATGGCCGGCATTATGTTGATTATCCATTAGTTAGATTATTTTGCTATGTGGCATTGTTACCCTCAATATAACTTATTCACTGCACAACACAACATAGTTTTATAATACTAGTTACCAAATTTCGTTTTCGATTCCAATCATTAAAAGCCTTTTTTAATGACCTCAATATCACTTAAATTTTGATGGTATTTTGTATTTGTCAATAATCTTTGTCATCAATCAATTCATCGAATCATCTTCCAAGGGTGATCTATATCTTTTCACAGCATTCGACTTTCATGTTCTGTTTTAATCTTTCTTTTCGAGCCTGTTCCTTTTCAAT
>CAZOJZ010000346.1:0-3069 GCA_964580205.1 uncultured Roseivirgaceae bacterium
CTTGCGTTATTTGATTTTGCCAGTTGGATGGCCTGTTCCAGCGTTAGCCCTTTTTCTTGTGAGTAGCTAAACAAGGGGATCACTAAGAACGCCAGCACAAGTGCCTTAGGTTTCGGTTTGAAGGAAATTTCAATGTTATCAAATATGGAATACAGCACCGGCAACACAATTAAAGTGAGTAAGGTGGCAGTGACCAAACCCCCAATTACTACGGTGGCCAGCGGTCGCTGAACTTCGGCGCCTACCGATGTAGATACTGCCATGGGAAGGAAACCCAAGGCCGCGGCCGAGGCTGTCAGCAACACCGGTCTTAAGCGCTGTTTGGTACCTAACAGAATTCTTTCTTTAATATCAGATATATTTTCTCGTTTCAATTCTTTGAAATGATCCATTAACACAATCCCGTTAAGTACTGCAATACCAAATAAGGCTATAAACCCCACTCCTGCAGAAATACTAAAGGGCATTCCTCTAGCCCATAGTAATAAAACCCCTCCAATAGCAGCTAATGGAATAGCACTGTAAACCAACAGGGCTTCTTTAATTGATTGGAAGGCAAAATAAAGTAAAAGGAAGATTAGGGCCAAGGCAACTGGAACTGCATAGCTTAATCGGTCCCTGGCACTCCTGAGGTTTTCAAATTGACCACCATAGGTTATAGTATAGCCAGGCGGTAGATCTATGTGGTTCTTAATTAGTCTTTGAACATCTTCCACCACGGATTCCAGGTCTCGATTTCGAACGTTCACTCCTACCACCACTCGTCGCTTTGTATCATCACGTGATATTTTAGCTGGTCCTGTAGTATAGGTTATTTCTGCTAATACACTTAATGGTATCTGTCCACCTGAAGGAAGCGAAACGAAGGTATTTTCCAAGTTTCTAATGTCTTTTCTAAAATCTTCCGA
Organism: uncultured Roseivirgaceae bacterium; assembly: GCA_964580205.1. Classification (GTDB taxonomy): domain Bacteria; phylum Bacteroidota; class Bacteroidia; order Cytophagales; family Cyclobacteriaceae; genus SZUA-3. The sequence continues at coordinate 909 of CAZOJZ010000346.1, forward strand.
AAAACGTACCACCAGGTCAAATCTTTTTTCTCCTTCAAAAACACTACCCGCAACTTTTCCCGCAAATCCCAAAGAGATCACCTCGTTCACGTCTTTAATGTTGAGGCCATACTGTGCGATTTTTCTCCGATCATATCGTACTCTCATTTGTGGCAATCCAGCGGTTTTCTCAACACTTATATCAGAAGCGCCTTCCACTTGTTGTATTAACTTTTCAATTTCCAGTACCTTTTGAGCTAAAATGCCCAAATCCTCCCCAAATACTTTAATGGCCAAGTCAGCCCGTACACCGGTAATAAGCTCATTAAATCGCATTTCAATGGGTTGGGTAAATTCATAATCCACCCCCGGGATCTTGGCAATCAGCGCTTGTTTGATCTTATCAGCAAGCTCATCTTTTGTCTTAGCAGAAGTCCATTCACTTTTATCTATTAATGTGAATATCACATCTGTCTCTTCCATTGACATTGGGTCTGTAGGAACTTCTGCTGCTCCTATTCTGGTAATTACCTGTTCTACCTCAGGAAAGGATTTGACGACCTTTTCTATTTCTGTGATTATCTCTACAGTTTTGCTTAATGAAGTACCTGTTTTTAAAATTGGTTGAATAACAAAATCCCCTTCGTCCAGTGTAAGCATGAACTCGCCTCCCATAGTAGTGAACAAATAACCTACACCCATCATCAGGCCGACCGATAATGACATTATTGTTTTCCGATGCAGTAAGGACCAAATTAATATCGGCCTGTAGAGTTTCTCAAAATAGGTCATCACCAGTTTTGAAATATTGAATCCATCTTGTTTGGAAGGCTTTAAAAAGAGACTCGCCACCACTGGAATATAGGTAAAGCAAAAGATCATGGCACCTATCAGGGCAAAACAAAATGTTAGCGCCATGGGCTTAAACATCTTACCCTCAACATGGGCCAGGGATAGGATTGGAATGAAAACTATAATGATAATCAATTGCCCAAAAACAGCTGATCGCATCATTTTGGAGGTAGCGTTATGAGTTACCTGATCAATAAACGGTCCTTGTTGTTCTTTAGTTAGGGAAACAAATTCCGTCCTTTTGCTAGTGATTTGAAATGCAATAAACTCAACAATTATTACTGCACCATCGATGATTATGCCGAAATCAATGGCACCAAGGCTCATTAGATTAGCGTCGATTCCAAATAGGTACATCATCGAAATTGCAAATAGTAAACAAAGAGGAATAACAGATGTCACCACCAAACCTGATCGTACATTTCCCAAGAGCAGCACCACCACAAAAACTACGATCAAACATCCATACACTAAATTCTCAGTAATGGTAGATGTGGTCTTTGCTATTAGTTCGCTTCTGTCCAAAAAGGGGTTGATAGAAATACCCGGAGGTAAGCTGCGCTGTACCTGGGAAACCCGCTCTTTGACAGCCTCGATTACTTTATTCGAGTTGGCATCTTTCAACATCATCACCTGCCCCAATACTGTTTCACCTTCACCATTAGCGGTTACTGCTCCAAAACGATTGGCATAACCAAATCCAACTTCTCCAAGGTCTTTCACATATATTGGTAGATTATTTCGATAGTCAACTACAATATTTTTAATATCTTCAAAAGAGCCTACCAATCCCTCTCCCCTAATAAAATAACTCTGATTGTCTTTTTCTATATATCCGCCACCTACAACACTGTTGTTTTTTTCTAATGCATTAAAAACATCTATTGTTGATATGTTCAGCGCTTTTAATTTTTCCGGATTTAGTGTCACCTCATATTGTTTGAGAAATCCTCCCCAGGTATTTACCTCTACCACACCGGGAATTCCCGATAATTGACGCTTGACCACCCAGTCCTGAATGGTACGCAAATCCATCACTGAATACTTTGACTTATAGTTTGGATCAACATCCAGCACGTATTGGTAAATTTCTCCCAGGCCGGTAGTAATGGGACCCATTTCGGGCGTACCAAACCCTTCGGGTATTTGCTCGGATGCTCTTTTAATTTTTTCAGCAATAAGTTGCCGGGGAAGGTAGGTACCCATTTTATCTTCAAAAACAATGGTTACTACTGAAAGTCCGAACTTTGAAATTGAACGAATCTCAGTTACCCCAGGCAAATTGGCCATCTCCAACTCCACCGGATAGGTGATGAATTGTTCAACATCC
>CAZOJZ010000347.1:0-2323 GCA_964580205.1 uncultured Roseivirgaceae bacterium
GAATTTACCACCACTAACGCCAATCCTGTACAAAGTGTTGACGTGGTAGCCGATGGTGGGTTTAGCGACTTGTCCGTAAAAGCAGATGGTCGTTTTACATTGGTGGTGCGCAACTCCAGCCCGGATCCTCAGATCACCACCGGTCAATTTCTTGCCGATGGAAACGACATCAACGTGAGATTTGATAATGACCCCAATACCCTGGTACCATGGGATTTTACCTTGTCAGCAAACACCTTATTCATTGCTGGAGCTATGCTTTATGATTTTGAAAATGATGGTAAATCAGAAGATGTGTCTGCTAACTTTGAATTTATACCAAGTTAGACTCCTGTTTGTCCAAAACACCCATTCTCAGGGACTATTGCTAATTATCCGGTAAATGCTTATTATTCTTTCTCATACGAATAGTTAACAACTAAACATTTAATTTAATCTTATGGATTTATCTAACATCAATTACCTGGCGGTGATAGTAGCAGCTCTGGTTAGTTTTGGCTTGGGGTCGCTGTGGTACTCTGCTCTTTTTGGAAAGTCCTGGCAGAAAGAGCTGGGCTTTACAGAAGAATACCTGAAAGAAGGTAATATGGGGAAGATATTTGGGTCTAGTTTTATTTTGATGGTTATCATGGCCTTTGGCATGGCCATCATGGTACAGGGTCATGAAGGTGATCAAGAAATTAATTGGCTCCAGGGGTTATACCACGGTCTTTATGTAGGACTTTTTTTCGTAGGCACAACTATGGGCATTAATCTGTTGTATCAAAGAAGATCCCTAAAATTATGGGCGATCGATACATTCTATCAATTTCTCTGCCTTTCAATTATGGGTGCTATTCTAGGTGCCTGGCACTTATAGTAGGTGCCTGCTATTAAAATTTAAAACCCAAAAAAACAAATTACAACAAAGTACCAAGCTTCAATTTCCGAGCACCAAAATGAAGTATTCAATAATAGGCCACACTGACCTAAATGTCAGCACCTTATGCCTTGGCACCATGACCTGGGGGCAACAGAATACCGAGGCAGACGGTCATCAGCAGATGAGTTATGCGGTGGACCAGGGTATCAATTTTTTTGATACCGCTGAAATGTATTCGATTCCTCCCCGGAAGGAAACCTATGGATCAACTGAAAGGATTATAGGCACTTGGTTTAAGAAGACAGGTTTGCGGGATAAAATTATACTTGCCTCCAAGATTGTCGGAAAAGCAGACTTTAGCAAACATATCAGAGAGGAAATCTACACCAGAGACTCCATAACAGAAGCTGTAAATGGAAGTTTAAGCAGGCTCTGTACTGATTACATCGATCTATACCAATTACATTGGCCCGAGCGTCATACCAATTTTTTTGGACAAAGGGGTTATAAGCATGATCATAATAATCATTGGCAAGATAACATTCACCGGATTCTGGACACTTTGAAAATCCTGGTCCAATCCGGAAAAATTAGATATGTAGGGTTATCGAATGAAACTCCATGGGGCGTAATGCGCTATTTGAATGAAAGTGAAAAAAACGGTCTTCCCAGGATGGCGACCATTCAAAATCCTTATTCTCTGTTGAACCGGTCTTTTGAAACTGGTTTGGCAGAAATGGCCATCCGTGAAAATATTAAATTGTTGGCTTATTCTCCTTTGGCTTTTGGGGTACTGAGCGGGAAATATTTAAATGGACAACAGCCTAAAAATGCCAGATTGACTCTTTTTCCCCACTACACACGATATAACTACCCACAGGTAAAAGACGCCACCCTGCAATATGTAAATTTGGCCGTGGAGTACGGTCTTTCTCCTGCCCAAATGGCTCTGGCATTTGTTAATAGCCGACCGTTTATTGTCAGTAATATTATTGGAGCCACTTCCATGGAACAATTGAAAGAAAATATTGACAGTATTCAGATAAAATTACCCTCTGAAGTTATTGAAAAAATCAACCAGGTCCATGATTTAATTCCTGATCCAGCACCGTAGTATAAGGACTGAGGGACTGAAGGACTGAGGGATTGAGGGACTGAGGGATTGCTGCGCCTGTCGAACCCCTCAACATGGTTTTTACGTAAGAACTACAAGCAATGTTGAAATATGAAACTAACTACAGTCTTTTTCATGTTATTGATTTTTGGGTTGATAGACCTGTATGTATATAAAGGTGTATCCGGCATTGTGAATGCTGTTAGATCAAATCATAAGCTAATATTCACTTTAATATATTGGTTGATAAGCATTAGCAGCCTGGCCTTCCTGATTTACGGCATTGCCAATAGAGGAAGTTTCAGGTCAATGAATATGCTTACTCTTATCATCGGTATATTTATTAC
>CAZOJZ010000348.1:0-1772 GCA_964580205.1 uncultured Roseivirgaceae bacterium
GGGTTTATTCTTTGCCTATGTGGTTACCTACGTAAAATTTGAGGACCCAAATTTTGCCCTGACTCACTGGTTTAACGAGGCTTCCTACTATGTAAAAAATGGATTTGTATTTCTTATTGTTTGTGCTGTATTCCTAATCAGTTCATCTAAAAAGCTGGTATTTCATACTCTCATTGGAAGTGTTGGTCTAACTATATTATTAAAGTGGCTGGCACCGGACATGAACTACCTCAATCGCTCTACTCTTATAATTATTGCGGTCATCCTATTTGTGGCCATTCCAACTATTGTGAAGAATGGTTGGCCCCAAGACTGGGGGAAATTGCTTAACGTATCTACTAAAAAAGTTGGTTGGTTCGGAGGGCTGCTTTTGGCGACTCTGGGACTTTGCCATGTGGTGTTCCATTAAAAGAACTTTGAGTAGTTAAAAAATATTTTGGTTTGTTGAATTGACGTAGAATATCAACCCTATTTATCCCGGAAATCTGGTTTCACTGTGCAGGGAAACCCCTCAGCACCAAGCCTCCTTGGGGTTATGCAGGGTACAGGTCGTGGAATTCCTCAGGATTATGTCCCCGCGGAGAATTGGTTGCGAAAGGCCCCAGAACAGGGAGATGCCATTGCGCAATACAATCTGGGGATTTTTTTGACATGGGTTTGTAAAATGTATCGTTGGGATCAAACTAGGCGCAGGAAACTTTTACAATAAAATCCCCACAAACTGTATTTATCGAGTCATGACGGTTTGATTAGTTTGCCGAATTGTGTGAAAATTGACATGGCTCCGCGATCAGCATATGCAATGAACAGTCAGTATATGGATACCCCATCCGATGAATAATTTATTGATAGACATGAACCCCAGTTCCATTTGGTTGATTGCCGCCGCACTCCTGATTGCTCTTGAATTAGCATTGGTCCCTGGCATTGGTTTTCTTTTCGCTGGCCTGGGAGCGATTAGCGTGGGCGCAGGGCTTGTGGTCGGTTGGATAGAAGGCCTGTCGGCCCAATTAATTTTGTTTTTCTTCGCCACCGCTTTTTGGACGGCAATATTATGGAAACCATTGAAAAGCTTTATAGCTGGAAAAGGATCGGGGTATGATGATATGGTGGGAGGTACGGCTGTCGTCTTTGGTCAATCCATCGAGAAAGGAATGATGGGCGAAGTGAAGTGGTCCGGAACCATCATGAAATGCCAGTTTAATCCGGTGGCCGAAGAGTTGGAAACGGTGGACCCGGAGACCGAAGTGATCATCACTGGAGTTTCGAAGGGGATATTAATTATCCGGGAAAAATAATCTGCCGGATAGACTTTTTAAACCTTAATGCTTAGGGAAAATTTATGGAAAATACAGCATTTACACTGGCCATAGCGTTTATTTTTTTCCTGACAGCCTGGAAGGGTATAAACCTTGTCCCTCAGCAGAGCGCCTGGGTTGTAGAGCGCCTGGGTCGATTCAACCAAACCATCACCGCCGGTCTGCATTTCATAGTTCCTTATGTTGACAGGGTAGCCTACAGACATTCTCTAAAAGAGGAAGCCGTCGACATTCCCAGCCAAACCGCCATCACCAAAGATAATGTGACATTGATTATTGACGGGATTTTGTATTTAAAAATTACCGACCCGAAACAGGCTTCCTACGGGGTGCGAGACCCTCGATATGCGGTCATCCAGTTGGCGCAAACAACCATGCGGTCAGAGTTGGGCAAGATGACTTTGGATAAAACTTTTGAGGAAAGAGAACACTTAAACACCAATATTGTCCAGT
>CAZOJZ010000349.1:0-1904 GCA_964580205.1 uncultured Roseivirgaceae bacterium
GGATGTTATAAATATATGAGTGGGTAAATAATTTGGATTAAGGTCAATGCATCGTTTGAAATAGAAAATAGCTTTTTCATATTGCCCCTGCGTGAAATATGCAACGCCGTAAGCAAAAAGATATTGAACAGTATGAAAAGGGTTCATACGGATGGCCTTTTTAATTGCTTCAATAGCCTCCGCACTCTTCCCTGCTGATGACAAAACCATCGAATTCCACATATTACCATCAGCAAAGTTACCATCCAGTTCTAAAGACTTCTTTAACTCAAGGATAGCTTTATCAATTTCATTATTCCACATTAATGCCCAACCTAAACATGCATGGGCTAATGGTAATAAATCATCAATCTCAATTGCATTTCTCGCTAATGTAATAGCAGGTAAAATTGTTTCTTCCTTTGAATTGTTGATTCCTATAATAAATTGAAAAATAAGAACACGTGATTTCCATGCGTAAGCCATGGCAAAATTTGGATCCAGTTCGATGACCTGAGAAAAAGATTTAATTGATTTCTTGATGTTTTTAGGGGTAAAAGTAAAATATTGTCCCTGTCCATGCATATACAAATCATGGGCTTCCAAATTTTCTGTTCCCTGGGCTGCGAGTCGCTTTTGCTCCTCTGCAGACAGATTTACATCCAGACTGCTAACTACACTCTTTAATATCTCGTACTGAATAGTAAATATATTATTAAGTTCCTGATCAAATTCTTTTGCCCATAGTTGTTTGTCTGAAATTGCATCTATTAGTTTTGCACTGATGCTAAGATGATCCCCAGTCTTGCGTACACTCCCTTGCAATATATAGCGTACACCCAGTTGTTTGCTTATCTGTTGCAGAGTAACTGACTTACCTTTATATATAAATGATGAATATCGTGAGATTACAAACAGGCCAGCTAACTTAGACAAATCCGTAAGAATTTCACCAGCAATTCCATTACTGATATATTCTTGTTCAGGAAATCTACTCATATTGTCAAATTGCAAAACTGCAATAGAAGGTTTATCAGGAACGGAAAGCTCAACTTCAGATTCAAGAGTATATAGTTCTGATTCTCCATGAAAAACTTTATACACACGTAATGGATCAACAATATTTGTCATCCCCATTTCGCCGAGATATTCATAATTAAACAAAAGTTTATTCTTGATGGTGTCATATACCGGACCTGTTATACAAACACTATCCGGTTCTGAAACTCTTTCTAACCTTGCCGCGATGTCTACTCCATCGCCTAGAATATCTTTTCCTACTTTCACAACATTCCCTAGATTAATTCCTATGCGGTATAGCAAACGTTCCTCAGGAAGGATATTTTGGTTCTTTTTTTTCAAGTGTTGCTGGATGCTAATAGCACAATCAACCGCATTGAGTACGCTTTCAAATTTTGCCACTATGCTGTCACCTGCCATGTGCACTATTCCACCATTATGTTCCTGGACATATCGTTCAAATTCTTTCTGGTAAGAATTGAGTCGACTTAAAGTCCCAGCTTCATCTTCTTTCATGTGCTGGCCATAACCCTTAATATCCGCACATAGAACAGCTGCTAAACTTTGTTCGTATATATCCCTTTCCTTTAATATGAGTTTTCGCAATATATAACCAGAAATAAATATCATCGAGTATGCGGCCGCAAAAACAACCGTTGTAAAAATCCATTGAGAAGGATTTGAAAGTGTAATTTTTACAGTGTTTATAAAATTTGGAACGATTGACCAAAATAAACCAAAGATGAGCGGATAGACAAAGGGGAAAAAAATAATACCAATAATTATCTGTTTTTCACTCATCTTCCCAAACAAAAATATAAATGGCAGTAAAATAAATAATATGTAGGGAGGCATGCCAAAGACAAGAGAGCCTATGATAAGTGACGATAAACCTTCATCGGCTT
>CAZOJZ010000350.1:0-1884 GCA_964580205.1 uncultured Roseivirgaceae bacterium
AAAGATGTGTTTGTCCATGCAAATGGATTAACTGATGAAATAAGAGAAGGAGACAAAGTAACCTTTGATGTTGAGGAAAGTCCAAAAGGATTAAACGCAATAAATGTTAAAATTGCATAATCGATTATTTAGGTTCTTTTAAAAAATCATTTCCCACCTGGCTAAAATTGAAGGTTTGGAGGTTCGCAGAAGGACTTCGGTCATCCGATACAAAACTCAGAGAGAGCAAAAATCCATTATAGAGATTGCAAGAGAACTCAGAGCTCCGGGTGGTTGCTATCCTTGAAGGAAGCATCCGAAAATCAGGGAATCAGGTTCGTATCACTGCCCAGTTGATCAACGGAGCTACCGATCAACACCTGTGGTCAAAGGATTACAATTTTGATTTGCAAGATATTTTTATAACCCAATTTGCAGTGGCAAAGGCCATATCTGAACAATTCAAGTTGCATATTCACCGGCGGTTGAAAGGGATATTACCACACCTCCTACCATAAATATGCAGGCATTTGATCTTTACCTGCAGGCTGCAAAGATATGGAAGAAAGGAACAGGAATTGGCAATAGATCACAGTACCAGCAAAGGGCCAAGAGGCTGCTAAGAAGGGCAATTGAACTCGACCTGGAATACGTGGAAGCTCACGCACTTTTGAGCAAAGTGTACACTCACAGTTACCATCAAAATCCAACTCAACATATTCTTGATTCAGCCGAAATCCTAGGGAATACCGCAGTGGCCATCGACCCAAACAATGAAGCGGGTTACCTGGCCCTGGGTTACTACTACAGGCTTACCGAAAAAGACGAGCTGGCAGAGAAATGGTTGCAGAAAGGGATACGGTTAAATCCAAAAGAAAGCACGCTGGCATTAGCGGACCTGTATAAAAGAACCAATAGAATCACTGAATCGCTGAAGCTATTTTACAACTACCTGAACCGGTACCCGGAAGAATTTGAAGGATGGCGGGGCGTGTTAGGTACATATATCGCTGGGCATGACGGATTCCATTGAAGCAGTATTAGGTAGGGTCTCAGAAAAGGGATTCCCGCAAATAGATGATTTATTCGGATATCGTTACTATCTCGGCCTTTGGCAATTAGATATAGCGGAAGAAAAGCTTCGGATAGAATTTACGGATGATACTTTGCGATTAAACCGACAACTAGCAGGGATCCATATGATGAAAAGGGAGTGGCAAAAGGCGCTTGAATACTTTTTGATTTCAAGTTACGAAGGAATGGATATGCGGCTGGTTTATTATAAATTAGGGATGAAAGATTCAGCCATAGCCGTATTTGACAGACATTTATCCCACATAAAGAAGATGGAACCCAACTTAAACGTTTATGCTTATTTCGATCTGGGTAGGATTTACCTATATCATGGAGATAAAAAGATGGGTATTGAACTTATTCAAAAAGCATCTGCTTATGGCCCGAAAGCAGTCATTCACCAATCTTTGATAATCATCAGAGAGTAGATACACCTTCGTAGTATTTTTTGTACTTTGTATTCATGCCAACCCAATCCCGTCAACTAGCTGCCATCATGTTTACTGACATCGTCGGGTATACTGCCTTAATGGGCAGAGACTCCAATAAAGCACTTGAGCTGGTACGCATCAGCAAGGAAATCCAAAAACCTCTAGTTGAGAAGCATCATGGGCAGTGGCTAAAAGAGATGGGAGATGGAGCACTGGCCAAGTTTGGAACTGCGCTGGATGCATTGAATTGTGCTATCGAGATACAAGAGTTAGCCAGGGCTAAATTCGATGGCAAGCTGCGTATCGGCATTCACCTAGGGGACATAACCATTGAAAATAATGATGTCTACGGCGATGGTGTCAATGTAGCCTCCAGACTTGAATCCATTGCCGATCCAGG
>CAZOJZ010000351.1:0-8253 GCA_964580205.1 uncultured Roseivirgaceae bacterium
ACGATATTGTCCGAGCAATCTGAAGCTAAGAATCGAATAAATCAATGGATGTAATTGTGCTGCTATAACTGCAACTTTAACACCATTGGGAATTTGATAATCCTCAATATTCTGTAACAACTCTAACTGCTCAGAAGTGGACTGTGTGTTCAAGGCTACTGTCAGAAAAATTGATACTACAATGAAAGGCAGCAGGTGCCACCACCAGCCAGGCTTCCATAATACATCGGGGATAATTATGGAATTAGTGTAGAAATAGATTAGTGGTCCGAAAGCCAGAATAAAAGCATCATCCAAAAAAGCAAAACTAGTGTAGAATGACTGGTAACCCTGTATTTTTAGCAAAAGATCCATAAGGTTCAGGGCCAGTAAAAAGAAAAATAGCCCCAGATAGAAATGACCGGACCTTTTCTTTAACCCTTCCCAAAAAAGATAAATCCCCAGAAAACTCAACTGGAAAGTTGCCACTACCATCAACAACATGGTCAACCTGAATAACATAATTTAATATAATTAACTTCATTACATTAATTTCAAGCAATTACGCTAATTTGAGTAACTGTTTTGGAAATAAAGTTATGAATATTTCAAATATCAAAAGCTATACAGGTGATTGGTAGTAGGGTGTCTAAGAATAACATCGTACGGTTTAGCGGGGTGTGGCAAAAAATGCTCCTTTGCATCATCCTGGTGGGATGCAGTCAATCAAGGGATAGCGCCTTAACTATTGCCGTCGCTTCCAATATGCAATTTGCCATGGTGGAAATAGTCGATGCCTTTGAACAGCAAGCCATTATCTCCTGTGCGACTGTAGTTAGTTCCTCAGGCAAACTAACCGCCCAAATTAGCCAAGGGGCCCCTTACGACGTATTCGTTTCCGCAGATATGAAGTATCCTGAGGTGTTGTTCCGGGCGGGCTTAACCAAGCAACAGCCGGCGGTGTACGCTTATGGGAAATTAGTAATGTGGAGTGCGATAGAAGGACTGCAACCCTCCATTAACCAATTACTCTCCCCCGAAGTAAAGCACGTGGCCCTTCCCAATCCAAAAACTGCACCCTACGGTATCGCCGCTATGGAAGTCCTGAATCATCATAACATTCTGGAGTCAATCCAAAAGAAGCTTGTGTATGGTGAAAATATTTCTCAAACAAATCAGTTTATTATATCCAAGTCTGCTGAAATAGGATTCACCGCCAAGTCAGTGGTTCTTTCTCACCAAATGAATGAAAAAGGCAGCTGGGTAGAATTAGATCAAAACCTATATACACCGCTTGCACAGGGAGTGGTAGTTCTCGATAATGAAAGGGGCCATTTATCTAAACAGTTTTTTTATTATTTGTTTTCCCCTGAAGCGAGAGAAATTCTGCAAAAATTCGGGTATGAGGTGCCCGACTAGTGGCTGGTTTATGCCATCAAGCCAAAATATCTTTCACTACATTTCCGTGGACATCAGTAAGCCGGTATCGACGACCTTGATGTTTGAAGATCAGTTGCTCATGGTCAATTCCCATCAGATGCAGGATGGTGGCCTGAAAATCATGAACATGAACCGGGTCTTTGGCAATATTATATCCAAATTCATCTGTTTGTCCGTAGGTTAATCCTGGTTTTATGCCACCACCTGCCATCCAGGCAGTGAAGCAGCGGGGATGATGGTCCCTGCCATAACGATCTCCCCGATCAAGACCCTGAGAATAGTTGGTACGACCAAATTCACCTCCCCAAATAACCAGGGTGTCTTCCAGCAGACCACGGCGTTTTAAGTCGGTCACTAAAGCCGCAGAAGCCTGATCGGTGTCATTGCACTGTTTGCTGAGGTGTTCCGGAAGGTCATTATGGTGGTCCCAACCTTGGTGATAAAGTTGAATGAACTTCACATCCCTTTCTGCAAGCCTTCGGGCCAGCAAACAATTGGCCGCATAAGTACCTGGAATACGCGACTCCGGGCCATACAATTCATATACTGATTCCGGTTCAGTGGAGACGTCCATTACTTCCGGTACCGAGGTCTGCATGCGATAGGCCATTTCATATTGAGCGATTCGGGACCGGACTTCCGGATCTCCCACTTCATTATGATATAGATTATTTAATTCTTTCAGGTAATCCAACATCTTTCTTCTATCCATATCCAGGATGCCGTCTGGGTTGTTCAGGTAAAGCACCGGATCTCCTCCTGAACGGAACTGGACGCCCTGATGCAAAGAGGGGAGAAAACCCGTACCCCATAATCGTGCCGCCAAAGGTTGTGCTGCTGCTACCCGCCCTGTTCCTTTAGACAACAACACGCAAAAGGCCGGAAGATCTTCATTGTCACTGCCTAGACCATAGTTAAGCCAGGATCCAATACTTGGCCGGCCACTTTGTTGAGAACCCGTCTGAAAAAAGGTCATAGCGGGATCGTGATTGATCGCCTCAGTATGAAGGCTTTTAACAAAGCACAGGTCGTCCACAATTTTTGAGGTATAGGGGAGTAAGTCACTTACCCAGGCTCCGCTTTGACCGTATTGCTTGAAGTCCCAATTGTTACCCTGCAATGGAAAGGAGGCCTGGTTGGCCGTCATACCAGTTAGTCGCTGCCCCATACGAACCGAGGCTGGAAGTTCTTCTCCATGCCTCTGGTTTAACAGAGGTTTATAATCAAACAGCTCCATCTGAGCCGGCCCTCCGCTTTGAAATAGATAAATGATGCGCTTTGCCCTTGGAGCATGGTGAGGTAAGTGCTTCCTGGCATCCAAGGGCCGTGATGAAGCGCTATCCAGTTGCCCGCATCCGGGCATTAGTGTGCTCAAGGCCGCCACCCCCAAGCCGGTCCCTGCCCTGGACAGGAAGTGTCGCCGGCTCATTTGGAATGGTGAAAGGTGGTCCGGGCAGATTGGGCAATCTGAATGATTCATGGTTGGTAAATTTAACCTTTTCTTATGGTCTCAGTCAAATTTAATATAGCATTGGCTACCACGGTATAGGCAGCCAACTCGGTAATATCTAAATCCGTGTTAAGCGGGTATTCTCCAATTCTAAGCAAACGCAGTGCTCTTTCGGGTGCTGCTTTGAAAGTCTCTTTCTGGAATTCCAACAAATCTGCCAATAGACTAACCTCCTTTTCATTCGGATGTCGCGAAGTGGCCAATCGAAAGGCGAACCGGATCCGCTCCTCTTCCATAGTGCCGCCTTCAACCAGCATTCTTTGGGCAAACAGCCTGGAGGCCTCTGTGAATTGTGGATCATTCAACAACACCAAGGCTTGCATCGGCGTACTGGTAGACTGCCTCCGCACCGCACATTGTTCCCGGGTAGAAGCATCAAAAGTGATCATGGAAGGTGGTGGCAAGGAACGCTTCCAGAAAGTGTACATACTTTTGCGGTACAAATCCTGTCCATGGTCCTGAATGTATTCTTTTAGGGGTTGGTTACCACTAGCTACCTGGAGCCAAAGTCCTTTCGGTTGATAAGGCTTGATACTGGGTCCGCCGATCTGATCACTTAACAAACCACTGATTGACAGGGCATGGTCCCTTACCAATTCAGCCTGCAGCCTGACTTGAGGTCCACGCGCCAGCAAGATATTATTGGGATCCCTTTTTGATAGTTGTGGACCCACTGCCACGGATTGCCGGTAGGTAGCCGACATGGTCATGGTTTTTATTAATTTCTTCACATCCCAACCTGAGGATCGGAATTCCAGGGCCAGCCAATCAAGCAGTTCAGGGTGGGAAGGTAAGTCACCCTGACTGCCAAAATCTTCAGTGGTGACCACAATTCCCCGGCCGAAGATCATCTGCCAGTAGCGGTTAACCGCCACTCTTGCGGTCAAAGGATTTTGGTCATCAAACAGCCATTGAGCCAGTCCCAACCTGTTTTTAGGATATTCATTTGGGAAAGGTAACACATGTTTTGGGGTAGACATGTAAACCCGCTCGGTAGGCGCGCTGTATTGACCTCTATCCAGCACGTAGGTAGGGCGAATCGTATCCATCTCAGCCATAACCATAGTTGGGTTTAATACCACTGTTTCGGTCCGCATCTCCCTCACTTTGTATTCGCTAAGCCAGGTGGTCAACATTTGATAATCAGGATCACTATGATGCAGCTGATGGTAAAACAGCCGTTTTATGTCATGATCACTCTTGTTCGGCTTAGTCATCAAGCTTTTGAGTGGATTATAACCGGCCAGACTTTGAACTTCATTCTTATCCAGATCTCTGTTGAAGATCATTAGTTCATCCATCCTACTTCTGATCAGTCCTTTAGGACAGCTAAAGCAGTCAGTTGAATTGAAGCCCACTAAAATGGAAGTTGAAGTTGTGGTGGTTCCCTGCAGATTGTCTTTGGTTATATCCAGGTCCTTGGCTACACCATTTAAATACAACTTTATACCTCGGGCTTTGCCCGAGCCATCATAGGTCAACACAATGTTTACCCATTGGTTACCAGGCAGAATGTGTTTGGTCTGCACTGAAATTTTGTGCGTGTCATCAGATGAGGGACTGGTCAACTCAAATCTGATGCCATCATCAAAAGTCCCAAGCGTGAATCCTGGCTTTCGTCCGTCTTGATATGGTTTTGGAGCTATCAGCGTGCCGCGTGCCCCATTTTCTATGGTGTACAGCCAAAAGCTTACCGATACCGGTCTTTTAAAACTCAATTCTTTTATGGGACCCAGGTCAAGATAATTTTGCCCGGTGAATTCCAGTCCACCGGAGAATTTCCCAGGCATAGGAGCCAGACCGTTAACAACTTTGGCCGACTTCGATGTTCTTAACTCTTCCTGTACCTCATTATTCTCGATGTAATCGAGTGAATAATAGGCTATCAATCCTGATGGGATTTGCCCAGACCCCTCAAGTTGAATATTCATATCACTCAACTCCGGGCCTTTTTCCCACCTTGATCTTTCATAACTGGCTACTTCTTGCTGTTGAGCACTGACCAGGCTCTGAATATGATTGGTGTACTTTTCAACAATTGAGTCAGGCAGCGGAATGGCCGGGTCAGCCACTTCCACCCCGTATTCCACCCGCCCAGCCTCGGGAACACTATTAAAGAAACTGAATAGACTGTAAAACTCTTTTTGGGATATGGGATCAAACTTGTGGTCATGACATTGGGCACATCCTACAGTGAGGCCCAAAAAGGAGGTCGAGAAGGTATTCACCCGGTCCAATACATATTCCACTCTGTACTCCTCATCGACCACGCCAACCTCTTGAGTAATTTTGTGGTTTCGATTAAAGGCTGTAGCCAATTTTTGCTCATAACTGGCCTCCGGGAAAAGATCTCCTGCCAGTTGCCAGCTAACAAACTGATCATAAGGCATATTTTGGTTAAATGCCCTAATGACCCAGTCCCGCCATGGCCATTGACTTCGTTCAAGATCATCCTGGTAACCATGAGAATCAGCATAACGGGCCAGATCAAGCCATTCCAGGGTCATTCGCTCGCCATAACTCTGGCTTGAAAGCAAGCCATCCACTACTTTTTCATAGGCACCAGGGGAGCTATCAGCCAAAAAAATGTCTATTTCCTCCAGGCTGGGTGGAATACCCCGGATATCGAAAGAAAGCCGACGAATCAGTTTTTCATTAGTTGCCTCCGGCGATGGTTCCAGTCTTTCTTTATCCAGTCGGTTCAGAATAAATCGGTCAATAGGGTTGTGCGGCCAGTCCGGGTTAAAAACCTTAGGTAACTCCGCTTTTTGAGGAGTGATAAAAGCCCAATGTAACTTCCATTCTGCTCCCTGATCAATCCACCGTTTCAGTATTTCAATCTCCCGATCAGACAAGCTAAGGTTAGATTCAGGTGGCGGCATCTGGAAATCCGGATCAACGCTGGAGATGCGCCGGACCATCTGGCTTTTTTTCAGATTGCCCGGAACAATGGCAAAAGTACCTTCTGCACTGTCAAGCATAGCAAATGCAGCTTCTTCCTGATCAAACCTAAGTCCCGCTTTGCGGGCTTTTTCATCGGGCCCATGGCATTTGTAGCAGCGGTCTGAAAGAATCGGACGGACATGAAAATTGAAATCAATCTTATCGGGTAGCTCCTGATGGGCTAGAGTGGTATCATCTGGTAAGGAGGGCTTACAGGCTAGCAGGACAGACATTAGTACTATGAATACAGTGCTCCTGTTGATTTTAGAAATTGCAATAACCTTCATAAAGCCGCTCTTTGTTGTGATCATTTCAAACACCTTATCTACACGCTTCCCAGTTTATTGGACATCAAACATATTTAACAAATTTACCAACAACTTGCAATTAATATCAAGTCAATGAGTGAGTTTAAGTTGGGAACTTAGCCAGAAGAAGCCCTGGCAAATTAGCTCCCGATGCACTATCTTGAAAGTTGATAAGGGGATCGAATGCGAAAACATTACGGTAAAATAGTCTATATCACGGTAGCACTGGGGATTGTCCTATGGATTTCGAGTAATTTTTTCCAAAACCCCGCAGTCGACTTCAATAGTCAGGTTCGTCCTATTTTCAATAAAAAGTGTATGAAATGCCACGGTGGCGTGCGTCAAAAAGGAGGGCTAAGTTTCCTCTTTCCTCAACTGGCTTTGGATACCCTTGATTCCGGCAACTTTGCTATCGTTCCCGGTTCTTTAAGAAAAAGTGCTATGATTAGCAGGATATCAGAGCAGGATCTTGAGTTAAGAATGCCACCTGAAGGTCCGGGATTAGATGCCTCGGAAATTTCCATGCTAACCAACTGGATTAAACAAGGGGCCAGGTGGGATGATCATTGGGCTTATGTAATTCCCGATTCTGCAATCAGCCCGCCTGAATTTCAGGACCACCGCGCGATAAACGGCATTGATGGATTTATTATTGATAAATTAAGCAAAGAAGAGCTCTATTTATCAGATGAGGCAGACAAGGCCACTTTACTTCGACGTGTTAGTTTGGACCTTATTGGACTACCACCCGCAGAGATTATTGTAAAGAGATATTTGAACAGCTCATCTCCCGAGGCCTATGAGTACTTAGTGGATGAATTACTTTCTTCTGAACACTTTGGTGAAAGATGGGCCTCTTTCTGGTTGGATCTAGCGAGATATGCTGATTCTCAGGGTTACCAAAAAGACAATTTAAGGCCAACCATGTGGATGTACAGGGACTGGGTGATTGATGCCTTTAATCAGGATATGCCCTTCGACAGATTTACCGTAGAGCAACTTGCCGGTGATCTTTTACCTGATCCTTCGGACAACCAGATATTGGCTACCGCTTTCCATCGTAATACCATGAGCAATGACGAAGGTGGCACCGATGATGAAGAGTTCCGGGTAGCAGCTGTACTGGACAGAGTGAACACCACCTTTGAGGTTTGGCAGGGAACTACTCTTGGCTGTGTTCAGTGTCATACTCATCCCTATGATCCCATCAAGCACCAAGAGTACTACCAGGTCTATGCATATTTCAATAACACTCAAGACAGTGACAAAACCAATGATGAGCCAAATACTGAACTGCTTTCTATTCCCCAGAAGACTTTAAAAGAGCAATATGGCCGGCGAATTGAACAGCTTAAGGCCAATAATGACACTGTTAGCAGTGATTACATTAAGACCCTAAGACATTACCTTTCAATTCAACCGGTTGCAGTGCCAATTATTAAAGAGCTGCCCGCTGACTCTTCCAGAAAATCACATGTATTTGTTAGAGGCAATTGGTTGGTTCATGGAGAGGAAGTAGCTCCCAAAGTTCCTCAAGCATTGAATAAATCCCTTTCTCAGAATCCTGAAAATCGCCTGGAATTGGCTGAGTGGTTAATGGATGTTGAGAACCCACTAACCGCCAGGGTTATGGTAAATAGATTTTGGGAGCAACTCTTTGGATTAGGGCTGGTAGAGACCCTGGAGGATTTTGGAAGCCAGGGGTCCTCGCCAACCCATCCCGAGCTGTTGGACTGGCTGGCAGTTCAGTTTATGCACAAACATCAGTGGAGTATTAAATCACTTTTAAAGCAAATAGTAATATCGGCAACTTACCGACAGTCATCCGTGGTAAGTCCTGAGTTGTTGCAACTGGATCCGTACAACAAACTGTTGGCCAGAGGCCCCAGGGTAAGATTGTCCGCGGAACAAATAAGGGACCAGGCTTTGGCGGTAAGCGGATTGCTTAATAACCGGGTATATGGCCCCAGCGTTATGCCACCTCAACCCGAAGGGGTCTGGAATATAATCCGTCATATAGGCGGCTGGGAAACATCTGGGAATTCAGAAGACCAAAACAGGCGCGCCTTATAT
>CAZOJZ010000352.1:0-5469 GCA_964580205.1 uncultured Roseivirgaceae bacterium
ACATTTGGGTCTTGAACTAAAGGGGATGACATTGGGTATATTCGGAATGGGCCGCATCGGATTTGAGATGGCCAAAAGATGCCAGGGGGCATATAATATGAGCGTAATTTATTGCAGCCGGTCCAAAAATTCCAAGGGTGAGCAGCAGTTGGGTGCTCGAAAAGTGAGTTTTGATGAACTGCTTAAACAGAGTGACATTCTAAGCGTTCATTGCGCACTTAATAAGGAGACCAGATACATATTTAATGAAACGGCATTTCAAAAAATGAAGAGAACAGCATTGTTTATTAACACCTCGCGAGGGCCGGTGCACCAGCAAAATGATCTATATGAGGCCCTGGTCTCGGGAACAATATGGGGTGCCGGGCTGGATGTAACTGATCCAGAGCCCATGAGGCCAGATGATCCCCTGTTGTTTTTAGAAAACGTTGCTATTACTCCGCATATCGGTTCTGCCACCATACAAGCCCGTGACGAAATGTCCCGGCAGGCAGCTCAAAACATTATTCAATATTATCGAGGAGGCAGGGTGGAAAACTTGGTGAACTGATGGAAAGCCGAACCAGGAGTGCAGTTATTATGGCAACTTTGATTGTTGCCGGCGAAACTGTATTTCTGCTGCCATTTGTGGTTGCCAGGATCTTTCGACCTACTTTCCTGGATGTTTTTGGTATTACCAATTTACAGTTGGGCACGGCCTTTGCCCTTTACGGTTCAATTGCCATGGCGGCTTATTTCCTGGGTGGACCATTGGCTGATCGCTTCTCAGCCCGCAGGTTAATGACAGTCGCACTATTGGCCACCTCTCTGGGAGGCTTATTTTTCGCAGTCATTCCCTCTCTTATGGTACTTACATTGCTCTATGGGTTTTGGGGATTAACAACCATATTAATGTTCTGGGCAGCCCTAATACGGGCAACTAGAGAGTGGGGTGGAATTGACCGGCAAGGGCGTGCTTATGGCATACTTGATGGGGGACGCGGACTATTTGTGGCCCTTCTGGCATCTATTTCGGTATGGGTCTTTGCCTCGTTATTGCCCGCTGAGGTGGCCTCAGCAACCATAGACCAACGAACAGCAGCCTTGAAACAGATCATCTGGATATTTACCGGACTGGTGTTGTGTGTTGCGTTGCTGGTTTGGTTAATAATACCAGAGAGTGACCAAACGTCTAGAATAAGTAATCGCCAGCAACTGTCGTTAAATGGCGTCAGGCAATTACTGCGAAAACGGACCATTCGGTTACAGGCATTAATTGTCCTTTGCGCCTATGTGGGATATAAAACCACCGATGATTTCTCTTTGTACGTAAGTGATGCCTTTGGATACAATGATGTAGCCGCTGCCCATATTGGTACCATCTCTTTTTGGGTGCGTCCGTTGGCTGCTGTGGTTGCAGGGTTCCTGGCAGACCGGATCAGGTCATCTAAAGTCACAATTCTAGGGTTTGCACTAATGTTTTTTGGTAGCGTGGCCATTGCCGCAGGTATTCTAAGTCCAGACATGTACCTGGCTTTGGTTTTTACTATCGTGATTACCAGTACAGGAATATATGCTTTAAGAGGTATTTACTTTGCATTGTTTCAGGAGGCAGGTGTTCCCTTGGTGATGACCGGTAGTGCTGTGGGGCTGGTTTCAGTTATTGGTTTTACTCCTGACATTTTTATGGGGCCGCTGATGGGGTTTCTGATAGACCGTTCTCCGGGCGCACTGGGTCATCAACATGTTTTTGTTGTTTTGGGGGCATTTTCCCTGATTGGTTTAGTAGCGGCTTTTCTTTTTGAAAAGGCCAGTGGAGACCAGTAATATTTATCAGTATAGGTAATTTTAAGATAATAGGGCATTTGATAAACCACTATTGGTTGCCTATCTTTAAACGGAAAGACAAAAATATATTTTAGAAACCAGAACCCACCAATCCTTATGAAAACGAACTTAAAATCCCTGATGAAGGACTTGATCAAATTAGGTCTGGCCAATATCAAAGGCGTATTATGGAATCTCACACCGGCAGAACTGGTCACAGAAGCCTTGAGGAATGGGGAAGGGGAATTGACGGATACTGGGGCACTTATGTGTGATACGGGAAAATTCACTGGACGCTCTCCTAATGACAGGTTTATCGTGAAAGATGATTACACTGAAGACAAGGTCTGGTGGGGTAATATAAATTTAGCTTTCGATGAAGATAAGTTTGATCAGCTTTTTGACAAGATGATAGCCACCTTAGGGCGGAAAAGATTGTTTATACGAGATGCATTTGCCGGGGCGGATCCAGACTTTCGACTAAATGTCAGGATCATAGACACTGAAGCCTGGCATAATTTGTTTTGCTATAATATGTTTATTCGTCCTACTCCGGAAGAACTGAATCATTTTACTCCAGACTTTACTATACTGGCTATACCAGAATATAAAGCGGATCCGGAAATTGATGGCACCCGGCAAAGTAATTTTGCTATAATTAATCTAACTAAACGCATTATTTTGGTTGGAGGGACCGGATACACCGGTGAAACCAAAAAAGGGATATTCAGTGTATTGAACTTTTTATTACCTGAACAAAACCGTGTGCTTCCCATGCATTGCAGTGCAAACACGGGAATGGATGGAGATACTGCCATCTTCTTTGGGCTTTCAGGAACTGGTAAAACCACCTTGTCCGCAGACCCAAACCGTCGATTGATTGGTGATGACGAACATGGCTGGACGGATTCCGGCGTCTTTAATTTCGAAGGAGGCTGCTATGCTAAAGTGATCGACCTGTCGGAAGAAAAGGAGCCGGAAATTTACAGGGCCATCAAATTCGGGGCTATTCTGGAAAATACCAGGTTTTTCCCTGGTACTACTACAGTGGACTACAGTAATCGGGAAGTTACAGAAAATACCAGAGTGTCTTACCCTATACACTTTATTGAAAATGCCGTGGAAAATTCCATGGGCGGTGCCCCCAAAAATATTTTCTTTTTAACCGCGGATGCGCACGGAATACTGCCGCCAATTTCCAAGCTAACCACCGGGCAGGCCATGTACCACTTCATTTCAGGATATACCGCAAAAGTAGCAGGCACTGAAACAGGAGTAACAGAGCCACAAGAGGTTTTTTCAGCCTGTTTTGGGGCACCATTCATGCCGTTGCACCCTACTAAATACGCAGAATTGCTCGGGGAAAAGATGCATCAACATAAAGTAGCCATCTGGTTGGTGAACACAGGATGGTCAGGAGGAGCTTATGGGGTAGGGGAACGAATCAAATTGAAATACACTCGTGCTATGATCACTGCTGCTTTAGAGGGTGCACTAGATCAGGTGGAGTACCGCCAATTACCCATTTTCGGACTGAATATTCCTCTTGAAGTGCCTGGTGTGCCATCAGAGATACTTAATCCTAAAGACACCTGGAAGAATCAAGGCGACTATGACACTAAAGCAAAGACCCTGGCACAGTCTTTTATTGATAATTTTAAGGATTTTGAGGAATACGCCAATGAAGAAATTATGGAAGGTGCACCAACTTTGGAAGCAATTAAAAATTAACAATGAAGAATTAACAATTGCTTAGCGCAGGGCGCTTAGTGCAACGCGCTGGGCATATCCATCTTCAACTGGACTAAATGGGCAATCTAGGCCATTTTCTTATAAACAACTACCGCTAGAACTAACCCAACTGCGATGATTACCGCCAGGATCAGTAGTCTAAAGAATAGCCTATCAACTATGTCATCTACACGATCGAAACTGTAATAGGTGGTGTCCTCTACTATAGCTTGAATTTGGTCAAATGATGCCTGGCGTTCTTCACGAATCAGGTTTTCTAAGGCTTTTCTTTCCTCTACAAGTTGTTCGATCACAATTTCACGTTCGCTGCTGATTTGTTCTAGTATGACCTTTCTTTCTGCTGACATGAATCTGAGTGTTTCCCACCTTTGCCGGTTTACATCAGTCAAAATAGTATCGGTGATGGAATAAACCAGATGATCAATGGAATCCACGGTATAGGACATTCGTTCTAATGCAGCAACACTTTTCTCCAAAGATGGACCCAGCGAGTCAGTGCCCAACATATTTCGAACAGATTGCTCAATATACCATTGAGTTAATTTCGGGGTAAATTCTGTATAATAGTTGAGGCGATCAGATATATTTCTCATGGCGTCAGTTAATGTAGCCACTCCACTTTTAAAACCAATAGTTGCCTCACCTACCCAATGGGCTGTCTCGTCAATCACGGAAGTACGGTTCAAATAGTTGTTATTGATGGGGAAGTTAATTGCAAAAGTCTGAATTTGGGCCTGGAGATCGTCAGGGCTTTTACCGGTCAAATTAGTGTACAACTCTGGCCATTCTACCAAATAGTTCAGATACAACGCAAGTATTGAGGGTTGAAACGGACCCAAGTATTTAACCCCCTGGGGTGATTCAAGGTATGCTACCATTTGGAAGCCGTAGATCCAACCATCTAAATAAGCGATGAACGGATCGCTTTTATACAACACATGCTGTAAGGTTTGGATGGCCCTGACCCTAAAGTCAAAGATATTATTGTTATAATCTAATTGCCCGGTATGCAATAAGCTATCCACCTTTGACTCAATCTTGGAAGAATACTCCAAAGCCAAATCATGTAGGTTGAGGAATAGGGTATAGTTGGGAACCTCTACCTTTTTGCGTTTTGTGTCGAAAAGTCTATGTCCGATCTGCCCTTCGGCTACCACAGAAGATGCTAGTATTAAAAACGAGAGTAAAACGCATTTTATCATAGCTAAAAGTCAGTATCTGCTTTCTTCAGATCCAACTCTTTGATCCAGATATTTCGGTAGAGCACCGGATGACCTTCGGCTTGTAGCTTAATGCCGCCAGGTGTATCCGTAATGCCTTTACCCTCATCGTTTCCACCGTCAATTCCTGAGTTTGCTCCGCCCCAGACTTGATTAATGGTTTGGTTGGTGAATACCTTTTTACCATTGAAATATGAAGTAACCATGGCTTTTTCCGATCGCTTGGCATTTTTAAAACGGGCCGCTCGAAAGACTACGTCATAGGAATTCCATTTGCCTACTCCGTTGTAAGCATGATAAGGGGATGGGGTTTCATTGATTACCGCTCCCATACCGTGCATGGTAGTGTCTCCATCAAGGATCTGGATCTCATAGCGGTTTTGCAGGTATAATCCGCTGTTACCGCCTTCATGACCCACCAGAAACTCCACATGCAGGCGAAAATCCCTAAATTTTTGTATGGTAACTATGTCCGCGGAACCATATAATCCACCGGCTGCTGAGGGGTCATTACTATTCATGACTGTGCCGGCATCTACAGGGTCATCTTCTATGGCCCATTTAATGGGAAGAGCAGCTGAAAGGCGGGGCCCTTCCCAATAAGTCCAATTGGTATGAAGTAATTGTTTGGAGCCGTCAAAAAGGACTTGGGCATCTGAGGGTGGGGGAGTGCCCACACCTACTTGAGCTT
>CAZOJZ010000353.1:0-7344 GCA_964580205.1 uncultured Roseivirgaceae bacterium
GATTCCAAAAATCAATCCGATGGTGGTTGCCACACCGAATGCCAATAAAATTGAAAAAAGGCTAATTATAGTAGGTATATCAGCTACTTTTGAAACCAACACGGCAAACAGCCATCCCAGAATAATCCCCAGAATGCCACCTAAAACACTTATCAAGATGGCTTCAAACAAAAATTGAAAAACTATATCTTGCTTCTTGGCACCTACGGAAAGTCTTATTCCAATCTCCTTAATTCGTTCCATCACTGATGCTAACATGATATTCATAATTCCAATCCCCCCCACCAGCAGGGAGATTGCAGCAATTGCACCTAATACAATATTGAAAATACGCTTGGTACGCTGTTGTTGTTGAAGCAGTAACTCGGGAATGCTAATCTGATAGTCTACCACACCATAATGACGGCGTTTAAGCATTCTGGAAATCACATCAGAAGCTGCCGTCATAGTACCGGAGTTGGCAAGCTGTATTACTAGTCGGTCAATTTGGTGGTAATTAACCGGGGCTCTTGATTCGATTTCGTTATTTTGATTTTGGTTACTTCTACTGGCTCTTTGTATAAGAGTACTGGTAATTGAAGCTCGATTCTTGTACCTGATAAGAATGGTTTGAATAGGAGCATAAACATCCATGTTATAATCTCGAATGCCTAAGTTTGCAATGCTTTTCTTGGAAATTACTCGCTGTTCCAATACTCCAACCACCTTAAGCCAATGTTGACCGCACTTGATACTTTTACCGATCGGATCCTCCTGACTAAAAAACTTGCTTTGAATTCCCCGCCCTATAATACAAACAGGATCACCCCTTAACAATTGGTCACTATTGAAGTTTTTACCTGATATTAAGCTAAAATTGGTAATACTGAAATAAGTAGAATCAATGCCCACCAACTTGGCAGATCTCCTTATACCATTTTTTATTAAATGGGTGTCAATAATGATTTCAGGACTAACCCTATCAATACCCGGAACAAGATCTTTAATACTATGGACATCCAACAAGGTAAGACCTGGTGAATACTTTGGCTCTTTTATTACAAAAGATTCGGTTACTTCCTCTTCAACCTGCTTAATTATTGGAGTAATAACAATGTTATTTGCTCCCACCAACTTTATTTGTTCAAGAATTTCCTGTTGGGCTCCATTTCCAATTGCCATCATGGCAATTACTGCCCCAACTCCAAATATTATCCCCAGCGCCGTCAGAAAGGATCTGATTTTATTTGATTTTATTGATTCAACTGCAATGGAAAAGTTTAAGGCTATCTTATCTGCCAGATGAATACCCGGACCCATACTAGTCTTCAGATAGCATTACAATTTGTTTGTCCTCTGCACTTTCAGGGATCGAAAGGAATAATTCATCGTTAACTCCAACACCCTTTTCAATGATGGCTTCGTTTTCGTTTGATAGGCCTACTTCTACCTGCTGTTTAATTACCCCCAGCCTACTTTTTTTCATCACATAAGTTATACTATCACCTTGGCTGTGCAGACACTCCAAGGGTATGTATACCACCTGATTTATCACCTCTGAAATAATGGTGTTGCTGGTGGTCATTGCGGGTCTTAGAGTGGTATCCGATTTATGTATTTCAACGGTAACTTCAAATACTTTTGAGTCAGAATTTGGTTTCTGTTCTCCAACATTAGCTACCTTAATGACTTCTCCATTAAGTTTGGTGTCAGGAAAAGCATCCAGACCAATTTTTACAGGTTGACCCATCCTCACTTTCCGGATGTCCACCTCATTTACATAAGTCTTTGAAACCATAGTAGTGAGGTCGGGCAGGGTAGCTACTGTTGGTCGCCAGGTTTGGATCATTGATCCTGTGGTTATTTTCTTTCCCTGCCTATCACGGTGATATATCACCATGCCATCTTCAGGAGCGGAAATATTCATTTGTTGCATGATGGTTTCCAAAAAATTCAAACGATTTCGGTCATTGTCTACCTTCGAAGCTGCTTCCTGCATTTGTGCAACGGCTTTTTGGTATTTTAATTTGTAATTATTCTGTGCCTGCTCAAAGGCCCTTTCAGCTTTTTCCAGATCAAGGTTTGCCTGCTTAACGATAGCTGGCGGTTCGTATGTCGACTGTTCAAGTACTAATTTTTTCTCCTCTATTGAATACTTAAGGTTGATTATTTCATCCCTGGCTTCTCGAAGTTCGAGAGCTGTATCTAATCTTATTTGAGTGTATTGCGACAAATTCTGTTCCAGTTCGCTTTGTATGGTTTTTACTTTTTCAACCAATGACGAATTGTCAAGCCGTGCAATGTAATCTCCTTTTTTCACCAGAGACCCTTCCGGCACAATATGGTCCAATTTAACCTGCCAAATTTGAACAGCTTGCAAACCAGCTGGACCCAAAATATCTACCGAGCTTTTGGCCTCCAGTTCCCCGGTGGTAATGACATTAATCTGAAATTCACCAAACTTAGGTTTAATCAGAAAATCAGAATCAGTGGCCCGGGAACTACTCTTTAAAATTAAAAACAATACTACGGATATCGTCAGTATCAAGGGTAAGATAAGTTTCCAATTCATGAAGCTGAATTTAAGGGTTTACTAAATTTAAACGATTTTCGCCAATTATTCTCGATTGTGTCTTTATTTGCTACGGCTTCTCAACCAATTACTGATCAGGAAAATGGATAAATTGTGTTAGGAGTGTGGGTGTGAGTACATAATTTTACTTGTATGTGACTGGAACTCCTGGTCCTCCTTTATACTCCAAGCGCCCGTTGACTAGCGCTGCTTGCTAACCAAGCCTTTGTTTGTCTTGTGCCTCAGTCGATGCCTCAGATTTCAACACAAGGAATACCAGGCCTTTATGTATTCAAATGCAAATCACGGTTTCCACAACGATACCACTCCAAGATACAATGAGGCAGCAGCCAAACTTGCCTGGCAGAGAACCATTGACTTCTTTAAGGAAAAACTGAGTTAAGTTAAACCTTTCAATTCTATATCATTGAACTAAAGATTGGACGAAACTAAGGGAATCTTATTAAACAATAAACTGTTATCAAACTTAAAATCTATACCTAAAACTGTCTATACTGGACTTGCAGAGAATATGTGTTTTAGTTTAGTTGAATAAAGTTATTTTGAGAGTCTATGCGGTCCTCAAGATCCAATTCGCCTATATTACCAAATCTATCAAACCAGAAGTAATTGAAACCAAGTACAGCCAGAAACCGGCGTTTCCCAAAATCTCTGACTGAAGTTAACAATATGAGATTTTTCCTGTTGTACATGATCTTTGTTATACTTGTATGGTCAAGGATGGAATCGAAGGGACAGGGCTTGTTAATCAAAAGGGCTACAGCTCCGATAACCATTGATGGAGTTATGGATGAAGGCGTCTGGGAAGAAGCCGACGTAGCCGATAGGTTTAACCAGATTTTCCCATATGATAGTTCCGAAGCTATTGCGTCTACGGAAGTCAGAATGACCTACGATGATGATTTTGTGTACCTCATCGCCATTATGCATAACCTAGGGCCAAGGGAATACATAACCCCTTCTTTACGTCGAGACTTCAGAGGCCGGGGGTTTGATAATTTTACCTTGATACTAGACACCTATAAGGATAAAACCAATGCATTTTTCTTTGGGGTTGATCCTTACGGAGTACAACGAGAAGGTCTCATTTCCAATGGAGGCAATCTATCAGGTCGGGGGAGTAGCCAAGGCAGTGGCAGTGGCTCTTTTTCACTCACCTGGGATAATAAATGGTACTCGGAGGCCAGGATCTATGACGATTATTGGATAGCTGAAATGGCTATACCATTTAAGACCTTACGATTCAAGGATGACATGGATTCCTGGTATATAAACTTTTACCGTTTCGATAGTGAATACAATGAAACTTCCACCTGGGCGCCAATACCAAGAAATTTTTTTCCGATTAATCTCGCGTTCAACAAAGAGTTAAAATGGGATCAGCCACTTGGTAAGCCCGGTAAAAACATTTCTATAATTCCCTACACTGCTTTCAAGACTTCAAAAAACTACGAAGAACAAACATCTACCAAAACAAAACTTACAGTTGGTGGGGACCTGAAAATCGCGCTTTCGCCAGCGATGAACCTCGATCTCACCATCAACCCGGATTTTTCACAGGTTGAAGCTGATCAACAGGTAACCAACCTCGATCGATTTGAAATATTTTTCCCTGAGCAACGCCAATTTTTCCTGGAAAATGCTGACCTGTTTGCCTCCTTTGGATCCGATGGGGCCAGACCTTTTTTTTCACGGCGAATCGGAATAAGCAGTGATACTACCACGGGAACCAACATTATGAATCAACTCTATTTTGGCGCCAGGGTGAGTGGGAATATTGACAATAAATGGAGGTTAGGTGTGATGACCATTCAGGCATCGGAAGAAGAAGATATCTCATTGCCATCGATCAACTATACAGTAGCTTCCGTGCAGCGCCGAATAGGAGAACGATCCAATATTGCTGCAATTTTAGTCAACAAACAAGCATTTCAGGATTCCATTGGCGGTGAATTTCAAATGAAACCATCCATCTGGAACCGCACGTTAGGCATTGACCTGAACCTTGCCACACCTGATAACAAATGGAGCGGAAAGGGATATTATCATCGGTCATTCGACGAGCAAGGACTTGATTCAACTTATTCCATGGGAGTAGGCGTCAAATACCAAACATATCGCTGGGAAGCACGCACAAATTTCAGATCCATAGGAGCTAATTTTAATCCGGATGTTGGCTTTGTACGGAGAACGGATTTCAATCAGGTCCGCGGCACCATATATCATAATTTTTACCCGTCGAAAGGAAGTATTCAGTCACATGCGCCAGGATTCGATGTCGATGTTATCAGAAACAGTAACTATGGGCTCACTGATTGGGACGTTAACCTGCTATACCGGATCAATTTTATAAACAACGCCAGGTTCAGCATGCGCTTACGCAGACAATATACCTATCTGTTTGAACCTTTTGATCCGAGTGGTACCGACGGCCCAGAACTGCCTGAAAACACCGACTATGGTTATAATTTCGTAGTTGCCCGATTCAACTCTGATCAACGGAAGTCATTCTTTTATGAACTAAGCACGCGCTCAGGCGAATACTTCAACGGTACTCGATTGAACCTGGAAGGGACTTTATCCTATCGACATTCAAGGAAAGTAACCGCTGCCATGAATTTTGCCCTCAATAGAATTCGGCTGCCTGACCCTTACAACGATGCAAATCTGTTTTTGATAGGCCCAAAAATTGATATTACCTTTACACGGAAAATATTCTGGACGACCTTCATTCAGTACAATAACCAGATAAACAATGTGAATATCAACACGCGTTTTCAATGGCGGTATAAACCTGTTTCAGACATTTTTCTTGTATATACGGATAACTATTTTGCCGCAGACGAAGGCAGATTTATCGACTTCAACCGACCCAAATCAAGGGCGCTTGTCTTCAAACTAACCTATTGGTTGAATTTATGAGGATCTCTTAAAAATTGGTGAAGGTTTTATTGTTCACTGCGCCAAGATTTACGATCTAGCTCCTTAGGCAAATCATCTTCTGTATCTACGTCGTTCAGGGTTTCCAGAGTACGGTAGTCCAAATCCAATTCGTTCAGGTCGTTTAAAGTATCTGCCGCTACCGAGTCGGTACCCCAATTCTTGTTCTGGAATAACTCTCCTCTCAGTTTCTTCAGGCCCAATAAGTAATAACCTCCGTCTCTGGTTGGCCCAAGAACAGCATCATGGGTACTTAGTTCCTGAAAGCCACTCATGATGATTTCAGGGTTAAGCTCATAACAATCACTTCCAATTATGCTGATCTCCTTATATCCGGATTGGAAACCCCACTCGAAGGCATCGCTCATTTTCTGACCCAGGTCTCCCTGGGTTTGTAACTGCTTTTGGTAATGTTTTTGGTCCCAAATGTCGTTGTTATCAATAAAATCAGAGTAGAATACCACTTTGTCTATTGGCAATTCTATGGTAATCTTCGCAGAATGATCAAGTAACTTCTGATAGATTTCCAAAGCCCGTGCTTCTCCCACAGTAGCAGCCAATCGGGTTTTGACCTGACCAAGTATTGGGTTCTTAACAAAAATTAATAACAGCCCATCAGTCATATATCTTAATCCCTTGCTTTAGGTACTTACCCCAACTCCGATTGTAGGCATGTACAGAGTCAGTTGGTTGATTTTTATCATTCACTACCGGGTTTCCCTGGTTTTTCCATTGGAATATCCCCCCATAAAGATTATATACTTCTTGAAATCCAAGCTCTTTCATTTTTTCTCCCACTCGTTCGCTCCGATAACCTACGCTGCAATAAACCACTACGGTAGATGTTTTGGAGATGTAAGCGATGATCCCGGGATCGAATGATTCATAATCGATCAGCTCAGCTCCCTTCAAATGACTCACCTGGTATTCTTTTGGGCTTCGGATATCTAATAGAACCAGCTCTTTCCCGGACACTTGCCAATTTTCAAGCTGCTCCGGTTGGACCAATGGAACAGTGTGCCGGTAAAGGCTTTCAAGCTTTTTTTCCAAACTCTGTTGCCCACAGGCTGGAAAAAAGAAAAAGCTACTAATAACATAAAGTAGGGAATGGGGTTTCATCCAGTACTAACCAAATTATTGCCGTTTTTGTTCAACTGATTGCGCTCACTTACTAAATCCCAAATCAAGGTAAGTGTCAGTAATGAGTATTCAGCTATAACCAGATATATATTTTCAGTATATCCGTTTACGGAATAGCCGGCATAACTGACCATAACCAGCATTGACCAGGCAATTGGGAACCGATAGTCTGTAAACACCGCCAGCGCCACCAGGGGGGTGATGTACCAGGGATGGACCGTAGTGGACATTAAAAGATAAACCATTAAGGCCCAAAGCATGGCTTTTGGCCAGGGCATGGAGCCATGGGAGTACCAGGAAAACCCCAGAATAAATAAAAGGGTGGTTAAAGCAAGATACTTGCCTGCTTCCTGGATAATATTGAAGCCTTTTACGGCAAATCCGATTTCTCTAACCAGGTAATAAATGCTGGCATTGAATTCAAACTTCTGAAAGTAAAGCGAAAGGCTTGAAGTCATGCTTTTGGTTAGTTCAGGGCTCCAAACAGTTAGAAAAAACCCTATAACCATTAGCACACACAGCGCCCAGTAACCGGCTACTTTTTTCCAGGGCATTCGGAAGATCAATAAGGGAAGGAAGATCAGTGGAATCAATTTAGCAGCAACGCTGGCGGCAAATGCCAATGCGGACCACCTCCATTTACTTATTTGGAAGAAATAAATAGCTAATAATAAGAAAAAGATCATTATCGC
>CAZOJZ010000354.1:0-2756 GCA_964580205.1 uncultured Roseivirgaceae bacterium
CCAGGAGGATTAAGAAAAGATGGAAACTATTTATGGTCTCATGTTATCCGTGTTTGGGGCATTGTTTGATAGTCTTCCCGTCACGTCCACGATAGTCGGCATAGCGTTTCTGGCTTATGGGTATGTTTCAAAGGAGGCTGACAATGACACCCTTAAAAGCTTTGGCGTTTACCTAACGGTTTTCGGGGGATTTACCGTCGGCTTGTTTGGCCTGTTCTTAAAAAGTCAAAAATTTAAACTATAGGTATTCAGGCCCAGACCGGAAATTCGGTCTGGGCCGAAAAAGCGCTTACTGCTGCTGTTGCGCCGGAGCTGGAGCCGGAATAACAGGCCTGGCGCCGACAGAAACTTCCTGTGGGGCTGGTTTACCCGTAAGGCTTCCTACCCAGAACACGACCACAAACTGCACCCAGACAAACAAGGTGTTGAATGTGAGCATTTTCCCCGCCTCGCCAATCGTCAGGGTATAGGCATCCGGGGAATTGTCCCGCAGCACTTCCGTAACGTGCCAGAACAAACGAACGGCGGAACGGATATACCCCATCAATCCCATGAGCCACGTGAAGGAAATTGCCAGCAGGAAGATGGCATAGGTCCCCACCTTGGACTGAGTGCCCCACTTGATCTCGCCATAAGACTCGGAGTCTTTAAACATGGAGATGTTTATCGCCATCCCGGCAAACAGCGTGGTCAGGGTTGAGGTTACCTGCGGTACGGAGAGTCCAACGCGCTGGTTTGCAGGCAGGAAGTAGCCGTAAAGACCCAACCATATGGTATTGACCGCCGCCCAGACGAAAATCGCCGAAATCCAGCAGTTTCCGGCAGTCGCCCAGGGGACCATGATCCTTTTGTTCGACCTCTGGTATAGAAGGAAACAGAGGACGGTAGTTTGGATCATCAGGTTTACCGCCGTATTCTTGGCCGACATCACGCCAAAGTGCCCGATGATCGGATGCTGCGCGCCGCCCATCGCTTTCAACTCAGCAGGAGTCATAACGATGGTGTGCGGGGTCATCCACATGGTGAAACATATGATCAACAGCAGCACCATGTATTTACAATATTTCATATAGCGGTGCGACCCCTTGACCCGCGCCATCCCGTTATGAAGATACGAATTAGCGCCGAAGAACAACAGGCCGATCATTACCGCCTGAATGATAAACAACCAGGCCATGATCCCGCCCATTAGGGTGATCCCCATCTGCTGTCGGAAGGCATACACTTCCTTCATCAGCCAGTACCCCGCGAAGGGCAGAGGGATCAAGCCAAAAATCGCGATGAACATGGCGATGTAACAGACCCAGTCGTAGTGAGCCCGCTCTTCCTCGGTTTTTGCGGTCAGGTAGTGATAAGCCGCATAAGCGCCAACGATACCGCCGCCGAACACGATGTTGCCGAGGATCCTGTGAATCCCGACCGGATTCCATAGCGTGGAATGAATAACGTGCCAGATATTACCGAGGAACCTGCCCTGCTCATCGATTCCGCCCGGAGCCTGCATGAACGTCGCCCAGGAATTGGCCAGAAACATAAGGATGGTACCGACGAGGTTGAGCAGAACGGAGAGACTGACATGGATCCATTTAAGGAAAGGGTCCGAGCCCATCCTGTCCCAACCATAATAGTAAACATAAAGGATGCCGCTCTCAGCCAGGAACATCAGAGCGTAAACATGCATAACCGGCCGGAAGATCGTCGCTATATACTTGAAGAAGCCGGGGAATAGCGTGATAAAGGAGAACAGCAGAATACCCCCAAGAATAGCTGTCCAGGAATACGCCGTCAGACTGATCTTCATCAGGTCGTGAGCCAGTTTGTCGTATTTCTTGGAGAGGATTGGGTCGCTTTCGCGGGTCCTTATGCCAATGAACTCGATGAGCATGCAAAAGATAGGAACCGCAAGCACGAAACTGCCAAAATAAAGATGCTGTTGGTTGGCGATCCAGATGATCATACGGCTGGGGGCAAAATCATATTTATTGTAATCATCTTTCCCCAGTTCGGGAGCGGGAGGTCCGCTTACAGGACCTTCCAGAGGATTGCCTTCCCAGTCCTTGTAAAATACGTCTTTTCCCCATTCAATTTCCGGCTCACCGCCTTCTTCAATGGCCTCTTCTTGCGCGTTAACTTCTTTTGCAAAGGCTGCTTCCGCGAAGGCCTGATCCGCGAAAACTTCTTTGGCATTTGCAGTATCCGCAAACAGTCCCGGAACCAGGTAAACGGTAAATGCCAGAATCAGCGCCAGCAAAGGAGCCCTGTATCTTCCAGCTTCGTCACTCAACATTGTGTTCGCCTCCTACTTAATGTGAATCTGGATTCTTAATATATTCGAATATTTAATAAAAACGCTTGACCTTAAATCAATAATTTTTACGTGAATGTGTGCGCTTCCGACAGTCTGCCAAAAACGCACAAAGAACACTTTAAATTATACAGCCTTAAATTAAATCGGTTGTCAATTACAGGCCTGCCCTATAGCGCTCACGCAAAAATAGGGCTAACCCATTTAAATACAAGGATTTAATTTTTCGTTAAAATGTCCGCTAAATAGACCTTTAGCGCTGTTAAGACGCAAGTTTTTACCACGGTAGAAAATACTTGTCAAGACAAATCGAAAAACAAAAAACAGGCTTTTTAAGAACCTGATTTCCCGCCTTTTAATCCTCCTGTAATCCTGATTTTTATAGCGTTAGCATGAGCGTCCAGATCTTCCATAACCGCCAGGGTGGCACACCATTCAGCGCTTCGGGTCA
>CAZOJZ010000355.1:0-8819 GCA_964580205.1 uncultured Roseivirgaceae bacterium
TTGAGACCAGAAGTCACAGATTTGATTTCAAAAGGACTTAGGTCAGGGATTCTGCGGTGCTATCGACCATCATTTCCATAGCAGCTTTAGTAATGGCCTCTGGATCAAAGCTACATTCCCTCTGGAGTTCGATCTGCTGGCCATGCTCGATAATTTGGTCGGGGATACCCAATCTTTTTACTGAGGAGCTATAACTATGGTCCACCATAAATTCCAAGACTGCGCTACCAAACCCTCCCAGTAGGCAGCCATCTTCCACAGTCAGTATTTTAGGAAATCTCGCGAAAATCTGGTGCAATAACTCTTCATCCAGCGGCTTTACGAACCGCATATCAAAATGGGCCGGATACAAATCAACTTCCTGAAGGTTCTGGCAGGCCTTAACTGCGTAGTTGCCAATGTGGCCGATGGTCAATATAGCCAGCTCTGCTCCATCCAGAATCATCCTGCCGGTGCCGATGGCAATTTCCTTCATAGGCGTTCTCCACTCAGGCATAACCCCCTGTCCTCGGGGATATCTAATGGTAAACGCTTTCCCTTCCCTGGGTAGTTGGGCGGTATACATCAGATTCCTAAGCTCAGACTCGTTCATTGGAGCGGATACGATCATATTTGGCAGGCATCGCATATAAGCCAGATCATATGCGCCATGATGGGTTGGTCCGTCTGCTCCTGCAAAGCCCGCGCGGTCAAGGCAGAAATTTACCGGCAGGTTCTGAATACAGACATCGTGGATAACCTGATCATATGCCCTTTGCATGAACGTGCTATAGATACTGCAATAGGGTATAATGCCTTGCGTGGCTAGGCCAGCACAAAAGGTAACTGCATGTTGCTCCGCTATACCCACGTCAATTGCCCGGTCCGGCATGGCTTCCATCATGATATTCATCGATGATCCCGAGGGCATGGCTGGGGTTATTCCCATAATCCTGCTGTTTTTTTCAGCAAGTTCTACCAGTGTATGACCAAAAACCTGCTGATATTTCGGAGGCTGGGGTATGTCGTATGTCTTTTTGTAGATTTCACCAGTAACTTTATCGAAAGTTCCAGGGGCGTGCCATTTGGTTTGGTTCTTTTCAGCTATCGGGAAACCTTTACCTTTGACCGTTATACAATGTAAAATTTTGGGCCCAGGGATACGTTGAAGGTCCTTAAGAACATGTACTAAGTGGTCAACATCGTGTCCGTCAACCGGTCCAAAGTAGCGAAGGTTCAGAGATTCAAATAAATTGCTCTGTTGCAGAAGTACGGATTTCAATCCGTTTTCTACTTTCGAAACCACTTCTCTGGCCGAAGACCCGAATTTACTAAGCTTTCCGAGTGCATACCATAGCTCGTCCTTTACTTTATTGTAGGTCTGGGAAGTGGTAATGTCTGTCAGATAATTTTTTAATGCCCCTACATTGGGATCAATGGACATACAATTATCGTTCAGAATAATCAGTAAATTACAATTTGAGACACCAGCATGATTCATAGCCTCAAATGCAAGTCCGGCAGTCATGGCACCATCACCAATAACTGCTATGTGTTGCTTATCGTTGATTTTAAGGTATTCAGATGCCCTGGCCATGCCAAGTGCAGCAGAAATGGAGGTTGAACTGTGACCCACACCAAAGGTGTCATATATACTCTCTGTTCTCTTGGGAAAACCTGAGATTCCACCATAAACCCGATTTGTATGAAATGCATCTTTTCGTCCGGTCAGGATCTTATGCCCATAAGCCTGATGACCAACATCCCAAACCAATTGGTCTTTCGGAGTGTTGAATACATAGTGGAGAGCAACGGTCAACTCTACCACCCCAAGGCTGGCACCAAAATGTCCACCATAGACCGAAACCATGTCTACTATAAACTGCCTGAGCTCTTGAGTTAATTGCACAAGCTGCTGCTGTTTTAGCTTTTTAAGATCCTGCGGACTGTTGATAGTAGCTAATAACTTGCCCTGTTCAATTAACATTGGATTACGCTCCTGTTATTTATACAATCTGATATAAAGGTACTTGTTCTGGAACATTACTGCAATAATTTCACCTAGCAAACAGTTAAAGTACATTTTTTTTTGGGCGCTGACATAATATCGAAGTATATATGATATATTTGACTAGCCGGATTTTTTTTTATATACCCTTGAATTAACCAGTATCAAATTGAGTTTTGAGATAAAACTTCCTTTTTTCCAAGGTCCTTTTGATTTGCTTTTGTTTTTTATTCAACGTGATGAGTTGGATATCTACGACATTCCCATAACCAGCATCACGGTCGATTTTTTAGATTACATCCAAAGGTTGGAGGTGATGAATATCGAGGTGGCCAGCGAATTTATTCTGGTGGCAGCTACTCTGATGCGTATCAAGGCCAAAATGCTACTTCCACGCCCTGTTTTGGATGACGATGGCAACGAGATTGATCCTAGGGAGGATCTGATTAAACATTTGTTGGAGTATAAGAAGTATAAATCTGTCCTGAATCAATTACAGAAAATGGAGCTGGACCGGTCGAATAGAGAGCACCGAGGTAATGCTATATCCGAAATACGGCACTTATCTGCAACCACCAATGTGGAGGCTGAATTGCAGGATGTTGATCTCTATAAACTGCTCAAAACGTTTCAACGAGTAATGAAGCGGTTCGAAAATGGGCAGCAGCAACCTGTGCATCAAGTGGTCCAATATCCATATAGCATTGAAGGGCAAAAAGATATTTTATTGAGGGTGTTGGCACCAGGACAAAAGCTCTCATTCGTGGATATAATGGAAAAAGAAGCTAACAAAGTGGCGGTGATCTTTAACTTTCTGGCAATTCTGGAATTGCTGCAATTACAGTTGATCACGCTGCATCTGGGTATGGGATTCAATAATTTCTGGATCGAGAAGCTTGAAAAAGCTTTGGTAGATTAGATGTCCCAGGATCCTGGAAAAATATTCAAAACCTTAAATCCTAATAAAATTTGGATCCCGGTCTTATTCGGCTTGGGAATAGTGGCTTATTTATTTTACAGTGACCCTGACGTCAGCGTTGAAAACCTGACCTTGATCCTAAACGCCCGCCCAGGAATGTTTTCGCTGGCCCTTCTTATGATATTGGCCCGTGCGGTGCTCTACATCTATCGAATACGAGTGTTAGCAAAAGAACACCTGGACTGGACCAGCTCAATTTATGTAATCATCCTATGGGAATTTGCAAGTGCAGTTACCCCTTCGGTAGTGGGTGGCACTGCGGTGGCGGTATTTATTCTGCTAAAGGAAGGTGTGAGTTTAGGTAAATCACTGGCTTTGGTCATGCTTACGGCCATTATGGACAACCTGATCTTTGTGGTTTTCGCACCATTGGTGTTCTTTTTTGCTGAAGGGCAGATCATTCCGGAATCTACCAGGCCTCTGGAATTTCTGAGATGGACATTCAGTCCACAAACCGGTATTCAGGTGCTGTTTTGGATAAGTTACCTACTCATCGGCCTTTACACATTGATCATGAGCTATGCCTTATTTCTTAGACCAAGGGCTTTCAAATGGGTATTGTTAAAGATGACCACCATCAAATTTCTCAGACGCTGGCGCTTACACGCCTATGAGCATGGGAATGAGATCATTTGGGCTTCAAGTCAGTTGAAAGGTAAAAGGTTGATATTTTGGGTAACAATTTCGGCGGTAACGGTGTTGATATGGGCTGTAAGGTACTTTCAGCTGAACCTGATTATTGCTTCCTTTGTCGATCTTCCCATGACGGACCATATTTTGATATTTGCCCGTCAGATCATACTATGGGTCATCATGTTGGTGTCACCGACCCCTGGCAGCAGCGGGACAGCGGAATTTTTCTTTCCTCTGTTTTTTGAGGATTACCTGGGCCCATATACCCTTATTGCCAACATTAGCTGGAGGGCCTTGTCGTTCTATCCTTATTTGTTATTGGGTGCGATCTTTCTACCCCGATGGCTTCGAAAAGTGTTCTTCGTTAAGCAACCAGAAAATTCCTAATGGCGCTCTAATTCAGAGAAGAAAAATCCTGATTCAATAATAGCATTTTCGTCTGAATCAGATCCATGAATGGCATTTGCTTCTATGGAAGTGGCGAATAATTGACGTATAGTGCCAGGGGCAGCATTTGAGGGGTCCGTGGCTCCAATAAGAGTTCTGAAATCTGCCACAGCATTGTCTTTTGACAGGATCATGGCAATAATGGGTCCGGATGACATATAATTACACAGATCCTGGTAAAACGGGCGCTCTTTATGGATGGCATAAAATTTCCTGGCTCTCTCCTGACTCAGTTTGGTTTTTTTCACTGCCATAACATAGAAACCAGCTTCTTCGATCATCTTGATGATGGCTCCGGAATTGCCAGCGCCTACAGCGTCTGGTTTGATCATGGTAAAAGTATGTCCCTTCATAGCATCTGATTTAATAACTTGTTTGCTAAAAAATAGCGCGCTAAGTTATTACTTTTTTGAACATAATGCATGCCTCCAAACATTCCTTTTAGCAATGGCACCCTTTGTTTTTTCTGTATTTATTCACACCTTTGCAAATCACAATTTAGCCAATAATAGGGGCATGGGTATTAATGCAGGATTTTCAAGCTTTTAAAAAGCTAATTAACACTCCCAAAAACATCATAATTGTTACTCACCATAGACCCGATGCGGATGCATTGGGTTCTTCGTTGGGGATGTCGGGGTATTTAAAGAAAAAGGGTCATCATGTCACGGTAATTAGCCCTTCTGACTACCCGGATTTTCTACACTGGATGAAAGGAAATGATGAGGTACTCATTTACGAAAAAAGCAAACAGCAATCAATCAACCAATTAATTGCAGCAGCAGATGTAATCTTTTGTCTGGATTTTTCAAGTTTGCATCGTATCAATGAACTGGGTGAGCAGGTAGGTCTGTCAGAGGCCACAAAAGTACTTATTGACCATCATTTAGACCCACAAGACTTTGCCACCTTCAAGTTTTGGAGTGTGGAGGCTGCTGCAACAGCTGAACTAATCTATGAACTGATCACATCTTTGGGAGACGCTGATTTAATTGACCAAGATATAGCAGAAGTGCTTTACGCCGGAATAATGACTGACACCGGATCCTTCCAGCATTCCAATACCACCCAAAAAGTACATCGGATTACTGCCTCTCTAATCGAGCTTGGCGCAGATACCCATAAAGTGGCCCGGCTTATTTATGACTCTAATTCTTTGGACAGCCTACGTTTCAAGGGATTTGCTTTGAGTCAGAGGTTGGAGGTGTTGGAAGAGTTCAATGTTGCATTGTTTGCGATCACTAAGGAGGATTTGACCAGGCATAATTCAAAAACAGGAGATACCGAGGGATTGGTAAACTATGCACTCTCAATACGGGGGATCGTATTGGCGGCACTAATAATTGATCACGGGGAATTAATTAAGATTTCTTTTCGTTCAGTGGGGGACTTTCCAGCAAATGAGCTGGCTCAGAAATATTTCAGTGGTGGTGGGCATAAAAATGCCGCTGGTGGCAGGTCCAAATTATCCCTGGAAGAAACGGTAAACAAGTTTAAAAACTTGCTGCCGGAGTATAAATCAAAACTAACTACATCAAACAAAATAAGAACAAATGTTTAACCGAATCATATCAATATTGACAGTGATCTTAATGGTATCCAGCTGTGGAGAACAGGATGGTTTTAAGACCACCGATTCAGGTCTTGAATATCAATTTGTTAGCAAAGGTACTTCCGGTAATCAGCCTGAAGAAGGTCAAATTATTACTCTGAACCTGTCTATGGTTAACGAAGAAGATAGCATATTAATGCAGGCGTCTAACATGCCCATCCAAAAAGTGGAGCAAATGTGGAGTATAAAGGGCGGAATTGAGGAAGCCTTCTCAATGATGTCAGAAGGAGACAGTATAATAGTCAAGGTAAAAGCCGGTGACTTGTATCAGCGAACCTGGCAAATGCCTGTTCCGCCAAATATTAAAGAGGACCAGTTGATCACCTGTGTAATTGGACTGGAGAAAATTTATGATGCTGATGAATTCCAGAAACAGCAGGCACTGGCACGGGTTGAGGAAATTGACGACTACAGAAAACAGACATTGTACGATAAAAAGGACCAAATGGACACCGATATCGCGATAATCGATGCCTACCTCAAAAAGAACAAAATAACTGCCGAAACCACTGAAAATGGGTTGCGTTACGTAATACTTGAGGAAGGTGCAGGCCCAAAACCACAGGTAGGAGATCAGGTACAGGTGAACTACACTGGAAATGTGTTGGAAGGCGGTTATTTCGACACTTCCGTGGAAGAAAAAGCAAAGGAATTCGGATTACACGACCCAAGCCGACCTTATGGCCCCTTTGAATTCGTTTTGGGAACCGGAGGCGTTATCCATGGGTGGGATGAAGGAATTGCCTTGTTAAGTGAGGGCACAATAGCCAGGTTGTACATACCCTCACCCATGGCTTATGGTGACCAACAAAGAAGTGAAGTGATTGTAGCTAATGCGATCCTGGAGTTTGAAGTTGAATTAGTAGGTATTGGTAATAACTAATCATGAGAATAGTAGTTTATATTTTTATTGTTGCCCTGATGGGCCAAAGTTGTAGCGTGAGTGATGACACCTCTGTATTTTGTACTCTGGAGACTGTAGCACAACAGGACCCTATCATGGATGATTACATTGCAGAGAACAACATGCCCATGCAAGTGACTGCTTCCGGATTAAGATACTCAATAGATGAACCGGGATCTGGTGATAATGTTGCCTATGGTGACGTTATAGTAGTTGACTTCCAAGGAGCTTTGTTGGATGGTACCATTTTTGATCAAGGCTCCCTGGGCCCACCGTCATTTCCGATATTTCAGGAAAATTCTTTTATCCAAGGATTTGAAGAGGGATTACTACTACTCAATGAAGGTGCTCAGGCAACCTTTATGCTTCCCAGTGCATTGGCCTATGGCTGTTTTCCACCTCAAGGAACTATTATTGGGGACAATGAAATCCTGATCTTTGAGGTTACCATGGTCAGCGTGAATCCATAACCAAAATGGCCTTGTGCTTCGCCACCAATAACCGGCATAAACTTGAGGAAGTCAGGGCACTGCTACCAAAGGGATACCCATTACTTTCGTTAGAGGACATCGGCTGTGTTGTTGATCTCCCCGAGACGCAGAAAACCCTGGAGGGAAACGCCCATCAGAAAGCCAGCTATGTAAAAGAGCATTTCGGGATAGACTGCTTTGCCGATGATACCGGGTTGGAGGTAGAGGCACTTAATGGGGCACCGGGGGTTTATTCCGCCCGGTATGCAGGTCCAGAAAAAGATAGCCAGGCTAACTGTTCGAAATTACTTCAGGAAATAAAAGAAAACGAACCCAGAACTGCCAGGTTCCGGACGGTAATCTGTCTGATCAGAGAAACAGCCGTCCATTATTTTGAGGGGACTATATCCGGGACAATTGTACAACAACCAAGAGGTGCACAGGGATTCGGCTATGATCCAGTCTTCCAGCCTCTGGGTCATACTCGTACCTTTGCGCAGATGTCCTCCCAACAAAAAAATCGCCTGAGTCATCGCGGTAAGGCAGTTGGGAAATTAGTGGACTTTCTAGGCCCTGAACTCTAATCCGGTTTAGCTTCAAGTGTTTCTCTGATAAATACACTTGAAAGTTACCGGATTATGACTAGTTTTGTATTTTAAATTCAGATGCTGAATACAGTGACGAACCGTTTTCACAAATCTATTCTGACGTTAATAAGCCTGATGATGTTGTTTCACAGCGTTTCATTGCATGCAGCGCCTACATCGGCCTCTGAAGCGTGTACTTCCATAGAGATGACGGAAGATGCCGATCACCAGGAAACGCAACTACAGGCTTACGATGCATTGATTCCTGCCGCACAAGGCATGGCACCTTTAGTATTACACTTTCTAAATGAGTTGGTCTTATTTAGTGAAGCGGAATGCCAGGAAATTACTGTTCAGGTCTTTTTTGAGAACCGTTTTCTGGGGGTTCTATTCCCATTGATCATCAGCCCCAACGCCCCCTAGCAGGTTTTGCCATTCCACCACGCTGCAAGCGAGGAACCTGAACATTTCTTAAACCCCAATTAATTTAATATCATGCAAAATAAAGGATTCATCATATTCTTGACCGTTCTAATATCGGTCTTATGTATTTACTATTTGTCGTTTACCTTCGTTTCCAGAAACATACAAGAGCAGGCCACGGAGTACGCAACCGATGTTAATGGAAATGTAGATTACAATAAAAAACAGGCTTATCTCGACTCGGTCTGGACCGAACCAGTTTATAATCTATTCGGAATAGATTATACCTATGAGGATGTAAAAAACACCGAATTGAATCGTGGTCTGGACTTACAGGGCGGAATGTATGTAAACCTGGAAGTGAGCCCGGTGGAGATCATCAAAGGCCTATCCAGCAACAATGAGGATCCGGTTTTTCTACAATCGCTGGCTGTAGCCAAGGAGCGGCTAAAGAGCAGTCAGGAGACTTACGTTCAACTCTTCTACGATGCATACAAGGAATTGGAACCGAATGGAAAGTTAAGCAATATTTTTGCCAGCGCGGCCAATAGAGACCGGTTTAACTTCCAAAGTACCGACAATGAGATCCTGGCAGTTATTAATGATGAGGTAGAGGATGCCATCGATCGATCCTTTCAAATATTACGTACCCGGGTAGACCGGTTTGGTACTTCCCAGCCAAACATTCAGCGGATCCAGGGTACGGGGAGAATACAGGTTGAGCTGCCCGGAGCGGACAACCCTGAACGGGTGCGAAAGTTACTGCAAGGAGTAGCT
>CAZOJZ010000356.1:0-4941 GCA_964580205.1 uncultured Roseivirgaceae bacterium
TAGAGTGGGCCGTGCCTTGGACCTGGGCGCCCGAGGTATTATATTTCCTATGATACACAATTTGAATGAAGCAAAGCAAGCAGCGTCTTTTATGAAATATCCACCGGACGGGGTACGGGGAATGGCCACCATGACCCGTGCAGTTGAATTTGGGAGGCAATTTGATAAATATTATCAGGAAACCACCGGGCAATTATTAGGCATACTTCAGATTGAAAATACTCAATGTCTCGACTACTTAGATGATATTGCCGGCCTTGACGGGGTAGATGTGCTCTTTGTGGGACCAGCGGATATGACCTTATCCCTGGGCATTTTTAAGGAATTTGAGCATCCCAAATTTATTGATGTGCTTAAAAAGGTCCAGCTAGCCGTTGATAAACATGGTAAATCAACTGGTGTTCTAATGTCAAGCCCAGCCGAGTATGAAAAATATTATAACCTGGGTTTTAGGATGATGGGATGTGGATCTGATTCAGTTTTTTTACTCAGAGGGGCACAGAATATGGTGAAAGAAATGCAGAATCAGCAAACGCGATGTAAATAAGTTGACTACAAACAAAATAGATATATGACACGTCTTATTATACTTACAATAATCTTAATTGTTACTAACCAACACTCGTCACAAGGCCAAATTGGTGTTTTTGATACCAATTCAGATGTGGGGAGGCCTAAAAATACAGGTTCCACAGTCTATGATTCGGACGAACAAATATATACCATCAAAGGAAGCGGCTACAACATCTGGTTTGGCAGAGATGAGTTCCAGTTCGCCCATCAAAAATTGACTGGTGATTTTATTCTTACCGCGAACTTTTCCTTTGTCGGGTCGGGTGTAAACGCTCATCGAAAAGTAGGATGGATGATCAGAGAGTCCCTGGATGATGACGCGGCACATATTAGCGCCACACTTCACGGAGATGGCCTGACAGTACTTCAATGGAGGCAGTTAAAAGGGGCACATATGAGAGACCCACAAGACCAAATTTTAGCTCCAAAAGCCAACTATCAAATCCTTCAACTTGAGCGGAGAGGAAAAATGATTATCATGCGGGCTGCCCAGACTGGGGAGCCGCTCCAGTTAATTGGGTCCCAGGAAATGAGCGATCTCCCGGATGAAGTATTTGCCGGGATGTTTATCTGCTCGCACAACGAAGATGTGACGGAAGAAGCCAAGGTCTGGAATGTCAGAATTGATATTCCGGTAGCCGATGATTACAGTCCAAACCAAGAGGGGTGGCTAAGTTCAAGATTGGAAATCATGAATGTTTTTGATGGCAAAAGAAAAGTTATCCACACTTATGAATCACGTTTTGAAGCCCCTAACTGGATGCCTGATGGAAATCAGTTGTTATTTAATCAGGAAGGTTCACTTTACACCATAGGAATAGATGGGAAGAACAAAACCAAGCTCAATACAGGAAGCGCAGATCGCAATAACAACGATCACGGCATTTCCTTCAATGGGAAAACCCTGGCCATCAGTCATCAACGAGAAGGGATGCCCGGCGGTGGCTCTACAGTCTATGTGCTGCCCTTGGAAGGCGGAGAGCCGCAGCTGGTAACCGAGAATACACCCTCCTATTGGCATGGATGGGCACCAAATAACAAAGAAGTGGTATATGTGGCCAGAAGGGAAACAGACAACTACGATATTTATAAAATATCCATCAAAGGAGGCAAAGAGATGAAACTTACGGACTACCAAGGATCACATGCAGATGGTCCTGAATACACGCCCGATGGTAAATTCATCTATTATAACGCCAGTCCCACCGGCACCATGCAGATCTGGAGAATGAAGCCAGATGGCAGTGAAAAAGAGCAGATCACTTTTGACCAGTACAACGATTGGTTCCCACATATTTCGCCGGATGGAAAATGGATAGCGTTTATTTCCTTCCCCACTCATATTGACCCCAATTCACATCCCACTTATAAAAGGGTTAGCTTACGTTTAATGCCAGAGGCAGGCGGAGTTCCCAGGACTATTGCTTATTTGTTTGGAGGCCAAGGAACTATAAATGTTCCTAGCTGGTCCCCGGATAGTAAATCGATTGCATTTGTGAGCTATAGTAAATAGAGGTCATTATTAGGTTTTTCAAAG
Source organism: uncultured Roseivirgaceae bacterium (assembly GCA_964580205.1). GTDB lineage: Bacteria > Bacteroidota > Bacteroidia > Cytophagales > Cyclobacteriaceae > SZUA-3. Next base: position 2,111 of record CAZOJZ010000356.1, read on the forward strand.
GTTCGGAACACCACAAAATTGTTGGTAAATTGATCACATGAGGAGTAAATTGTATAGAAGAAAATTCCTCAAGGGAGCGGCGACCGCAGGAGGGGCATTACTTGCAACCGGTCCGTTGACCGCTACCACCCGAATTCAACCCAATAGTACTAGCCAATTAAAAATTGCTCTAAACGCCTACTCATTGAATGGCCCTCTTAGTGAAGGGAATATGGACATTGATGATATGTTGGAATTTTGTGCACAGAACGGGTTTTATGCCTGTGATATTACCGCCTATTATTTTCCTGGCTATCCGCAAGTACCTAGTGATGAGTACCTTTATCATGTCAAACACAAAGCTTTCAAATTAGGACTTGAGATATGCGGTACTGGAGTGCGCAATGATTTTACTAATCCTGATGCTACCACAAGAAAGCAACATATCACGCTAGTAAAGCGGTGGATTGAAGCAGCTGAAAAGATCGGAGCTCCGGTAATCAGGGTGTTTGCGGGTCCTAAGTTGAAAGACCAATCACAGCGTCAGGAAGTGTTAAATTGGATGATAGAGGATTTAAAGGAATGCGTGGAATATGGCAAGTCCCATGGAGTGATGGTTGCCGTACAAAATCATAATGACTTCATCCTTACGCCACAGCATACCAAAGAATTAATAGATGGAGTGGGTTCTGATTGGTTTGGATTGATAATGGATACCGGCGGGTACCGTTCTGGAAATCCTTACCAGCTGATTTCTGAATCGATCCATTTCGCTGTCAACTGGCAAATTAAAGAGAAAATTTTTGTAAACGACTCGGAAGAGGATACTGATTTGAAAAGGCTGGTTGAAGTAATAAAAGCTTCAAACTATCGAGGATACCTCCCTATTGAAACTTTAGGGCCCGGTGATCCAAAACCGAAAATATTAAAGCTCTCCGCAGCTCTGGACAAAGCACTAGGCTAGCGGAAAAACCCATAGAACTGCCTTTCAAGCCAAAATCCCCTTCACCAATTTTCCATGCACATCCGTAAGCCTATAATCCCGTCCTTGAAATGGGTAAGTTAATTTTAAGTGGTCCAGACCCAGGGTGTGCAGAATAGTAGCTTGCAGGTCGTGTATATGGACTCTATCCTTAATTCCATAATAGCCAATTTCGTCAGTTTCACCGTAACTGAGTCCTGGTTTGATTCCTCCTCCGGCCATCCACATAGTGAATGCCTCGGTGTGGTGATCACGTCCGAAATAAGGGTTATCTACACCGCTTCGATTCTCCATCATAGGTGTACGGCCAAATTCTCCACCCCAAACTATCAGGGTATCATCCAATAATCCTCTTTGTTTCAGGTCTGTCAAAAGGGCTGTCATAGGGGCATCTACTTCTTTACATCTTTTTTTGAACCCTATGCTTAAAGCTTCACTAGGTCCAGCTCCATGTGAGTCCCAACCCCAGTGGAATAGTTGGATAAATCGTACACCTCTTTCTGCCAGTCGACGTGCAAGCACACAATTGTTGGCAAAAGATGTTTTACCTGGCTCAGTGCCATACATTTTATGGATGTATGCCGGTTCCTTGCTGATATCCATAGCCTCTGGCACCGACATCTGCATCTTGAAGGCCATTTCATATTGGGAAATTCGGGTCAGAATTTCAGGATCCTGAAACTCCTGATACTGTTTTTGATTGATCCTATTAATGGCTTCAATGGATTGTTTTCTAAGGTTACGGCTTACCCCCTTTGGATTGTTAACATACAGTACTGGTTCACCGTGAGAACGGCACTGTACACCCTGATAGACGCTAGGCAAAAAGCCACTGCCCCAAACACTTTTTCCCGCACTTGGGGTGCCGCCACCCGATACGAATACTACAAACCCCGGCAAGTCCTCGTTTTCAGACCCTAAACCGTAAGTAACCCAAGACCCCATACTTGGCCGTCCTAATCTGGGGCTGCCGGAATATAACATCAATTGGGCCGGGGCATGGTTGAATTGGTCGGTATGTACGGCTTTTAAAAAGCAAACCTCATCTGCCATGGTTGAAAACTTCGGCAGATTTTCGGATATCCAGGCACCGGACTGGCCATGTTGGGAAAATTTGGCCTGAGGTCCCAGCATTTTGGGAATTCCACTAATAAAAGCGAAACGCTTTCCTTCTAACAAGGACGGTGGACAAAGCTGCTGGTGCAATCGCTCAAGCTCTGGCTTATAATCAAACAATTCCAATTGAGATGGTGAACCGGCCATATGAAGATAGATCACACGTTTAGCCCTGGGGGCAAAATGGGGAAGGCCTGGCTGGTTAGCGCTGCCAACCTGGGTAGCTGCCAAAGTGTTTAGTCCGGTCAGTGAGTTCAACGCCACCGCTCCCAGGCCCATTGAACAGGCCTTAAGAAAATGCCGGCGGGTTGAATATTCCGCCTGGGCAAGTCTCGCTTCTTCCTGGATGCTCATAAATCGATTATTCTTTGGTTACAAATTGGTCCAGATTCATAATGGCGTTGGCGACCACCGACATAGCGTCCATTTGATTGCTTTGGTATTCCCCTGAAGACACTAATTCGCCTTTCAGCTCGGTGTTTGCAATATGGTAAAGGTCCATTAAGATCTCCACTGTTTCATTATCCGGTTCATTACTCAAGGCAATCTTATAGCCAACCTGAATAGCTTGCTTTGCATCATTAGGTGCCGCCTTTATCATGCGTTTGGCTAAAGCTATGGATGTTTCAAGATATACCGGGTCGTTCAATGTAATAAGCGCCTGTAAAGGAGTGTTGGTGCGTATTCTCCTTGATACGCAAAACTCTCTGCTGGGGCTATCAAAGCTTACCATCGATGGATAAGGCGTAGTCCT
>CAZOJZ010000357.1:0-3789 GCA_964580205.1 uncultured Roseivirgaceae bacterium
GAAGAATTGAGCTTCTAGTAGCCGAATCGGTGGCGGGGTTTTACCATAGGTAGCTCATTAATAGTTCATTAAAACAAAAAAGCTACCGTTAAGTAGCTGTAATGCAGTAACTTATAATTTATAAAGTACCCAGGGCCGGAATCGAACCGGCACGTCCGTGAAGACATTGGTGTTTGAGACCAACGCGTCTACCAATTCCGCCACCTGGGCTTATTGAGTTTGAGTGTGAGTATTTAGTGTGAGTATTTAGTTTTAATTTTGAGTAGGTTCACACGCACACTCAATTTGCAAACATAAAGAGAATTTCAATTACCGGAAAGTAGTTTAAGGAAATAGTTAATGATTATCTGTTACTCCCTCTATAATTGGTTAATTACCCGCCAATCGATATATTAACCGAATGCAAACCTTATTGAGTTAATGTCTAATAGGCTATTTACATCCAGTGCCCTGCTACTAGTGATTTTCACGCTTAGTATCATTCCGTCCTTCTCCCAAGACATGAGAGAAGACAGCATCACTACCCCTTTTCGTAAGGGCCGCTGGCTCACCGGATTATCAGGAAGCATCAGCTCGGGCAGTACTAAATTCGACACTGCTTCAACCCGTGCTTTTACCAATCAATATTCTTTTAACTTTACCACAGGAAAGTTCATTAAAAACCAGTGGTTGTTAGGCGGTATTTTTAAAATGCAGCGCAATAATAGCAGGCAGTTCGTAGACCTGGAATCAGAATCATTATTAATTGCTCCATTGCTGTCCTATTACCTTTCCAACCATACACAAGGATCTATATTTTTTTCCATTGCACCAGGGTATGCCATATTCAGGGAAAAAACCGTAGTTCTAGTGGGAGGAGTGCCTTCACAAGAAATTCTAAATGGCGGCGGTTTTGGGTTATTTGTTCAGTTTGGATATTCCTATGTGCTGCACGACCGGATTGCATTTGATCTGGGGTTAGGGCTTAACAGTGCCTGGGCTAATGCCAAACGAGAGCTCGAGCCTGGCAAGGCTGGCAACAAAGTGAACATACATACTGGCACTCTGTTATTCTCATTTGGTTTCAACGTAATTCTGGACGAATTCTTCTTTTAGTGAAAAAAACTTTATTTTTTTTATTATTTATTATTGGCCTGAAGGGCAGTTTATTTGCCCAACAGGACCAGGGAGCGGTATATCAATCTGATACTTTAGGAGGAGGCAAAGCCTTAAAGATCATAGCCTTACCTGTTCTTTTCTCAACACCTGAAACTGGTTTTGGTTTCGGGGCCGGTGCCCAGGTGTTCTTATTAAGGAAGACCAATATCTATAATGCCCGGTTGTCCAACATGTTCGTCAGTGTAATATATACCACCAAAAAGCAGTTCATGTTTGAAGCAAAACCACAAATTTACCTGGACAGAGGGGATTACTTCCTTGATACCGTACTGAAATACCGGATCTTTCCCAACAGCTTCTGGGGGATTGGGAACACCACTACTGATGAAAATGAGGAGGGTTATGACATGACTTCTATCGAACTAAGGGCCCGGTTTCTTAAAAGATTACCGCCATCATTAAATTTTGGATTTGAATACGTATTTGAAAACCACGATGTGACCATGGTTGAGGAAGGTGGCATCCTAGACTCCGGGACCGTACAAGGGGCGGATAGGGCCATTATTAGTGGTTTGGGCGTGGTATTCAATCTTGACAGTAGGGATATAGTGGAAGCTCCCACTTCCGGTCACTTTTTGCAATTAAACGCCCGCTTTTCCAGTGAAATCGTGGGAGCTACTTACAACTTCAATAAATTCATTTTCGACCTGAGAACCTATCTTCCTGTAGGTGAAAAAAGTGTTCTGGCGTTACAAGCTTATTCAGAGAACACCTTTGGCGATATCCCTTTCCAGGCAATGGCCTGGTTCGGTGGTGGCGAGCGGGCACGTGGTTACTTCAGGGGTAGATTTATTGACAATCATCAGTATGTACTTCAAGCGGAGTATCGTCTGAGATTTCATCCTCGTTGGACGGTGGCAGGGTTTGCCTTGATGGGCGAAGTGGCTGATCTTCCCGGTGAATTTTTAGATGATATTAAACCCAGTGTAGGCGGCGGTATCCGATTCAAACTGACAAAGGATCAGAATACTTTACTTCGACTGGATATTGGTAGGGGTAAAGATGGTAATAGTGGATTTTACTTTGGAGTGAATGAAGCGTTTTAGGCAGTAAATCGTTAACGCTTTGCTGCAAATCTCAAGCACCAATGTACAAATAAATTACAAGCAACTATAGCTGTTTGTAGTATGTACAGCTGTTCGTAGCCTCTGGCTACGAACCAGTAAACTGCACGCGATATCTTCCGTATCTCCAAGCTACGGAAAGCTGCTTTTTTGGAATTTGCTATTTGTGATTTGTGATTTTATCGCCGTTTACGGCGATTTCAGTTCACCAAAGAATAACGAGAACGGCCTGGTACTTTCCTTACTTTCAAGAATGATCTTGACGATTCCGGCAACAGGAATAAACAAAATCATACCGGATACGCCCCAAATCATACCACCAATAATTACTGACAGAAATACCGTCAAAGCGTTGAGGCTTAGGCGGTCTCCAACAATAAGCGGCCTAAGAATATTTTCTTGTATCGCATTAGAAAACATCAAAGCAGCTATGGCCAATACAGGATACCATAGACCGTCTTTGGTGAGGAATACATAGCCAGCTAGCGCTACCAGTGCAATGGCGTTGCCGATATAGGGAATTAGGTTAAGGATAGCGGTAAAAGCAGCCCAAAATACTGCGTATTTAATTCCAAGCAGTAACAATAATATATAAACCATAATACCCATTAATACGGTCATGATTAAGGTTCCACCCAGGTAATTACTTATGATTGAAAGGGAATTGTTGGCAAGTCTCTGAATCCTTTGTAATCTTTCCTCATCATGATGCCTCATTTGTAAAAATCTGCCCAGAATATCCTTATAAAACAATATGAAAAAGGAATAAATAAGGGTTAACACAATATCACCAAAAACATTTCCCACGTTACCCACAAACTTAAATAAGAACTGAGAAAAATCAGAAAGCCGTGTTGAAAGAGACCTCAGATTAAACATTTCATCAGTATCCACTCCCCTTCGCGACAGCCAGGAGACCAGGTTTTGGTCTATCAAAGCAATCTTTTCATCCAGCTCCGGAGAGTTCATGATAATTTGTTTTACCTCGGTAAACAAAAAAGTTAGCACACCAAATGTGATTAACTGCAACATTAAAAGATGTATTAGTATTAGTAAACCCCATTTGATTCTTATCTTTTTATGGATTTTTTCCAGAAACCGCACCGAAGCCAAACTGATCATTAGCGCCCAGGCAATGGGTGTGAGAAAATCTCTGGCAATTATTAAAATGAAAACGATCAGACAAAACAGGAAAAGGCCAACGGTGAACTTGACCAGACGTGGATTTACTTTTTGCTCCATAGAACCATTATGTAAAATAGGAAACGAATATATCCATTTCACTTTGATAGTCACTATGTTAAACAAATAAAAATCCTTAAATTATTAGTTCATTCAGCGCGGAAATGAATGAACTACTTACGGCGATAATTTTGCCGGCCCTCTTGGCTATTCAGATCATCGGACAGGATTCGGTTCCCGGCCTTCAAAGTGCCTATGTCTGTCAGGGATATTGGGAAAAATCTTATAAACACGCCTACCTGGAAGAAGCAGATTCCTTGTGGAAGTTGGAAAAGTTTCAAAGGGCTGCAGCACTCTATGAGGTGGCTGCTGGAAAATTCCAGCA
>CAZOJZ010000358.1:0-1737 GCA_964580205.1 uncultured Roseivirgaceae bacterium
GTACAGGAAGCCATTGGCCGTATTGAATTCAACGTATACGGCTGACACTGATAAATGCTGTTGTACCGTATAGAAAAAGAGAAATACCTCCAGGTGTTTCCATCACGTGGATCAGTACTGAGTGGAGGGAGGTGGTGTCGCAAGGGAATGTGGGCGGTATATACCTCAGAAACGGTATCCCTGGCCAAATTGGAGGCCCTAGCTAACAGTGGCAGTAGGTTACCTGACAATCGTTACCTGGTAACAATAGAACTCAAAGACCAGGCACCAGTGGTCCAAATCTCAGTTGAAGACTTACCCATAGATTGGTTTCACATTCCGTACAAAAAGAACCTGTCACACTATATCCAGCAGATCATAGACTCCAGACTGTATGTGGCTGCTATAGTTCCATCAATACAGTCACCAAAAGAGAAAAACATCCTGTTGTTTCCAGATTATTCTAAATTCGATAAATATGTAAAGCTGGTGGATACTAATAGGATTGAGTCACAGAGTAGAAGGTGATTCACATAGGATGGGGGTGCAGGGTTATAATATTGTTTACTTAACATAATATAAATTATATAACAATCAGGCATACAACAAAATCACTTGCACCAATATCGTATACGCTGTATTCTTTTATTGGTAGCTAACTTAAAATTTTCTTTGGCGTAATAGGTAAATTATAAATACGCCTTCCGCAAGCCCGGTAAATAGCATTGGCTATGGCTGCACCAGTTGGTGGACCAGCCGCTTCGCCGCCACCCATTGCAGGTTGATCTTGACGATCAATCACTGAAACTTCCACTTCAGGGACATCGGAAAACCTGATAACGGGATAGGTTGACCAATCAGTACTGGTTATTTTCACATTATCAAACTTCACCTGCTCTTTTAGTGCCCAGCTGGCCGCCTGGATCATTCCACCTTCTGTCTGGTTTTTGATGCCATCAAGATTGATCACCTCACCCACGTCAATAGCGGCCCACATTTTAATTATGGATACCAGGCCCTTAGATCTATCTACTACAACTTTGACAGCTATAGAGGCGTAGGCATCAGTGTTCTTGTATCGGCTAAAAGCATAACCAAGCCCCTCTCCTGCTGCTATCATTTGAGAAACTGTCATATCTTTCACTTTTTGAATAACATCTATTGCCCGCTTATCTTCCAGATGTTCAAGTCGGAAATCCAAGGGATCTTTCCCTGCCTTATCGGCCAATTCGTCCATAAAGGATTCAATGGCGAAAATGTTGGCAAACGCCCCCAAACTGCGCAGTGAAGATACACGAAGGGGACCGTCATAGTAATGCGCATTAAGTTGTAAGTTAGGAATATAATAATAGGGGTCACCATTTCTATGGCCTCCCCCCCGGTATCCTCTCGACTGCATGTCCATGGGATTTTCAAGGTGCCTGGCAACCAACAGAGTCCCTGGATCACTATTAGGACGTGTGCTGTGCGAATCGGTCCAGATATCAGATTTCCAGGCCTCAATTTTTCCCGATTCAGTAAGGCTAACCTCTATATCCGCGATAATCGCCGATCCATAAGGTTCCCAGGAATTTTCGTCCGTTCGTGACCATTGTACTCTTATGTGTTTTCCGGGATAATCAAGGGCCAGCAGGGAAGCGTCCGCCGCCGCATCATCCGCAGTGCTATGTCCAAAACAGCCGGCTCCAGGAACGCCCACTATATCGATTTTGCCCTTATCCATTTTGAGCATTGCAGCCAGTGCCTCCCGTAGTGGGT
>CAZOJZ010000359.1:0-1727 GCA_964580205.1 uncultured Roseivirgaceae bacterium
CTCGCGGCATAAAGAGCAAAAAAGTTTCCAGGCCAAGGATATTCCAAAATATTAAGAAGGCGCTGGAAAAACATATATTTGATAAAAGTGATGATGAGAGGTTTCCAATTATTCCTCAGAGGATAGTTTCTGATATTAGAAGAGCGATGCCGGATAACGGCATAGTGACGCTTGATAATGGAGTTTATAAAATATGGTTTGCAAGGAACTATTATGCTTACAGCCCAAACACCCTGCTCCTGGATAATGCTCTTGCAACGATGGGTGCCGGGTTTCCATCTGCAATAGGCGCAAAAATAGTAGACCCCAAAAAGAAAGTTCTCACAGTTTGTGGTGATGGCGGATTTATGATGAATTCACAGGAAATGGAAACAGCAGTGAGATTAAAACTTGATCTCGTGATTGTAATTTTAAGAGACGACGCCTATGGAATGATAAAATGGAAACAAGCGGGCATGGGCTTTAAAAACTGGGGTCTGGATTATGGCAACCCCGATTTTGTTAAATACGCAGAAAGCTATGGTGCTTTTGGTCATAGAATTGCCAGCAATGAAGAACTCTTCGTAAAGCTGGATGAATGTATAAATTCAAAAGGTGTTCATTTGATTGAAGTGCCCGTAGATTATTCTGAAAATGAAAAAGTGTTAATTGACGAACTTGACAATTTAACCTGTGATCTTATTTATTAAGGCTTAGTTAAACGGTTAATGAAATTGTGATAAGGGGGAATAAAAAATGGCTGCAAAAACTCTAAAAGTACTTAGTGCTTACGATGAACAACTAATTGAAGAACTGCTTTTAGCATCTCCACAGGATGCGAGCAGGATGCTCACTGCTGCAAGAAAACTAGCAGATGACCCTAAGAAAAGATTGCCAATTCCCCAAAGGATTGAGATTTTGGAAAATGCCCAGGAAATATTAAAGCACCGATACGACGATATTGTACAAACCTCTGCCATGGAAGGTGGAAAGCCATTCATAGATACCCAAGTTGAAATAACACGCTCGATTAATGGCTTTGGGGTGACAAAAGAAGAGATTGCAAAAATGACGGGCACAGAGATTCCTATGAACATGAATGCTGCTTCACTTAACCGTATGGCTTATACATTCAGGGAGCCAATTGGAGTAGTAGTTGCCGTTTGTGCATTTAACCATCCTTTTAATTTAGCGGTTCATCAGGTACTTCCCGCAATTGCAGTTGGGTGTCCGGTGATTATTAAACCCGCAAGCACGACGCCTCTGTCGACAATTAACCTTGTTAATATTCTCTATGAAGCGGGGCTTCCTAAGCAGTGGGCTCAGGTGATAGTTGCCGACAATAAAGTATCCGAGCAGCTTGTTACCGATCCCAGGGTTGATTTTCTCACGTTTATAGGCTCCGGAAGGGTAGGCTGGTATTTAAAATCAAAAGTAGCACCTGGGGTTAGGTGTGAATTAGAGCATGGCGGCGCTGCTCCTGTTATAGTAGAGCCCGATGCAGACCTTGAAGATGCAGTACCACTAATGGCAAAAGGGGGGTTCTATCATGCGGGTCAGGTGTGTGTATCAGTACAAAGAGTCTTTGCTCACAGGTCTATTACAAAGAAAGTCGCAAATGGTCTTGGCAGACTTGCAAAAAAAATGAAAGTAGGCGATCCGCTTGATCCAAAAACAGAGATCGGGCCGCTTATTCTTCCAAGAGAGGTTGACAGGGTCCATGACTGGGTTAAAGAGGCTACAAGGAA
>CAZOJZ010000360.1:0-1517 GCA_964580205.1 uncultured Roseivirgaceae bacterium
ATGTTGATAACAGCGCAATAGAACCTTTAAAAGTAGGAAAAATTTATCGCTGGAGAGTCTATGCCAGTAAAGACGATGTAAAAGAAGAAACGGGTTGGAAACTTATATCAGTAAGTGAAGACCAACAGGGACTGATCAAGGTGCTATAGTGCCCATTTCAATTACTCCTTTATTCAGCAATACCTCTGCTTTCGGCCAATAGCGGTCGGTCAGGGGTTTTCTGTTCAACCCATCATTATCCTAATAAAACAGGGATTACTGGTGCATGGGCTACTTGTGTCCATTGCGTAATGAAAAAAAGGGCCGGATGTCGATCCGACCCTTATATGGTTATAATATGGATTAACGGCGATTTTGCCTAATCATTTCCTTGTTTGTCACAATGACCCGGACCTATTCTGCCATTGTTATACTTATCCAGTATTTCTGAAAGCCCAATAAACTTTTTGCGTGTTGGGTTGTTTCCTTGAAGTGCGCCAATTTGGGCAGGCGTATAGGTCTCGAACAGGTTCTTTGCCTCAGCTAACTCACTATTCACCGCTGTAGTACTGGCACCACCAAGTGCGTTTAATACGGCAGCAACGTATTGTTGCGATAACTGGTAATAGGCATTACCACCACCTGCACTAATGGCCTGAAAATAGGTTTTTTCACTTAGGAATAAAGGCTCGTTCTTGCCCAATGGCCCTAGTAGTTCCCAAGTGGGATTATATTTATTATCGCCAGAGTTAGCGTGATTCTTCCAGTAACCCAGGGTGAATGTACAACCGGTTTCTTCTTCCTTTTCAAAACAAATGTTGTCGATGGCTCCGGAACTGGCTCCGGAACCGTTCAGGGCCACATGCATTTTAACCACTCCAGAAGTTGGTCCTAAATCAACCATGGCCAAACCGTTATCACCGGTTTTAGGAAGATCCACCTTTAACAACTCATTGTCATCTGCATCTAACAATTGGACAAAAGCGCCTTCACCATTAACATCCAACACGTCCATTGCATATAGGGTTACCGATCCTAAAGCGGAGAAATCAAACCAGAGGCCGAGTCCCATTTTGGCTGCGTCGTTGGGATCGCTGGAATCTAAATCCTCGGAAACGATCAAAACATTATTAAGTGCCAGATTGTTGCTTGGCTCCGGGTCACCACTATGAGCTTTACCTGGGCCTCCGGATGATTCATTTGGTGTTCCCAAGTCCTCATCGTTGCCCGTGGGATTAGAACTGTCAAAAATCATAGCTGCATTGTCATTCGGGAAATCCGGGTTGAAGCCCATAACGGCAATTGGGCCTTGCCCATCAGGACAGAAAATCTTGCTGACAATGTCTCCAGCTTCAAAATTCCCTTTATCAAAATCTATTTTGGCGGTTGCCACCCCAAACTCCAAATCAGCAGTTGTCAAATTGGAATTTAATTGATAATCCAAAGTTGGTGTAACTAGATCAGATTCAGTTTGGCAGCTACCGGTAAATACCAAGAATAAAAAGGATAGAAAGTAGTTAACATTTATTCTCATGATA
>CAZOJZ010000361.1:0-2839 GCA_964580205.1 uncultured Roseivirgaceae bacterium
ACATGTATCAGTGCAACCAAAAAAGATGGGGGAATAGTGGTAGATGTGGATTGTGATACAGGAGATCGTCAAGTCATGGGTTCCCACCTGTTGATGGCTGCAGGTCGTCGGCCTAATACAGATGATCTAGGGCTGGATAAAGCAGGCATCCAAACCGATCCAAGGGGTTATATAGTTGTTGACGACCAACTCAAGACTAATGTACAAGGGATTTGGGCAATAGGGGATTGCAATAGAAAAGGGGCATTTACACATACTTCTTACAATGACTATGAAATCGCAGCGGCAAATTTATTGGATAATGATCCTCGCAAAGTATCGGATAGAATAACATGTTACGGTTTATTCATCGACCCAGCGCTCGGCAGGGTAGGAATGACGGAAACTGAGGTCAGGAAATCCGGTATCAAAGCTTTGATTGGTACCCGAGCCATGAAACGAATTGCCCGCGCCAAGGAAAAAGGTGAAACCAATGGTTTTATGAAAATACTTGTGGAGGCAGAGAGTAAAAAAATTCTGGGAGCCGCTATCCTGGGGATTGAAGGCGACGAGATCATACACTCTATTTTGGATATCATGTATGCGGATGCTCCATATACTGTCATTCAACGAGCGGTACATATCCATCCAACGGTTTCTGAGCTGATCCCCACCATGCTGGGAGAACTAAAACTATTGGATTAACCATCACGATCAATAGAATGTTTAGTAATTTATCAAAATGATGACAGGCCAATTTATTGAACATGTATCTGTTAATCTTCCACGATCCGTTTTCATTTTGAAGAACAAATAACTCTCTGTTTTCTTCAGGTATCGTTTCTCCTGTGGCATGAATCAAATTAGTCTAATGTTTTTGTTGTGATTTTAATTTCACTTGTCAAGGTTTTATTCACGGGACATTTATCGGAAATTTCTAATAGTCTTTGTGTCTGTTCTTCCGTTAAATCACCAATAAATTTAATTTTTTTTTCAATGACATGAATATACCCATTTTGTGATTCACAATCTTCACAGTCTTTAGCGTGTACACGTGATTGCTCGAGGTGTACTTCGACCTCCTCCAAGTCCCATCCTTTGCGATCAGCGTACATCCTAAGGGTCATTGTTACACAAGCACCCAAAGCTATCAACAGAAAATCATAGGGATTGGGGCCAAGATCCTGCCCCAAAGGCACTGGTTCATCAGCTATTAATTCATGATTCCGGGCTCCAACCAATGTTTTGTATTTAGCCCGGTCTATTTTTGCAATTACTTGAGTCATTTTATTTTGGGTTTAATAATTTCCTGAATATAGTTACTAATTTAATTAAGCTTCAATAATTGCAGCAGTTCCCATTCCGCCTCCGGTACAAATAGATATCAGACACCTGCCGCCTCCATTTTCTTTTAATATTTTGGAAGCACCCGCCAATATTCTAGTTCCGGTGGCTGCAAAAGGATGCCCAATTGCAACACTCCCTCCCCGGGTGTTCAATTTTGCCCGGTCAATACTTCCCAAAGCTTTGTCTCTAGCCAGAACCTCTTTCGCAAACTCATTGTTCTCCCAAGCTTTTAGAGTTGAAAGTAATTGCCCGGTGAAAGCTTCATGAATTTCATAAAAGTCAAAATCTTGCAGGAGCCGATCGTTTCTTTTTAACAGTTCGGAAACTGCCACTGTAGGTGCCAACAACAAATCTTCACCCCCTACATAATCAAAAGCGGCACTTTGGCCGTCGATGTAGTATGATTCGATCTCCAGATTATTTCTTCGGGCATAATCTTCGGAGGTTAAAAATGCGCTTGTCGCTCCGTCAGTAAAAGATGAACTGTTACCTGCAGTTAAGGTTCCTGAGGTGCTTTTATTAAAGGCAGGTTTAAGTTTGGCTAACTTTTCAAGCGTTGTATCTGGCCTGACGATGCTATCCTTGGTCAATCCCTTAAAAGGAAAAACAAGATCATCGTAAAACCCATCCTGATAGGCTTTTTCTGCTCGAATATGGCTTTGATAGGCTATATCGTCCTGTTCTTCTCGCGTAATGCCCCACTTTTTAACTGTTAGCTCGGTATGCTCCCCCATATTCAGTTTTGTTCTCGGCTCACGAACATCAGGAACCTGCAAATTGAAAAACTGAAATGGGTTCATCCTCAAGAGGCCTTTGACCTTTTCATTGATGGTTTTTGCTTGCTGAAGTTTTGCCAATTTCTGGGCTAAATTCCGATTCAACGACAATGGCATATCACTGTTTGTATCGCTGCCACCGGCAATACCGCTTTCAATTTGACCGATTGCGATTTTCAGTGCAATGGTATTGACGCTATCCAAACTCGTACCGCAAGCGCGTGCATGGAATAGTGCCGGCGTATGGGCATCCAGGGCAGTGCTTTGAACAATTTCCCGTGCCCAATTCCATGCGTTGGGGTAATGGAACAATGTTCCTAAGATCACTTCATCTATTTTTTTGCCCTCTAATCCGTATTTCTTAACTAATGCTTTGAGGGAGGCGGATAGAAGATCTGAATTGGAAACATTTGAATAATTTCCAAATGATTTGGTAAAAGGAATACGAGCGCCACCGATTATTGCTACTTTTTTATTTATATTTCTCATAGTTCCTCAGAAATTTGGTAGTCTGGAATCATTAATTTTTACTGTAGATGGATAGAGAACCTGAATTTACTAAATAATCTTTGAATAATCTTTTTATGCAAAATTGCGAACAGGAAATGAAGGCTTATTTATTGTAGTATCTTTAATAATTATGTTTCGAGTTAGTTTATCAATATTTCTAAAACTCTGAAATAGAGGTTATTTTTCATAAGTTTGATAATCGATATCCAATGAACTAAACAGAAAAC
>CAZOJZ010000362.1:0-3585 GCA_964580205.1 uncultured Roseivirgaceae bacterium
CGCTTGGGCTACAATTTCCTCAGCAGATTCCGCCGAGGCCTGGCGAGCGGCATCCCAGCCAGTAGCGTTTGAGTCAACCTCGTAGCCAAACGCTCCTCCAGCCCCTTTTGGTTTGTAAAACAGATAGGCGGCAAAGGCAACCTGGTCCCGGCACCTGCCACCTAATAGATCAACCACCGGACGATTGCAAATTTTGCCCTGGATGTCCAGACAGGCTACTTCCAATGCACTAAATACGTGGATCAACTTTCTGTCATCCCAAGGATTATCACCACGGATATCCTGCTGGTCCTGTTCAAATCGACCAATGAGATCAGCCCGGAGTTTGTTTAATTGAAAGGGATCGGCACCTATGATCACAGCTTGTGATTGATCAAGAAGTCTATTTATTGCTACATTTCCCGGGATTTCACTAATTCCACTAATATTGTCATCAGTAACCAGTTCAATCACTGTTCGCAGGGCATAAGGAGCATGAACACCTACAGAATTTAGCAACGGAGGGTCCGTGATCGCAATGGGTGTCACCCTGAGTTCTTTGATTTTAGGGCCTTTCATTATTTAAGATCGTCCGCTAAGTGTTGAATGGCCTGCCGACATTCTTTTTGAGCTTCCGAAAGTCCCTGGGGTGTGACATTGTCATCTTTCAAATAATCCAGGATAATGGCTTCAGCAGCCATGTACGGTTCACATATTCTTGCTACATCTTTAGCTATTTCAATGGGTATAGTAGTGATACCGTTACAGTCACCATGGATCAGGTCTCCTGGATTGATGGTCAGGCCACCAACCATTACCGGGACACTTACTGAAGGAAATCTGCTGTAGCCATGGGAACAGATGGTACCATTGGTAAACACCGGAAAACCTAAAGCCCGGACCTGATCCAGGTCTCGTCCTGCCCCGCTGGTGATCAGTCCATTGGCACCGAACCTTTTATATGTAGTGCACATAATTTCTCCAAAGGTGGCGCTTGCCACCGGCTGATCCAGGTCTTCAAAAACCATCACTGCAGGCCCTGGTAATTTAGCAAATGAGGCAACATGTTTTCCAATACCTCCATATTCAGGCTCTTTGGTGGGGGTTGAACCCCTGAAGGTAGCAGTAGCGGCAAATCCCACCATGGGAGGCATTTCGGGGAAACAGGAGACTATGCTTTTGTTCATGTAACCCTCCGTCCTTGGTCGGATATCAAATAATTCAATGACATTGCAAACAGTGGGAGTATCGTATTTGGCGAGTAGTTCCAGGTCTTGATTGGTGAGGGTGTTCATAGCAAACAAATTATCTTAAAAATTTTTACAATCCAAAACCGGTTATCAAATCTCCTTTTCCGTCCGAGCCGAATGCCTCAGAGTTTATTGAATTTTAACATTCAGTTTTGTTACTTGAACTATGAATAAAAAGTATATACTTCCGATAGTGATCACAGGCTTTAGTGCTTTAATGCTAGGATGCGCTGAAAGAGTGCCACACATCGAAAACCAGTGGATCTCCTTGTTCAATGGCAAGGACCTCGATGACTGGAACATCAAGATTTCAGGATACCCGTTAAATGAGAACTATAAAAATACTGTTCGGGTTGAAGATGGGATCATGAAAATCAGCTATGATCAGTATGACCAATGGAATGATGAATTCGCACATATCTTTTATAAGCAGAAGTTCTCTCATTATAGATTGAGAATGGAATATAAATTCGTTGGCGAGCAGGTGCCAGGTGGACAGACATGGGCTTTACTCAATAGTGGATTAATGCTGCATTCACAGTCACCGGAAAGCATGGAATTGAACCAAAACTTCCCGGTTTCAGTGGAAATGCAATTCCTTTCAAAAGTTGATACGTTGGATCGCTCTACTGGAAACCTTGCTTCTCCTGGAACCCACGTGCAGTACAATGACAGCCTTTATACCAACCACATGTTATATTCCAGTGGCTCTGTCTACCCTCTGGAGCAATGGGTGGCGGTAGAGGCGGTGGTATTGGGAGACTCTATTATTCATCATATTGTGGAGGGTGATACTGTGCTCACCTATCGCCAACCAGAAATCGGTGGATGGGAGTTAGAAACAGAAACCGGTTGGGTCGAAGACAAATCCTGGGTCACCCAAGCTAAAGGAACCAAACTCACGGAGGGTTATATCGCGTTACAAGGTGAGAGCCATCCCGTTCATTTCAGGAAGATCGAATTATTGGATTTGTCGGATGAGTACGATTTGCCATAGGTGGTCAAACATGATTTAGTAGGATTCACTATGCATTAAATAAAATACACCCCAAGCTTATTAAGTTTGGGGATGTATTTTTTAGGGTATAGGTTATTGCGATGATAGTGAAACAGTTCCGATATCAGTGATTTCTCCCAGCACCACTTGCACATTTTCTACCGATGTTTCCAAGTAATCAGAAGACGGACTAATTCCGACAGTGTAATTTCCTCCCGGTAACCCTCTAATTAAAAATACACCGGTATCATCGGCAAAAGAAGAAGCCACGGTATCTGCACCTTGAATGGCGAACACTGCTGCAGTAGCATCAACTGGCAAGACTATTCCTTTGATAGCACCATCTTGCGCCTCAGCAATTGCACG
The DNA here is from genome assembly GCA_964580205.1 of uncultured Roseivirgaceae bacterium. Taxonomy (GTDB): domain Bacteria; phylum Bacteroidota; class Bacteroidia; order Cytophagales; family Cyclobacteriaceae; genus SZUA-3. Next base: position 2,593 of record CAZOJZ010000362.1, read on the forward strand.
AATTACCGGCTTAAGAATAAACTTTCCTGAATTGCCAGACTCTACCACGGAACGGGCAGCATCAAAGTCCAATAAAACTTCATAAGTGATGCCAGCAGTCAGGGTAGCGTTGAGTTGAAGTTTTAACCCTGATTGCTGTGAACTCGGGGTGGTTAGATCAGTGACCTGATCGTCCATCTTCAGGGTATTGTTTTCACCTAGGATCAATCTTATCTGTGAAATAAATCCTGCAGGGAGTTCCACATCAGCCAATACCACGCTTAATCCGTTGGTTAATTCAAGCAGATTGTAAACTCCTGTGTTGGTATTACTTAATTCAGTCCATCCTGACCCGTTGCCATTCTCGGAGACATTTACTTCAATAGCTTGAATATCCACGTTTACCTCCTGAAAGTCTCCGGGAGAATCGATCATCCTTACTACCAGTCGAGCCATGCTTGTTTCCTCCTCGTTACATGAACTAAAAACAGCTAGTAAAAGGGTTAGGCAGGTGGTAAATAAAAAAATTGCTCTCTTTTTCATAGTTTAAAAAGTTGGTGTAAATAGTTAGACACTCTCTATAACGAAAGGTTTAATTTATTATTAGAATACTTTGCTTCTAGATACTGATTCGTTTTCGCTCTAAGTTAATACTCAAAGTTGGGGTTAAGTAACCTTTTAGATCACTGGTAGAGATTACTCACATTAAAAAATCAAACAAACAGGTCTGAATATTACATTTGAAATACCTGAAAACTAAGTTCGAACTGAAATACAGGCCATATAGGGTGCTATGAAATAGACCGTGGGGACGATCTCTTCCTTTAATGATTAAAAATAAAAATCTTTCAATACACCAATTACCTTACCATCCCTATCCACCCATTGTCCGGCATCCCAATCCTTTATTTCAGAGCTCGCCATACCAATGGCTAATCCCAGTATTTTGATGACCGAATGACCCTTGTATCACCACAAGTTTCTAATGGCCGATTTTAAATAGTTTCGAAGCAT
>CAZOJZ010000363.1:0-9252 GCA_964580205.1 uncultured Roseivirgaceae bacterium
AGATAAATGTCGATTGCGTCTGTATGTTGGAGAGACTCCTTATCATCAAATATTCCGCTTAGTGTAATTTCCAGTATACCCGGATCTGCGTTAATATCAGTGTAAATATCAGTAAACCAATCTCTTACGCCGATAAGTTTAAAATAAAATCCATATTGATTATAGGATGCATTGAGATTTCCCATAACATTGGTATCGATAGATGAAGTATATCCGTTCCACCCATTTTTGGTTCCTATTACTCTATGGAGATAAATATTGATCCAATAAATTTTGCAGGGTTGTATTGTTTGCCGTCCTTTATAAGATTCTGTTCTTTGCTTATTAATTAAGGGATTGGATAGACAAAAGCTTTGGCTCCTAGCCAATTTTGATGTTGACAATACAAATATTATTATCCAAAGTATTTGCAGAAATTTCATTTATTGTTTCTAGAACTGCTAATTAAAAGATAGATATTTATACTTTTAAAATCAATTTCAATCGAAACTTTCCAATTCTAGCCTTGTGCAAATTCTGTGGCAACAAGGGCAAGATTATTCCCGAGTTCAGAATAATTATTGTTTTTAATTAACTTACTAATTGTACTTAGATCACGTGGAAGTAACCTCATGCTAGGTCGAATTAAATTCATAATTAAAATGAAACTGAGAATATCGATAATCCTATTGGTAATTTTGACCAGTCATGCCGCTTGGTCTCAAACTAGAAGTGATAGTAGTAATATTGTAAGAGTGCTCTCATTCAATATCCTTCACGGAGCGACTACTAAAGGTGATTTTGATTTGGATTTAATAGCCAATGTAATAATAGATGCAGACCCGGATTTAGTAGCCTTACAGGAGGTAGACTTTAAAACCAATAGATCTAAGAAGTTTGATTTAGTGGCTGAGCTGGGTTGGAGAACGAAAATGGTACCTATTTTTGCAAAAGCCATGAACTATGACGGTGGAGAGTATGGCGAAGGAGTATTATCCAAATATACTTTTCTTCAAAGCAGGAATGTTGCACTGCCTTATACTCCTGGAAATGAACCCAGAGCGGCTTTAGAAATAATAACCATGTTACCCTCCGGTGACACCATAGCCTTTGTAGGAACCCACCTGGATCATTTGAAAGACGATAAAGATAGGGTAGCCCAGGTTAAAAAAATCAACCAGGTATTTTCTTCAAATAAATATCCAACTATTTTGGTTGGAGACTTAAACGCGATACCAGGGAGCACACCCATTAACATCCTCGAGGAAATGTGGTCTGCCTCTTATGATAAAAAGAAGCCAAAGCCTACATTTCCGTCAGATAACCCTACTCGTAAAATTGATTACGTAATGTTTTATCCAAAAAATAGATGGAGGGTGCTTGAAACAGCAGTTATAAAAGATTCTATCGCTTCAGATCATTGCGCCTATCTCGTGACAGTCGAGCTATTAGTAAAATGATAACACGCGCCATGCTCCCAACACTATCACCGACCCCTAATTCCACCTTTTGGTAAAAAAGCTGGCAGTATTACCAGTGTAGCGAGAAGTACAAAAATCACTCCAAAAGTAAGTAACAACCCCATACTTGCGGTGCCAGGATGCGGAGAGAAAGCCAGGTTCCCAAAGCTAAAAAGGGTAGTCAGAGAACTGAATAAAATGGCCCGCGCGGTACTGGTTTGCAGCAGACTCCGGCCGCTATTGTCAGTTTTAGCCCGGTGAACAATGTGTACACCGTTGTCTACGCCCAATCCCAGTAAAAGAGGCAATGCTATTATGTTGGCAAAATTGAAATCAATGTCCAGAATAACTGTCAATGCCCCTGTAAATGCCCCCGCAAGTACCAGTGGCAAAAGAATTAATAATGTATCCCTGATCTTTCTAAGATAAACCAGTAATAATAGCGTGATGGCCAACAAAGCATAGAGAATAGCCTGCTTGAAGGCCCGTACTACAGTATCGCCGGCAGCAATGGTCACCACCAGATCGCCGGTAGCTTCCGGGACCACATTTTGCACCTGTGAAGAAAATGCCCGTAACTCTTGATTACTTTTGATTCCGGCAGTTGGCAAAACCTGAACTCTGAAAACCCCATCTGTTGACACCCAACGGTCTCTGAGGTTTTTAGGTAAGGATTCGAAAGTAACCGTATCTGCTTCCATGCTGGTCTGTAATGCGCTAATGGTATAGGGCAATGACCGCAATAGGCTGGATTGAAGCTTCTGAATTAGTTGTTCTTGCTCCAATTGATCCAGGTTATTGATAGAATCTGAGAATCGGATGAGGTGCTTACTAAAGTTACTGGCTACAGAGTGCTCCGAATAAAATGGACTAGCAAGCAGGGCACCAAAATCCTCAATGGCTTTGATCTGTTGGTCTTGTGGTACCTGGTCAAAATGGAATGAGATCTTGGGCATTTTACTAAAGACACCGCTCACTTTATCGATTATAGCCAGCTTTGTAGCTTGATTTTCCGGAATAAAACTGTAAATGTCTATCACCCGGTCAACCCTGCTTAGCGGCTTTAAATCCTGCGAGTATGCCACTGATTCCGCGCTATCATTGGCCAAAGCATTAAGTGACCACGGAGTAAAATTTTGGCTGGACATAAGTTCCCGGATGGTAGCGACGGATTCACTGTTTGGGTCTCTCAAGTTGATGGGGTCATAGTCGAACTTGACCTTGGGCAATAGCCATACTGCTATCAACGCCAAAATTATGGTGCCGGCACGTATTTGGATCCGGTATTTTTCTATTAACAGACCTCTTGGTTGATTTACTGGACTTATCTTTTTACTGGATAGGGCTGAGAATTTCCAAATTAGACAAGGAAGCAGGGTCAGGGTGACTAAAAGACTGATGAACATGCCAGTCCCTGCTATTAAACCAAGCTCAGAAACACCGGCAAAGTCAGTTGGGACGAAAGCATAAAACCCTAAAGAAGTGGACAGGGTACTCAATAACAAAGCGGGGGCTATGTCTTTGATACTAATGGTGATGGCCTCCCTGGAATCAAGTTTTTCCTGACCCAGTTCGCGATACCGGAGACAAATATGAATGGCATAATCCACGCCCAGGCCTATGTAAAGAACCGCAAAGGCCACGGAGATCATATTCAGTTGACCAACCGCCCAGGTGCTGAAGGCGGCTGTCATTATCAAACCAACAATTAATGTAAGCAGGGTTGCGGCAATTAATCTAAAAGAGCGAAGGCCTAACCAAAGAACCAGGCTCACCATTACCAGGGCTAATACGCTGGCTTGTATGGCGCCGTCCATGACACTTCCCATTTCTTCATAGGTCATGGCTTGTTTGCCGGTTATCCGAATGACTACCTCACCATGTTGGTAAGAATTGACAATCTTCTTCGCTTCTTCGATGGCTGGTTTAACCGGCTGTAACTTGTGGTAATCCAGCACAGGCTTAACCTGGATAAAACTATAGCCAGCATCATACCAATCAGAATAGTCTCCCATCAAATTTTGCCAGGACATCAGGGTTGATCGCCCATCCAGAGTAGCCACCAGTACACTATCCATTTGAAGAAACAATGGTGACATCCCATCAAGTTGTTGTGGTGAACTAAACCTTACCATCAACCCTAAAAATGAAAACAGACCTTTTAGGCTGTAATTCTCCGTAATGAAGGACAACATAGGTCTGGCCTTGAGCATTTTTTTTGACAGGTCCGAAAGTTCTGTGCTGTCCAAAAAGAGCAACTGGTTCTTCTTAAAGAATTCCTCACCGGTGGGTTGATAAACCGAATTAAAGAATTCAGACCGTTTCTTTAAATCGTTGGCGATTGAGTCTGATACACTGCGAACCAATTCGGGGACCGGTCCTGAAACCACCACCACAAAGTTGTCTTCTGTGATAGGGAAGGTTTGCTTATAGTGGTCCCTTATTTGCCGGAAGGGCAAACTATCATCGAACATTTCTGAGGTATTACTGTTGATTCCCAAGTTATTTGCGGTGTAAAAAAAACCTAAAACCGCTACAACCAGATAGGTTATGATCACCAACCAGGCGTATTTGAAAATCAGGTTGGAGAATTTCTTGGTTAGATCGGCGGAGATCTTAATCATATAACGGCAAAATGGAGGTTGACATTAGGTTTAAGACTGTTCACAATTTAACAAAGAAATGAATAAGGTTTCCAGGGAGAGAGATTATTGATTAATTTAATCGACATGGGCAAAAAGGGTATTTATTGGCTCCTGTTGAGCACGGGCTTGCTACTGGCTATTTTAAGTATCTACACGGGAGTCCGTTTCAAGTCGCTTGGTGCTTTTGTGGAAGTTAAAGACAGCTTTGAAGGAATATATACAGTAGTGGCAGAGGTTCCCGGACCTGAAGCGTTGCAGTTGGACCGGGAAACAGGAACTTTGTATTTCATTAGCAATAACCCATGCGTCGGCCCCAACCCCCGTGGAGGTATCTACTACCTTAAGCTAGATAGTCCAAAAGCTTTGGCCCACTCATTTAAATTTGATCACCCTGTGGATTTCCATCCGCACGGTCTCAGTTTCTTCAGGGACAAACAAAAGAAAAACTACCTTTTCACTAACAACCACAGAGATGACGGTTTACATACCGTGGAAATATTTAGCATCACCGCTGGTGATAATTTGGAGCATGAAATTACTATTTCGAGTAATGAATTAACCTCGCCCAATGATCTGGTGGCAGTAGGACCCAGACAATTCTATGTTACCAATGATGGACGTTACCACGACCAAACAACCCGCGCTATGGACACTTTTCTAGGAAGAAAAACAGGAAACGTACTCTTTTATGATGGAAATGCCTTTAAGACCATTGTGGATAACTTGCATTTTCCCAACGGGATTGCCTTTGATAGCAGGACAAGTTCCCTAATAGTTGGGGAAACACTTTCAGGAAATTTAATTACCTACCGACTGGGCGATTATAATATAATTCAAAGTGTGGATAACTTTTTTATCGGTACCGGCATTGATAATTTAAGCCTGGAGGAATCAGGAACTATATTGGTAGCAGTACACCCTAATCTATGGGCCCTGTCACGGCATATGAAAAGCCTTGATAAACAATCTCCTTCACAGGTATTTAGGATAAATTACCAAACAAAAGGTTTAAAACTACTTTATCAACATGATGGCAGCATCATTTCAGCAGTAAGTACGGCCGTTTCCTATAAAGATAATCTATTTCTAGGGGTAGTTTGTGACAATAAATTGTTAAAATTAAAAATTAACAATGACCCTTAATCAATTTCAACTGGCTCAAGTCTTCCTGCGGCGGCATGGAGATGGGCTAGACTTGAGCATTAAATATTAATTAACTAGCATCAATTTACCTATGCATTCTTCACGAACCTCCATCTATCTAAGAATAATTGTATCCCTGTTTATTTTTCTGCTGATCACTTGCAAACAGAAAATTGAGCAAATCTACCCCAGTAGGTCAATTGAGATCAGTTCAGATTTCGCCCAGAACATCACCAACCATATCAGGAACGAAGTTTCCTTGAATATTGCGGATGACTTTGAACTTTCCTTGTGGGCTGCCGACACTTTGGTCAATGATCCAATTGCCATTAGTATTGATGACCACGGCCGGGTTTTCTACACCAGCGCCATCAGACAGACTAATTCGGAATTTGATATTCGTTCACACAAGAATTGGATGACCGCTTCTATTTCATTTGAAACAGTAGAAGACCGGAGGGCTTTCCTGCGTGAAACATTTTCGGAAACCAATGAGGAGGGACGAAAATTTCTGAAAGACCTGAATCAGGATGGACAACTGGACTGGAAGGACCTTACGGCAGAAAAGGAACAGGTATGGTTCGTTGAGGATGTAAGTGGAGATGGTCTGGCAGATCGCGCTCAAATGTACCTGGAAGACTTCAATCAGGAAATTACCGATGTAGCCAATGGCATAGAAGCACATAACGGGGAAGTATTTATTGCGGTGGGGCCGGACCTGTGGAGAACCGGAGATAGGGATCAGGACGGTATTGCAGACATTGTTACTTCAATCAGTCATGGATACGCCGTTCATATCGGTTTTGGGGCCCATGGAATGTCGGGAGCCAAGATAGGTCCGGATGGTAGAATATGGTGGGGGATAGGTGATATTGGGATGAATGTGGTGGATCAGACAGGGAAAAGATGGAAATATCCCAATCAAGGGGTTATTGTACGTTCGGAGCTCGATGGCAGCGGATTTGAAGTATACGCCGGAGGCCTACGAAATACACACGAATTTGTGTTCGATAAATATGGAAACCTGATATCTGTTGATAACGATGGAGACCATCAAGGGGAGCGGGAACGACTGGTTTATCTGATAAATGGCTCTGAAACAGGCTGGCGAATCAATTGGCAATTTGGTAAATACACCGATCTGGACAATAACTCCTACAAAGTGTGGATGGATGAAAAAATGCATGTCCCTCATTGGGATGGACAAGCAGCATATTTTTTACCTCCCATTGCAAATTACGTGAACGGGCCAACTGGTTTGGTATATAACCCGGGTACCGCCCTGGATGAAATGTGGTATAATCATTTTTTTGTGGCAGAGTTCCGCGGAACACCCGTTAACAGTCCGCTTCATGCATTCACTTTGAAACCCAAGGGGGCCACATTCGAGTTAGCCAAAACTCAGGAGGTTGTCAGAGGTGTACTTCCAACCGGTGTTGATTTTGGCCCTGATGGTGCTTTGTATTTTAGTGATTGGGTAGATGGCTGGGAACCCGAAGGTAAAGGGAGGATTTGGAAATTAGATGTACCGGGCAAAGAAGATGATCCATTACGTCAGGAAGTAAAATCTCTACTAGCCAGCGACTTTAATGAAAACCCGATCGAAGAACTAAATTCCTATTTAGGGCATCAGGATATGAGGGTCCGTCAAAAGGCCCAGTTCGAAATTGCCACCAGAGGTAAAAAAGGATTCAAGGCCTTCCTTAGCGCTGTATCCCAGAAAGATAATCAACTTACCAGAATACATAGCATCTGGGGAATTGGACAGATGGCTCGAAAAGATAATAGGAACTACGTAGACCAATTGATTCCTCTGTTGAGCGATTCAGACAAGGAAATAGTCACCCAGGCAGCCAAAACTTTGGGAGACCTAAGGTATCAGAAAGGGGCAGATCAGTTAATACCTCTGCTTGGGGATAATTCATTACGGGTACAGTTACATGCTGCCGAGGCTCTGGGGCGTATAGCTTATAAGCCGGCCCTTGACGCCTTGTTGACAATGCTTGAAAAGAACAATGACCGGGACATCTGGTTAAGACATGCTGGTATGATAGCGCTTTCAAGGTTGGGTGAAGCAGCCTCATTGGCAGCGTTGAACACCTATAAGTCGCAAGCAGTAAGAACCGCAGCGGTAGTGGCTTTGCGAAGAATGAAAAGCCCGAAGATTGCACAATTCTTACAGGACCCGGAAGAGTATATAGTTACCGAGGCAGCACGAGGAATTAACGACGATTTATCGATCCCAGAGGCGCTGCCTAGCTTGGCCAGGGTATTAAGTGATTCTAAATTTCAAGCAGAGCCATTACTAAGACGGGCCATTAACGCCAACCTCCGGGTAGGTGAGCAAGAAAATATAGACATACTTGTTTCCTTCATCCAACAAGATTCAGCCCCAGCCGCCATGAGAGGCGAAGCCCTGCAAACCCTTAGTACCTGGGGAAATCCTTCAGTTTTCGACCGAGTGGATGGCCGGTATTTAGGACCTGTTGAAAGAGATGAAACCTACCTAAAAGAGCAGTTGACCCCAGTTTTAGCAAAGCTTTTGGGTGATCAGGATCCACTAGTTCAATTGGAAGCCGCAAAAGCTGCAGGTAAGTTGAAGATTCAGGCAGTAGAAGATCTTCTAGCCGATTTGGCTCAGAATCATCCAAGCCCCGGAGTACGTAGTACATCTCTTGATGCTCTATTTAATTTGCAATCAGGCCATTTAAACCAGGCATTGGAAACAGCATTCAAGGACCGGGATGAAGAAGTGAGGTCCACCGCACTGGCTATTTTACCCCTATCAAATATTCCTGAAGAGCAGGCAGTGGCCCTTTTCAAACAGATAATGCAAGCGGGCACCTATCCCGAACAACAAGTTGCGCTGAACTCATTGGGAACATTGAAGCGACCACCGGCGGTGGAGGCCATGGGTATTTATCTCAATTGGCTTTTGTCAGCGAAGGCCCGGCCAGAGATTCGGTTGGATATTATAGAGGCTGTAAAATCCCAGGGAGACGAACAGCTAACGGCAAAATTAGCAGAATATATGGCTGAGAAATCACCGGAAGATCCTCTTGGTCCTTTTTTAGAGACTCTAAATGGTGGAAATAGCAACAAAGGACAAGATATATTTTGGACGCATGAAGCGGCCCAATGTGTTCGTTGTCATACTATTTTTGAAACCGGTGGTACCATGGGACCGGGCTTGTCCGGTGTGGGGTCCCGATTATCATCAAATGAATTGCTAACCGCCTTGGTCAGCCCTAGTGGCTCCTTCGCTGATGGATACCATATGTTAACACTAAAATTACAAGGTGGAGAAACAGTCACTGGATTGGTTCTGTCAGAAACAGCAGATTCCTTGATCTTAAAAATTGGGAATCAAGAAGTGAGAGAGGTTGCTAAGTCAAACATTAACCAGCAAAGGAGCATTCCTTCCAGCATGCCCCCAATGGGACAGGTGTTAACAAAAAAGGAAATTAGAGATGTATTGGCTTTTCTAGGTACATTAAGAGTGCACTGAGGTTATGCAACAACAAAATAGGATATATGTATTTCAAAATTAATGTTCTACTGGGCCTGGCCCTCTTTTTAGCTAACTCCTGTAATCAACGGGCTTCAGAGATCGAAAGCGAAAAACTGCGTCCCAATATTATCTACATATTGGCTGATGATCTGGGATATGGAGATATTTCAGCACACAACCCGGAATCAGCAGTGCAAACTCCTTATATGGACCGATTAATTAATGAGGGGATGAGTTTTAGCGATGCACATTCAGCATCAGCCGTGTGTACTCCTACACGATATGGGATTCTCACCGGTGAATATTGCTGGCGCAGTTCGCTTAAAAGCGGCGTGCTCTGGGGGTATTCACCTCCTTTGATCAAACCTGACCAGGTAACGGTGGCATCATTTTTAAAAAGCCATGGTTATCGCACAGGTGTGGTAGGGAAATGGCACCTGGGCCTGGGATGGCAGGCCAAAGATACTACAAAACCCATTGAGCAATTCGATTGGCATTACTTGTTTAACCGGGA